>JADGCJ010000087.1 GCA_015229045.1 Magnetococcales bacterium
AAGCCCTGACAAAGGCTTTCATATCCAGGCCTTTCTTGAGGGGGTACCTGGGCAGTTACGGAAAATCAATCATGGCAGAGACGTTGTCAACACCTTCCTCCCCGGTGACCGATCGGGAGGTGACCCTGATGGTCTGCATCAAGGAGCGCGTCTCCTACAACAGCCCCTCTTGCGGCCAACGGGGGAGCCAGACCCTGGCCACGGCACTTGACGAGGCCATTGCCCAACGTCATTGGCCCATCCAGGTGAAACGCATTCTCTGCTTTGGCCAGTGCGCCCAAGGCCCCAATGTACGCATCGCTCCAGGTGGGGAGATATTTCGCCATGTCACCCTTGATGACCTGCCCAGAATTCTGAAAGCCGTCGAGGTGTTTGCCGGACTCTCCACCTAGAAATCCTCCTGCCTGCCCCTGCGACACACCGCTTGCCAAAATTTTTACCGTTGACACAAAAAAAATATCGGGATAACAGTTAGAAGTTTGTGCCCGTATTTTGTGTCCAGTAGAAAATAAGGATAATCTGATCCAACGATTCGTTCCAGGAAAGGTACCATGATGACGAAAAACGCCAAACTGCTCGCCTGGGTTGAAGAAGTTCGGACCATGTGTCAACCGGACAATGTGGTCTGGTGCGATGGAACCAAGGCCGAATATGACCATATGATGAAACTGTTGGTGGATGCCGGCCTGGCCACCAAACTTGATGAGAAAAAACGTCCCAACAGCTATGCGTTCCGTTCCGACCCTTCCGACGTGGCACGGGTTGAGGATCGTACCTACATTGCCAGCCGGAAAAAAGAGGATGCCGGTCCGACCAACAATTGGATCGATCCAGAAGAGCTGAAAAAGACCATGCGTGGCCTTTACAACGGCTGCATGCGTGGTCGCACCATGTATGTCATTCCGTTCTCCATGGGTCCGGTGGGATCCCCCATCGCCAAGATTGGTGTCCAGATCACCGACAGCTCGTATGTGGTGGCCAACATGCACATCATGACCCGGGTCGGTACCAAGGTCATGAATGTTCTTGGCGACAACGGTGAGTTCATCCCTTGCCTGCACTCGGTTGGCAAGCCCCTCGCCAAAGGGGAGCAGGACAACGGCAAATGGCCTTGCGCCCCCATCGAGAAAAAATATATTGCCCATTTCCCCGAAGAGCGCTTGATCTGGTCGTATGGCTCCGGCTACGGCGGCAACGCCCTGCTCGGCAAGAAGTGTTTGGCCCTGCGCATCGCCTCGGCCCAGGCCCGCGATGAGGGGTGGATGGCCGAGCATATGTTGATTTTGCGCCTGACCAATCCTGAAGGTCGGCGTTTTCACGTCGCTGCTGCCTTCCCGAGCGCCTGCGGCAAGACCAACCTGGCCATGTTGCAGCCGACGATCCAGGGCTGGAAGGTCGAGTGTATCGGCGACGATATCGCCTGGATGAAAATTCGTGGCGATGGCCGTCTGTACGCCATCAACCCTGAAGCGGGTTTCTTTGGGGTCGCTCCTGGCACCAGCCGCAACTCCAACCCCATGGCCATGGAGTCGATCCGCGCCAACGCCATCTTCACCAACTGCGTACTGACCGACGACAAGGATGTCTGGTGGGAAGGGATGGAGACCGAGTGCAAACACGGTATCGACTGGAAAGGACGTGAGTGGACCCCGGCCTCCAAGGAGGTGGGTGCCCACGCCAATGCCCGTTTCACGGCTCCGGCCCACCAATGCCCGATTATCTGCTCCGACTGGGAGAATCCCGAAGGTGTGCCCATCGATATTTTCATCTTCGGTGGTCGTCGCACCCGGGTCATGCCCCTGGTCCATCAGGCATTGAGTTGGGATCATGGTGTGTTCATGGGGGCCACGGCGGCTTCCGAACCCACCGCCGCCGCTCTCGATGTCACCGCCTTGCGGCGCGACCCGATGGCCATGTTGCCCTTCTGCGGCTACAATGTCGGCGACTACTGGCAGCATTGGTTCAACATGGGTGACCGCCTTGGCGACAAGGCCCCGGCGATCTTCTATATCAACTGGTTCCGGAAAAATGATGCCGGCAAGTGGCTCTGGCCCGGCTTTGGTGACAACGCCCGCGTCCTCAAGTGGATGTGCGAGCGGGTCGAGGGCAAAAAAGGTGCCGTGGAGACTCCGATCGGTCTCATGCCCAAGCCCGAAGATCTGGATATGACCGGACTCAACATATCCAAAGAGAATCTGGCCGAGCTGTTGAAGGTGGACGCGGCCGCATTCAAGTCCGAACTGACGGACCTGGATGGCTACATGGCCAAAGTGGGAGATCGTCTGCCCGAGCGGATGCGCAAGCAGGTCGCCGACTACAAAAAGCGCCTCGGCGCCTGAGCGGGATCGGTTGCGATCCTTGAAATCTATGGGGGGGGCGATTGATCGCCCCCCTTTTTTTGTTGGCGTTTTCTTGAACCGAACCCATTTCGAAATGTGTAGTTTTTTTAAACTATTGAAAGACTGGGATGGTCCAGGAAGGGCTGTGCCCTTCCTGGTGGGGTTTGGGGCGAAGCCCCAATAAATTCCTTCATATCAAAGCTTTTCTTGATCACTCGGAAAAAATGTTGGCATGAAAGACTTTATTGGGGCTTCGCCCCAAACCCCACCAGGACTCCGTCCTGGACCTGTCCGGTCGCCAGCCTCCTGGACCCCTTTCACCAGGCTGCATCCAGCTCGCTGGGAGATTATAAACCCGACACGGCCGGATAGTCGGTATAGCCAACCGGACCAGGCGAGTAAAACGTTGCCGGGTCAGGATCACTCAACGGCGCACCGGCGCGCAGACGAGCAGGCAGATCCGGGTTGGCGATGAAAGGCACGCCAAAGGCCACGGCATCGACTGCCCCTCTGGCGATGTCTGCGGAGGCCTCCTCGGCCGAATAGCCCATGTTGCCAATGAGTCTGCCGCGAAAATGGGCACGGATCGGGGTCATGACATCGCCGCTTTGTTGTTGGAGCAAATCCCCGCGAATGACATGAAGGTAAGCCAGATCGTAGTCATTGAATCGATTGGCCAACCAGGTGGCCAAACCTATGGGGTCGCTGTCGCGCATGGCGTTAAAGCTGCTGAGAGGCGAAATGCGTACCCCCACACGGCCGCTGCCCCACACCTGGATGACGGCCTCGACCACTTCCAACAATATCCTTGCACGGTTGGCCACAGAGCCACCATAACGACCGGAACGGCGTTGATTGGCACCATCACGCAGAAACTGGTCCAGGAGGTAGCCATTGGCACCATGGACCTCCACTCCGTCAAAACCGGCTGATTTGGCGTGAACGGCCGCCTGTTTGAAACCGGCAACAATCTGCGGCAGCTCGTCATCATCGAGTACACGAGGCACCACATATGCTTTTTTGCCCTCGGGTGTATGCACCGAATCGCCGGTAATGGCCAGGGGACTCGCTCCAACGGGTTGCTGCCCGCCGTTCAACAACGGATGACAGGCGCGTCCTCCATGCCAGAGTTGCAGAAAAATACGACCACCAGCGGCATGGACTGCCCGGGTGGTCTGTTGCCAACCAGCCGTCTGGGATGCCGAATAGATGCCCGGTTCTCTCCAGAAAGCGGAGTTGCCCTCCATGACCATGGTCGCTTCGGCGATCAGCAGTCCTGCGCTGGCACGTTGGGCATAGTGTTCGGCCATCAGGGATCCCGGGTTGTGTCCCTCCTCGGCCCGACACCGGGTGAGAGGGGCCATGATGATACGATTGGGCAGAGTCAATGTTCCCAACGACAGCGGATCAAACAGGGTGGGCATGGGTTTTCACCATTCGCAGGAGTGTTCTGGTCAAACCAGAGAGGGTGCCCGTGCGACGGGCAAGGGCTTATCGGTATCAGGGCACCGCCACCCGCTTGAGCAGCTCCGTGACCAGATGATCGGGTGTGACCCCCTCGGCTTCGGCCTCGAAGGTGAGCAATACGCGATGGCGCAGGACATCCGCCGCCAGGGTCTGTATATCCTCGGGAGTGACATAGTCCCGACCCGCCAGCCAGGCGTGGGCACGGGCACAGCGGTCCAGGGCAATGGTCGCCCTGGGGCTGGCACCGAAACGGACCCAGCCCCGCAAATCGGCACCATAGGGAGCCGGGTCGCGGGTGGCCAGGACCAAGCGAACGAGATACTCCTCCAAGGTCGGCGCCAGATGCAGCTCCAAAACCTGCCGCCGGGCCGCGAACAGCATCTCCTGGCGCAAAATAGGTCGCGAATCCTGCCCGGATCCCCCATCTTCTCTGGCCTCGGAGCGGGCCAGGGCGAGGATGCGGCGTTCGGTTGCCGGGTCCGGGTAATCGACCCGGACATACAGCAGAAAGCGATCCAGTTGAGCCTCTGGCAGGGGGTAGGTTCCCTCCTGCTCGATGGGGTTTTGTGTTGCCATGACCAGGAACAGGGGGGGAAGGGGATGTGTCACTGCGCCGACGGTAATCTGACGTTCGGCCATGGCTTCGAGCAGGGCGGACTGGACCTTGGCCGGAGCACGATTGATCTCGTCGGCCAGGATCAGGTTATGGAACAGCGGTCCGTGCTGGAAATGAAACGTTCCTTCCTGGGGACGGTAGATCTCCGTACCTGTCAGGTCGGCGGGCAGCAGGTCCGGCGTGAACTGAATGCGGTGGAAATCTCCTTCCATTCCGGCTGCCAGTTCTTTGATCGCCCGGGTTTTGGCCAGGCCCGGGGCACCTTCGACGAGCAGGTGGCCATCGGCCAGGAGGGCGACCAGCAGACGACGCAGCAACCCCTCCTGACCGATGATTCGTTCTCGCAGATGTGATTCAAGGCGGGCGAAGGCATGGGGTATGTTTTCGGTCATGATGGCCATTTTTGACAAGTTGTTTGCTGTTTTGGCAACACCCTGCCTGTGGATCTAAGAATGGTTGTCGAGAGTGTCAATCCCTTGAGCATCTTTTTTCGTCGGGATGTGCATTTCGCAGGCGTGTCAGCATTCACGTCGAGCAGAAGAAACGACATGTTCCGGAACAGATGCGGTTCGGGGGCATTTTGCAGGCAACCTTCCCTCCTGCCAGGATGATGCTTCGGAGCAGCTGTCATGATGAAAGGGGCTTGATCGGATTCTGGTCTGGAAAGTGCATGGATACGAGTGTCGTACCTGTCCCGGAAGATGGTGGTCCTTCGTTGGCCTGTCCCTCGGCAGTGATTGCGCTCGGTTTCCGTCCGCGAGACTGCAAAAGATCATGGTGACCAAGGCACAACGGGACCGCCACAAACCGGGACAAAGAAGTCTCCCGGCGCCGGGGATTTTTGTGTCCGACTCATCATGTCCGGTTGTCATGTCAACACGACTGGACATTGGCCCTGTTTGGCGGTGTCCACGCCGGTTGACGCGCCTTACTCGTCTGTCCAGGCGACGCGGTTGCGCCCCTCTTTTTTCGCTTCGGCGAGTCGTTCCCGTCCCATTTGATAGAGCATGTCGGCGGACGATCCTTCCCGGGGCACGGTGGTGGCTACGCCGACACTGACCGTCACATGGTCCGCCGTCGGTGACGACGTATGGGCGATGCCCAGGTCGGCGACCACCCGGCACACCTCCTGGCCAATGCGCCTGGCCCCCAGATGGTCGGTTTCGGGCAGGATCAGACCAAACTCTCCCCCACCAAAGCGACCGGCCACATCGGCGGGACGGTGCAAAACCTTCTGCAGCATTTTGGCCATTGCCTTCAAGACCCGATCCCCCATGGAGAATCCATACTGATCGTTGAAGGCCTTGAAATGGTCCACATCGAGCAGAACCAGGGAGAGCATGGTTCCCCCGCGCACGGCGCGTTCCCACTCCTGGGCCATGACGGCATCAAGGCGTTGGCGGTTGCAAGCGCCGGTCAGGCCATCGAGGTGGACCAGTTTTTCCAGCATTTTACGTTGGCGCGCCACCTCCAGGAGGTTGGTCACCCGCTTGCGCACCAGGTCGACATGGAAAGGCCGTGCGACAAAGTCGGCGGCTCCCTGGTCCAGCCCGCGCTGGATCAGTTTCCGGTTCTCTTTCTCGGTGATCAACAAAACCGGGATGGCGTTGGTGCGATGGTCCCACTTGAGGCGCTCCAGGACGGCAAAGCCATCCATGTCTTCCAGGTCCAGGCCCAGCAGGACCAGATCCGGCTGTGGATCGACGACGATCCGCGTCAGAGACTGCTCGCCACTCTCGGCCAGGGCCACGATGCCATCATCCTTGAGCAGATCCGACAACTCATGGCGGTTGGTCCGCTTGGCATCAACCACAAGGATCCACTGTTTTTCATCCTCTTCCATAGCCATGCACACGACCCTTTCAAACGTGGTGAACAAGCCATTTCCGGTCTATGCCGTGGCGACCCCCGGAGCCGTCTCCGGGCGGCAATGTCGGACAGCCGTGAGGCAAAAAGTTCCCTCTGGTCCACTGTTCCATCAACCCGGCATGCACTTCGTGACCTTCCATGATAGCCCAATATGCCAATTTCACCCAGATGAAATCTCGTGTTGTCGCAAAAGTCGCGCTGCGGCTCTCATAAAATTCACCGGGCAGGGACCTGTCAAAAATGGGGTCCAGGGAGCTGGCCCCCTGGCAGGTCCAGGACGGAGTCCTGGTGGGGTTTGGGGCGAAGCCACAATAAAATCTTTCATGTCACTCTTTTTCTCGATCACAAAAAGACAACGCGCCCTAAAGCAGGCGCGGTTTGGTCATGTTTTTCGCCAGGCTTGGGGAGGGAGCGGATCGGTTTTGCCAACGTCTGGCGCGAAAATTGCGTAATCGTAACACACATGGCTGACGCACAAAAAATCAAGGTTGACAGACGGATACAGGCCGGTCCCACCGGAGAAGAGTCACTTCCATGCAAGAGCGCGATTTTCACCCCCCCCCACCTCTCGACGAACGTTCGCGCCTGTTGCGGCGGCTGATACTCGGCTCCTTGCAGCACAGCGGTCGGGGTCACCCGGGTTCGGCGCTGTCGATCGTCGAAATTTTAAGGGTGCTTTACGATGACATCATGCACTATGACCCCGCCACACCCCACTGGCCGGAGCGGGATCGGTGCATCCTCAGCAAGGGGCACGGTTGCCTGGCGCTCTATGCCATTCTGGCGGACAAGGGATTTTTTCCGGCCACGGAGCTGAGTCGCTTTTGTGCTGTGGACAGCCCCCTGGGAGGCCATCCGGAATTGGACATGGTGCCGGGCATCGAGGCCTCCACCGGAGCGCTGGGGCATGGGCTCTCCATGGGGGCGGGCATGGCCCTGGGTGCCAGATTGCACCAGCGTCGGAATCGGGTGTTCGTCATCCTTGGCGATGGGGAGCTCAACGAAGGCTCGGTCTGGGAAGCGGCCATGTTTGCCAAAAAGCATCGCCTGAGCAATCTGGTCGCCATCGTCGACCACAATAAATTGCAATCCTACGGCATGGTCAGCGAGGTGCTGGACATGCACCCCCTGCCCGACAAATGGCGCAGCTTCGGCTTTGCCGTGCGCGAAGTGGACGGCCACAACGTCACCGCCCTGCAAACCCTCCTGGGAGCCACGCCTTTTGTCCCCGACACCCCCAGCGTCATCATCGCCCACACCGTCAAGGGCAAGGGGATCCCCATGGCAGAAGGCAATCCGCAGTGGCACCATAAATCGCTCATCAAACCCGAAGAGCTGGTCGACATGTTTCGTGCCCTGGAGGTGGAGTAATGCGCCGCGCCTGTCACACCATGATTCATGAACTGGTCCGGCGAGACCCCCGGGTGCTGTTTCTCGGTTCGGACCTGGGGCCTGGCACCCTGGATGCCCTCAAGAAGGAGTTCCCTGCCCGGTTCTTCATGGAGGGGGTGGCCGAGCAAAACCTGATCGGCGTGGCGGCTGGCCTGGCCATGGAAGGGTTTATCCCTTACGTGAACACCATTGCCACCTTTCTCACCCGGCGCTGCCTGGAGCAGATCACCCTGGATCTCTGTCTGCAAAACCTGCCTGTCCGGCTCATCGGCAACGGGGGTGGGCTGGTTTATGCCCCCCAGGGACCGACGCACATGGCGGTGGAGGATCTGGCGCTCATGCGCCTGCAACCCAACATGACCGTGGTGGCCCCTGCCGATGCCGAAGAGATGCAACGCTTCATGGCGCAAACCATCGATTGGCCGGGACCGATCTATGTGCGCCTCGGCAAGGGGGGAGAGCCGGTCGTGTCACGCGCGGAGGACCCTTTTGTCATCGGTCGGGCCATCGCGCTGCGCGAGGGAGGGGATGGCCTCATCATCGCCACCGGGGTCATGGTCAGCCGGGCCATGCAGGCGGCTGAACGCCTCGACAAGGAAGAGGGAATTCACTGCGCCGTTCTCAACCTGCACACCCTCAAACCCCTGGACACGGAGGCGATTCTTGCGCGGGCCACCAAAGTTCCTCTGCTCGTCACCCTCGAGGAACACTCCCGCCTGGGGGGGCTGGGCAGCGCCGTGGCTGACGCTCTCCTGGAGGCTTTTCCCACCCCCATGCCGCGTTTGGTGCGTCTCAGCCTGCCGGATGCCTTTCCCAAGGGGTATGGCTCCCAGGATGCCCTTCTGGATCGTTACGGCTTGCAGCCTTCCCATATCGTCAACGCGGTCCTGGACAACCTCCCGGCAAGGCATTGAACGCCGTCACAGACTGAAAGATCACGGACAAGAGCCATGAGTCAACTCTACAGTTCCATGAAATTTTTGCGTTTTGCGAACCACCTGGAGGCCTTGCGGCAGGGAACCGTGTGTGCCCCGGTCCATATTCGCATCAAACCGACCAACATCTGCAACCACGATTGCTGGTATTGTGCCTATCGGGTTCAGCACCTGCAACTGGGTGAGGAGATGGTCGAGCGCGACACCCTCGATCGCGCAAAGATGTTTGAAATCGTCGATGATTGCATCGACATGGGGGTCAAGGCGGTCACCTTTTCCGGCGGGGGGGATCCCCTGGTGTACAAGCCCCTGCCCGAGGTGGTGGAGCGTCTGGCCGCAGGAGGGATTCGTGTCGCCACGCTCACCAATGGCGCCAACCTCAAGGGGCACATGGCCGAGGTTTTTGCCCGGCACGGCACCTGGGTGCGCGTCTCCATCGATGCCTGGGACGATGCCAGTTATGCCCGGGCACGCGGCATTGCGGAGGGGGAGTTCACCCGGGTTTGTGCCAACATGCGTGCCTTTGCCGAGCTGAGGAGTCGCTGTGTTTTGGGCATCAGCTTCATCGTCACGCAGGACAATCACCAGCACATTCTGGAGGCCTGCCGGATCTTCAAGGAGCTGGGGGTCAATCATGTCAAATTTTCCGGTGCGGTCGTCGCCAACGAGGGGGCGGCCAACAATGCCTATCATCGCCCCATCATGGCGGCGACCAGCGAGCAGATTCATGCCGCCAAGGCCCTGAATGACAGCCACTTCACCGTCATCGATCACTATCACGAGCTGGAGGAGCGGTTTGACAAGAGCTATACCCGCTGCCCCTTCCTGCAATACCTGACGGTGATCGGGGCCGATGCGACGGTCTATACCTGCCAGGACAAGGCTTATACGCAAGCAGGGCTTCTGGGATCCATCCGCGAGCGCTCCTTCAAGGAGTTTTGGTTTTCGGAGGAGAACCGGCAACGGCTGTATGGCTTCAATCCCGCCGAAAAGTGTCGGCACCATTGCGTCTCCCACAGCAAAAACCTGGCGATTCTCGATGTGTTGGCCATCGATCCGGAACATGGTTATTTTGTTTGAAGTCAGTGACATTAGGAGAACATGTAATGCCGCGTGTCGATGTCATGAGCCAGATGCACCAGCGCACCGCCCGGGACTATCGGCAGCGTCTCCTGGAGGATGACAAGGCCGCTTGCGCCACGGTGGCCAAGCAGTGGGGCCATGACTTTTGGGACGGAGAGCGCAAATATGGCTATGGCGGCTACCGCTACGACGGACGCTGGCTGCCTTTCGCCCGCACCCTGATCGACCACTATGGCCTGCAACCGGGCGAGCGCATCCTCGATGTCGGCTGCGGCAAGGGGTTTTTGCTCTACGAATTCACCCAGGCGCTGCCCGGTTTGCAGGTTGCCGGTCTCGATATCTCCGCCTATGCCGTGGAGCATGCCAAGGCGGAGATCAAGCCCTTTCTCCAGGTCGGCAACGCCACCCGGCTCCCCTTTGCCGACCAGAGTTTTGACTTTGTTTACTCGATCATCACCTTGCACAACCTCTACTGTTTCGACCTGGAACGTGCCATCCGCGAAATTGTGCGCGTTGGCCGGGGCAAACGCCAGTTGATCACCGTGGAGTCCTATCGCAACGAAGTGGAAAAGGCCAACCTGCTCGCCTGGCAGTTGACCTGCGAAAGCTTTTTCACTCCCGAGGAGTGGTGCTGGTGGTTCGAGCGCTGCGGCTACACCGGCGACCACGACTTCATCTTTTTTACCTGACCACCGGAATACAGCGGCGGAGAGCCTCTCATGGATGCCAAAACAGAAACCTTCCACACCGTCTCTTTTGTCGGGTCACCCGACTCTTCTCCTGTTCCCGGTGAACGTCCCTATCGCTCGCATGTGTCGCGGGTTCCCTTGCCGACCCTGGGGTTGATCAACGTCGTCAAGGAGGGGGACTATCAGTTTGAGCAGGAGGTGCCCCTGGGTATTGGCCATCTGGCGTCATTCCTGCGGGCCAACGATTTTCCTGTCCTGGTCCACCAATGTTTTGCCAGTCACGGTGCAGCGGCGATCCAGCAGGCGGGTGAGATGGTCGCCGATGTGTATGGCTTCCAGCTCAATATTGTCAACTATCTGGAGGTGCGTGAGGTCGCCGCCCTGATCAAGGCAAGAGATCCGGACGCCTTGCTGGTCTTGGGCGGTCCCTTTCTCTCCTCCCTGGCCGAGAACATTCTGGAGGCGGAACCCCTCTTCGATTGCATGGTCTACGGCGAAGGGGAACACACCCTGCTGGAGATCATGCAGCAGGTGGCAGCCAAAAGACTGGATCTGGCCAGCATTGCCGGTGTGGTGTGGCGCAATGTCGAAGGGTGCGCCGTGCGCAATCCGCCGCGACCTCTCATCGCCGACCTGGATACTCTCCCTTTTTCGGCCCGCGATACCCTGGAGACTGCCCGGCGCGATCCCGTCGATGGCGGCATCCTGGGCAGCGTGCGCATGATCACCTCCCGGGGATGCACCGCCCAATGTACATTCTGCACCGTCAATTTTTATACCCGTCTGCAAAAGGGCAAAATCTGGCGGGGTCGCTCCCCCAAACATGTCGTGGACGAACTTGAGGTGCTGACCAAAAAATATCGTGCCCACATCTTCAATTTCTCCGACAGCTCCTTTGAAGACCCGGGACGCAAAGGCAAACGCCGCACCCGGGAGATGTGCGAGGATATCATTCGTCGGCAATTGCCGGTCTCCATCAAGGTCTATATGCGCGGCGACTCCATGCTGGAGCCGGGGGACGATGAGCTGCTGCGTCTGTGGAAGCGGGCCGGCATCGATGTGGTGATCGTCGGACTGGAGGCCGGTTCGGCCCAGGAGCTGGCCTATTATGGCAAGAAGGCCACCATCGCGCAAAACGTCGCCACCATGCGCATGCTCAAGGAGATCGGCCTTTTCTATGTCATCATCGGGTTTATCATGTTCGGACCCAACTCGACCATCGACACGTTGCGGCAAAATATTGCCTTTCTGCGCGATCTGGAGTGGACCGACAATCCGAACCAAATCTCCGCCACTCTCATGCTGATCCGGGAGTCGGCCCTCTACCACAGCCTGAAGGAAGAGAATCGCGTCATCGAGCCGGACCACCCCTGGGAACTCCCCCGTTATCGTTTTCTCGATCCCGCCGCCGAGCGTGCCGCCCGCCATTGGGATGGTCTCTTCGGACGCTATCCCCTGACTCTGGAGCTTAACCACAACCAGGTCAATTTTGAAAATTTAATCACCCGCCTCGACAATCCGATGAATGCCGAGATCAAAAAGGCCATCGGTGGTGCCTTTGCGGAGTTGAAGGGGCACTATCTGGAGTTGAAAAAAGAGTTTTCCGCCGTCCAGCACGATTATTTCGTGCATGTCCTGGACCTGGTGGAGAGTGGTTGCGACGACGCACACCTCCAGCGGACTGGCGACCGCTTCTTCGGCGATGAGTATGGTACCTACCTGACCCGCTACCGGCACCTTTTCGAGACGGCCTTGTCGCATGTCGAGGGCGCCGGGTTGGGTCTGAGCGGAGTCTTGTTTCTCAACTTTTATTCCCACGCCATCAACAAGGGGATGGCCAGGGTTTGAACCTTCAACCCTTGACCGTTCTGCCGGAATTGACGGAAAATCACAGGCGTGTCACGGAGTGCCAGCAAGTGGCGCTTTTTTGGAGCGGGGGCTCTTTTGCACAACGAGCGGTCGGAATCGCCATTCTCATGAATCGGGAGTCTCCTGCATTGGGTACGGAGCGTCGTCATTTTTCGCGGGTGCATTTCCAGCACGAGCTGGTCCTGACCGGCGTCGACGGGAAGGTGTATCCGGGCGCGTTCAACGACATCAGCCTCAAGGGGATGCTCTTCTGGAGCGGCGAGTTGCCTGTGACCGGAGAGACCGTTCAGGGGGTGTTGCCTCTGGGGGATGACGAGATGCGTATCCGGGGCAGGGTGTTGTGGAGCAACATGGAACGAGGCGCCGCCATCCACTTCGAGGAGATGGATGTGGAGAGTTTCAGTCATCTGCGGCGCCTGGTCGGCCTCAACATGGGTGATGCCAATCTTGTCGATCAGGAGCTGTTCTCCTCCTTATGAGCGCGCTCCCGGCCTGCGGGGGGATCTACCCCATTCTCGATTCCGCCTGGCTGGAGGGGCATGCCCCGGCCTGGTTGCAGGGCGATGGCCCGGAACGTCTGGCGCGACGCCTGAATGACCTCTCCATCTCCCTGGTGCAGTTGCGTTGCAAGGGGAGCGGCGGCGAGCAACACCGCTTCATGGCGCGTTGGATGGCGGCTTTGCGGGCCGAGGCGCCCGGCGTGGCGGTCATCATCAATGATCGATTGGATCTGGCCCTGGCCCTGGCCGCCGATGGTGTTCACGTCGGCCAGGAGGATTTGCCGGTGGCGGTGTGTCGTCGCCTGCTGGGGCAGGAGCGCATCGTTGGCCTTTCCACCCATACCCTGGATGAAGTTGCGGCGGCAGCCGGCAGCGGGGCTGATTATATCGGCTTCGGGCCGGTCTTTGCCACCCAGACCAAATCCGATGCCCTGACTGCCCGGGGTTGTGCAACCCTGGCCTTGGCCTGTCAGAAGAGTTCGCTGCCTCTGGTGGCCATTGGCGGAATCGATCTGCAAGGTGTTCAGGATGTGGTCCGGGCCGGTGCCTGGGGTGCGGCCATCATCAGTGGTTGTTTCAAGACCGATGGCAGCGATGCCCTGGCGGAGTTGGCAGCAGCTTGCCTGTTTTAGCCATGGGCAGGGGTTGGTTTGGCAACGGGGTCCAGGGGGCTGGCGACCGGACAGGTCCAGGACAGAGTCCTGGTGGGG
>JADGCJ010000088.1:0-6261 GCA_015229045.1 Magnetococcales bacterium
TTTTTTCTCTTTCCAAGTATGAACCTGGTATCAATCTTCAGCTTCCTTGTTTGCAATCGTTTAAAAAAAACTCGACAAAAGCCGCCAGATCGGCAAAGGCCGGTACATCAGGACGTTTCAAGGCGCTTGCCTCGCCCTTGCCGGTGCGCACCAGGGCGGCACGGCACCCTGCCGCTTCCGCCGCCTGAACGTCGCGCTCCGCATCGCCCACCATCCAGGTCCGGGCAGGATCGAAGCCCCACGCCTGGTGTGCCTGGAGGATCAAGCCGGGGGCCGGTTTGCGGCAGGCACAGCGATCCTCGGTGCGGTGGGTGCAGAGGTAGTAGCGGGCGATCTCCCCCCCGGCGGCGGCAATTCCGGCGGACAGGCGTTCGTGGATCTCATCCAGGGTCGCCTGGGTGATCAACCCCTTGCCCACGCAAGCCTGGTTGGTGATGACCAGAGAGACGACCCCGGCCTCCCGCAGACGACGCATGGCTTCCGGAACACCCGGAAGCAGATGCAACTGCTCCACACTCTGCACATAATCGGGGCGATCATGGTTGAGTACCCCGTCTCTGTCCAGAAGAAGTATGCGCGCACTCCGTTGCATCCTGCCACTCCCTTTTCGCAACCTGGCTGGTCCATGGTCAAGGTGACGTCTCCTTGATTTTTGCTGCGTAAATGGGGTTAATACACCGATCCGGCCCGGCGGACAATCCCCATGCTTGCAGGATAGGCATTTGACGACGTCCACAACAGAAAAATTACCCCGCATGGCGACATTTTTTCAGACGCTCCTGGTTGCACTGCCGTTTTTGTCGGGATCTCCCCTCGCCTGGGGGGATTCTGCCACGCTGGGGGCGGTGACGGGTGAGCATCTGGATTTCAACGTCCATTGGCAGGGGGTTCCGGCCGGTCGGGCCACGTTGGACTATACGATGACCGGAGATCCTGCCAGGGAGGGTCTCCAGTACACCCTGCAAGCCAACCTGGTCTCCGTCGGTCCCGTGGATTGGATCTACGGGGTCAACGACGTCATCACTGCCAGGGGTCTCCACAAAAAAGGGGAGCTGTCCACCCGGAACTACCTGAAGATGCAAAACCAGGGGCGTCGCCTGCGCCGCTCCGAATATGCGTTCCTGCGTGACAAGGGCCAGGTTACCCTGCGCAAAAACGACGATCCACTCAAAATCTTCGATAATGTCGCCGATGCCACCAACGATCCCATCAGTGCCTTTTACCATCTGCGGGGTCTGGCAGCCTTGAAGCCGGCTGCCGACAAAATTCCCGTGCCGGTCCTGGATGGCGAGCGCTGGTACATGGCCGAGGTGACGACGGGAGCTGTCGACAAGCTCTTTACGCCTCTTGGCTGGTTTCAGGCCTTTCCGTTGCATCCTTTGGTGCAGGCGTCGGAGCTTTTTCGTCAGCAGGGCGATCTGACGGTCTGGGTGACCGATGATGACCGCCGTCTCCCTTTGCGGGTACAGACTCGGGTGCGCATCGGTGAAGTCACCGCCGATCTGATCGGCTTTGTTGATGGCCGGGGGGAGTCCCGCTCCCTGCACACCCAACCCTCCGTGCCTCCCGCCGAAGGTAAAATCTCCCCATGACCAGGATTGTCGCCATCATTCCCGCCCGGTATGCTTCCACCCGCCTGCCCGGCAAGCCCCTGGCCGAGATCGCCGGCAAACCCATGATTCAGCACGTCTACGAACGCACGACCCGGGCCAGGGTGGATCGCGTTCTGGTCGCCACCGATGATGAGCGTATCCAGAGGGCCGTGCTGGCCTTCGGTGGTGATGTGGTCATGACCTCTCCCGCGCATGCCTCGGGGACCGACCGGGTGGCCGAGGCGGCACGCTCTCTCGACGCCGATTGGATCGTCAATGTCCAGGGCGACGAGCCGCTGCTCCATCCGCAGATGCTCGACCGACTCCTGGAGCCGCTGCGCCACGACCCGACCATTCCCATGGGCACCCTGGCGCATCCGCTCATCGAGCCGGGGGATTTTCTCTCGCCCGATGTGGTCAAAGTGGTGTGCGATCTGCGCGGGTTTGCCCTCTATTTTTCCCGGGCAGCCATTCCCCTGGCCAGGGAGCAGCGTGACACTCCCACTCATGTATTGCGCCATATCGGCTTGTACGCCTATCGGGCTGATTTTTTGCAGCGTTTCGCTCGCCTGGACTCCACGCCCCTCGAGCGATTGGAAAAACTCGAGCAACTGCGCGCCCTGGAACACGGCTTTCCCATCCGGGTGGTGACGACCAGTCATGGTGCCACAGGCGTGGATACCATGGCTGATCTTGACAAGGTGAGAAAAATACTGGCCTCCACTCCGGCTTGAAAGGGTGCCCGTCAGCCAGGGTATTCCGCCAGGGCAATCGCATTTGAGACTTTCGAGGACCATGGATAGTGATTCGGGGAGCTGTCAAAACGGGGTTCAGGGGGCTGGCGACCGGACGGGTCAAGGGCAGAGCCCTTGCGGGGTTTGGGGCGGAGCCCCAATAAAGTCTTTCATGTCACCCCTTTTTCCCGATCACAAAAAAACGACGTATTTCAAAATAAACGCGGTTCAAGGTCCGATTTTTCAAGCATGCCAATTTCAAATGCGATTGCCCTGGGTATTCCGCTGGCCGCACTTGTATCGGGGAAAAATAGTGTTATGCTCGAAAGTTGAAATCTGCCTGAGTCAGCCTGGATTTTGGCACCATGACATCTGAAAGCGAAGAAAAAGAGCGACCCGACCTGCGTCCCATGGCGGTTTATGGCCAGACGGTCATCAATCTGTTTTCGGGAGACCTGGACTCCGGGGCGCCGGTGTGTCTTTTGCCGATTTACAACAAGGATCAGGTTCTTTGTCAGGAGAGTTATCAGGACTTTTTTCTGCATGCCCAGGAAAAATGGTCCGAGACCCTGCGCGCCGTCTCCCTGCTGCAAGAAAATCTGGCAGGAGAGAAGAAACAACAGGCCGCTGCTGTCGAATCTGCCCAGCTCAAGGATGTCAAAACCCCCATCCTCGATCGTTTTCTGGCATTCCAGGACGCGGTCAGGAAAGGTGACGAAGAGAGCATCGAAGACAATCCGTTTCTCAAACTGACACGGATGATTTTTCAGCTCAACATGGAGGCTGCCCAGGGAGCCATGCAGGACGCCGTTGCCGGCGCCCTGGCCGAACGTGAACGCGTGGGCATGCAGGTGGTCCCTCCGATCGTGGATATCTGGCGGCATGCGCGCGGGGTTCGATTCATAGGCAGGAATCTTTTGGCCTCCCTGTACTCCCTGCTCATGGGGTTCAAGCCCTATATCTCCGTTCTGCTCTTTGTCCTGTCGTCGATCACAACGTTTCGCGGCGTCAACGAACTTCTCCAGCTCCCCTTTGCCCAGAGGCTTTTTGGTACCCTTTTTGTTGGCCAGGCTGGTGAATCACCCCGCTATATCGTCGGAATCATCGTTGGCATCTCCCTCTCACTGGCCATTCTTGACTTCAAGGGTCGCCTGTTTCAGGGTCTTGCCGAAAAGGGACGATTCTTCAAAGGCCTGGTCCATGCCATGGGGGTCAATCCCCGCTGGGTCGGCCTGGCCACTCTGCTGACGTTTTTTTCCATTTACACCAACTATGACGGCATCGTCTCCCTGGTCTCCAAGCAGGGAGAGTTGCAAAAACAGTGGATGGAGATCAAGGGTCGGGTCGAGCTGGTCCTGGGCGATTCCCGCACCGCCAATCCGGACCACCCGCAAACCTTGCATGGCCTGAAAAAGGCCCTGGAATTGACAGCCCGGCAAGCCGTCGAAACCTTCCAAAAACTGCCGGAGGATGAACTCTCGGGCATCGCTTCCAGCCAGGATCCCCGCAAAGGTCCACGCTATTGGGCCAAGCACTTTGTCATCTTCGGCGGCTACACCGAGGGCCTGGTCGATGTGCCCAAGGTTTATGCCAATACGGATACCACCCGCAACATCAATGCCATCCTGCTCGGATCCGGACTCAATTTCAGCAAGGGGATCGAAGAAAAGATCCGGGAGCTGACCACACGTTACTTCCAGAACTTTGAGGCAACCAACCAAGCCATCCTCGACGACCTGGATAAACTTGACCAGATCATGCAGCCCAGAGAACGTTCCCTGGCCGACATGCGGCGCTTCATGGCCATGGAGTATTATGATATCAACACCCTGGTCCATCATATAACAGCCGCTTTTGAAGAAAACAAAAAAATCTACGACGCAACAGCTACCGAACTCAACAAACTGTTGAAAGCGCATGTGGCTGTTTTGCGCCAGGTCGATAAATATGGCAACACCCCCCAGGTCGATTACACGATCTCGGCGACCGTGGATGTTCCGGCCATCGAAGGGATCGAGGCGCTCAAGAAAGGGGTCATCCCCGCCGCCAGCCACAAGGATCTTGCTGCCCTGAATCAATTTCTCGCCAGCGAGTACGGAGCCGCCAAGGCCAGCTTCATCCTGATGTCCATCCTGATCTTTTCCATCTCCCTCGACCTTGGCGAACTGCTGATCTTCATGCATTTTACCGTCAAGGTGGCCAAAAAGGACGACAAGGTTCTTGACCAGAAAACGGTACTTATTACGGCATGGAATGACGAGTTCATCGGCAAAGTGCGGGGATTCTTTGAAAAAAAAGAGGTGTGGTTTTCCCTGCTGAGCTGGCTGCCGCGACCTTCCGAAATATTGATGCGCGATGCCCTGTTCATGTGGTTGTACAACATGGACGGGGAGCTGAAACACTCCGGCGGCAAAGCTGGTCTGCTGACCCGAGGGTGGATCTGGCTCTCCCGTCTCTTCAGGGCGACGGTGCGCAAGGAGATTTGCTACGGTCTCGAAGCCTGGGACCGCGCGCTGGACCGCGCCCAAAAGGCGACGAGCCGCAACCGCTGCCTCTTCCTGGGTGTTTTGTACCCAGGCCTGCGCTGGGACAGTCAACTGGACAAGATGTCTTTCAACCAGTTGGGCAGTCGTCTCTCGTCCAGCATGAAGCAGGGACAGGCCAAATTTGAAGAGGGTCTGAAAGAGTCCAGCGAAATGCCGCTGTGCAGAAGGATCGTCCGCAAAGAGAGCGTTCCGGAAGGGTCAAAATCGAAGATTCAACAAGATTTTGAAATGACTCTCGACATGGCTTTCAAAGAGCTGGATCCCCAGGCCAGACGCAAGCGGCAAGAGGGTGGCAGCACCCTCTCCCAAGGCGACAAACAGGTGGGAAACAAAAACATTTGCAACCGTTGTGGCACCAATGGATTTCTGCGGGCCTGGCGTTGTGCCGTCATCAAGGTGACCGAGTCATGCCACTGTGACAGTGAGGAGGACGAGGGGCGTCTCTACACCCTGCATAAGGCGCTGGCTTCCTTTTTGATCCGCTTTGCCTATTGCCCGTTGTGGCAACTTTATTATTGGATGTTTCTTGCTTCATTCATCAAGGAAAAGAGGGTCTTTCCCTGGTCGCGCAAAAAGTGGCTCTACGATTTTTGCGTGTCGAACAGGGGGCGTCTTGAAAGGACAAAGATCACCTCTGCCGAGAAAAACAAGATTGTCGATGTCGAGGATATCCTCAAAAAAATACCGAAATTGCGCTACGATGACATAAAAAGTGTGATCGACAAGCTGGATAATCACGACGGAGACTGGTCCAAAACGTGGAAACTCTCCATTCGTCACTATGAGAACATTCTCGAAGATATCGAGCAGGAGGCCCGCATGATCCGGGGCCTTGGCAAGGATGCCAACGATGTCGCCGATGAGATGTTGCTCTACAATAAAAGCATCGGCCTGGGAAATCTTTTGTATTACGAAAGCCCCCATAATTTTTCACTTCTGGAGCAGTTCAAGACCATAGAATTTCAAATTGAAGATGCCCTGGGACGGATCAACGAGATCGATGGTCTTTATCAGCAAAAAATTCAGTTCTCCCAGGAGATCGAGGAGAGCTGTGCCGACATCAACCGTATGCTGGTCAAACTCAAAATGGGTCTGGTCAGCGGCGAGATTGACTATCAGAGCTGGAAGATAATAGGTGGCGACAAGGTCTATCAACAAGTGACGGATGAAACACAAAAGATTCTGGACATCGCCCAGGAGTACCAAAAACAGGATATCGTCGAACAGGGTGAAGAGATCATCGCCAAGCTCAACCAGCTGCGTGTCCGTTCCCGGCAACTCCACGAGCAGTTGTCGGATGCCAAGGATGCCATGAGCGAGCCCGTGGTCCGCGCCGCCAATCCGTCCAGAGGAACAGGTGGCAGTGCATCCCGGGAGGCAAACCCGCCG
>JADGCJ010000088.1:6360-13254 GCA_015229045.1 Magnetococcales bacterium
GTCGTCGCCTTTGCCGTCGTCGCCTTTGCCGTCGTCGCCTTTGCCGTCGTCGCCTTTGCCGTCGTCGCCTGCCATCGAACATCGCTTCTTTGCGGACGAAGAGATGGCCATGCCCGCACCCCGGATCGAGGAGCCTCCCTCCGAAGAGGGCATACGCTCTCTTTTCCCCGCAAAAGAGAACATCAAAAACAGCTCCAAGGATGAATGGGCCATTGCCATTCGCGGTCAGAAAGCGGGAGGGGGGTACGTCGCTTCTCGTGCCACGCCGATGGAGAAGAGAGCGCCTTCCCTTGCCAGAGATGATCACAAAGAGCGCCATCCAGTCTTGCATCCAACCCCGGACGTCGTTACTCGCCCACCGATCGAGGCCTCCTCCCGTCCAGCTGTCGGGGTTTTCACCCGCCCGGCTGCGGAGACTCCGTCTCGCCCGGCTGTGGAGACTCCGTCTTGCCCGACTGCGGAGACTCCGTCTCGCCCGACCGAGGAGATTGCCTCCCGTCGGGGAGGAGAGAGATCCGTCCTGAAAACTGCGGTCGAATTTGTCACGCAGGCGGGCGTTGTCTATCGGGGGGCCACAGAGGATGTCAGCATCGTTGGCGCCAGAATGACCTTGAGCCAGGTGGCGCACGGATTACAGGAGGGTATGCAAGGCACCTTCCGTTTTGCGCGTCTGGCCGACGACGCCGGTTTTCCCTGTCGCCTGGTGCGCATCAAGGGGAGCGAAATCATGTTGACCATTCATGGAGATACAGCTCGGTTTGGACTCCTGGTCATGCAGGAGATTCTTTCCCATCACAAGGTTGCCATCTCGTGAGAAAGAAAGGTCATTGCTTTGCGCTTTCCGGATTGATCTGGCCGACTTCAGGGGAATTTGGTATCAAAATTGCGTGGCGATTCGAGCGCGCCCTCTGGCAACCGTTCAAGTGTGCAACACGACAGGATCGATCATGAATGTGCCCGTGTCCCACCCAGACAATCACTCGGCTGCACCGCGTCATCATGGCCAGGAGGAGTCTCTCCAGGAGCTGGTGAGTGTGGTGGAAAACTGGGCACTCACCCAGAGCCAGCTGTGGTTCACAAAGTTTTCGGATTTGTTGACGCAATATCTGGCCGAAACAGGAAAAGCCCTGGGTCGGACCATGGATCTGGATGGTGTGGCCCGGGCTGTCCACGAACAAAGGAACAGTTTCGATGCGACCGTCTCCCGGCTGATCCGGAAAGGTTGTCTGGACAAAAGCCCCCATACGATCGTCGGCAGGCAAATGGAAACGGCACATACCGGAAGTGTCGTCGGACAGGCAGAAAAGAGCGGTAACGCAACCGTTGCCTGGCAAACAGAGGAAAATGACAACGCCACAATCGCCTGGAAAGCGGAAAAAAACGATGATCTGGTCGTTGCCCGACGAACAGAAAAAAGCGACGATGCAGCGACGACAACCGCATCCCTCCCTCGTGCAACGAGGGCCAGCGTGGCGTTGCCCCCTTCGCTGGCCACCCAGGGGCATATTCTTCGCAAAAGTACACACGCACCGCCCCCTGTCACTGCCCTGGAAGAGTCTTCAGCGGAGCCCGGGTCGGTACGGCGTTCCAATCGCACCCATTGGAACCTTCCGCCCGACCCCGATAAAGGGGCAGCTGGGGGACGGGCAGGTGGTGGCAGTGGTGGTGGACGTCGCAGCCTGAGCATACCTCTGCCAGAGGTACCCGCAGCGACGGAGAGGGGCGGATTGCGGCTGCAGGCTTCCTCCTCCGAACCCCCACCCGCCAGGAGCGGATTGCGGCTGCAGGCTTCCTCCTCCGAACCCCCATCCGCACCGTTGCCACCCCTGTCGTTTTCGGCGCCGCCTCCCCGGGTGCCTGCGGCGCCGCCTTCCGATACCGGCGCTGCGGATTTGCTGATTGGCATCCTGAGGTCGTCGTTGTCCAAGATCAACTCGGTGGGACGGGACGAGACACGCGCCCTGGCCCACTCGGTGACAGAGGCGATGGAGACCTTGCAAACCACCGGCGGCAACCTGGGTGATGCACGCAACCTGGAAGCCCTGAAGAGCATGGGTGACGCCTTCGGCAGACTGCGCACTTCAGGCTTGGACACCATTCCCGAAATAGAGGGACTCGGTGCTGCCCTGGAGAAGATTGCCATGTTTTTCGGCACCTCCCTGGTACACGACGGTGATGCCGATGCGCTATTTTCGCATCCCGAACCCGACGTGTCCGCCAATACGGCACGACCCCTTGACCAGGAGGAGATACACTCGCATACATGGCCAGGGAGCATCGAGGAGCGGTATGATGCTCCTGGCTCTCCCTTCCAATCCGTCTTGCAGGATTTTTTCTCCGGACCTGGCAGGAGGCCGCCTGTGCGGGGGATGCAACAAAGGTGACTGGTGATGGGGCGATCGTTGACCGACCAGGAGAGGCGTGTTGCCGATCAGTGCGGTGGCAGACAAGGCCTGATCAAGCGGCGGGATGTGTCGCAGCATGGGGTCTTGCGCGCAGGGGAGGCCTTTTTGCACAGAAAGTGCTCTTCTGCTGCCATGGATTCCGGGCTGATTGGCCAAAGCGATGATCATGGTCCAAGGGTCCAGGATACAAAGATCCGCGATGCGAGGGTTCCTGATGCAGACAACCCTGTTGCGAGGGGCCAGGGCACAAAAGGGAGATCGACACCTGGCCGGGTTTGTTCGAACACGGGTTCCGGGGGGGATGCCGCCCGAGAGTTTGAGTTGCCTCCCATTCAAACCGTGCAAGACATGGAGATTGGTTTGGGACGCATCCTGACGGCTATCGAGCGCCAGGAGATCTCCCGCGAAGAGGGGCGGCGTCTGTACGCCCTGGTTGGATCATTCCACAAGCGACGTCTGGCTATCTGATGGAGGACTCCACACCGATGCGCCTGGTCTTGTCGTTCCTTGCCCTTTTGATGGCAGTGTCGCCCCTGGCTGGGGGATCCGCCAGCGCCAATACGTCGCGTCCCCTGACCAAACAAGACGAGCAGGCGCTGGAACGGCAGGTCTGGCTCAGAATCAACCAGATGGCCATGGATCCAACCGCCGGTGCCGACGCCCTGGTCGAACCCGTGACCATCCTGGTGGACCTCTACCTGGAACAGGGGCGCCATGCCAAGGCCGAATCGGTCCTGCAAATGGCCATCAATCAGCTTTCGGGAAAATCCAGCACCGTCAACACGATTCCTCTTATGCGGCTCTCCGGGCGCATGGCCAGGATTGATCTGGCTTATGGACGTTTTGAACTGGCCTCCAGGCAATTCAACCAGTTGCTGACTCTCAACCATACCAAGGAGGCGTTCACGCCGGCCCAGGAGCAGGAGTTGCGTCTCGGGTTGGCGCGGACCAGGGTGGGGATGGCATTGGCCGTGGCCGATCAACCTGCCCGACTCTCCCGGTCCGGCCAGTTGCTGATGGTGGCCATTCCCGAACTGGCACAATATCTGGGGGATAAACACCCCGAAGTATTGAATGCGCGCATCCAGTATCTCAATCTTTTGACGCGCCAGGGTGTTTTTGACCAGGTGCGCGAAGAGGTGGAACCGCTGCTGGCGACCTTTTTACGCATCAAGCCGCCAAAAATTGCCGAGTTGGCGCAAATTTATCGGTTTCGGGGCTGGGCCTTGGCCCAGAGTGGCCATGTACCGGCAGCCCTGGAGTCCTTGGGCGCTGGCATGGCTCTGCTGCCACCCGATTATATGGGAGAACTGCAACACAAGGCGCGCTTGCTGGTCGATCTGGCGGTTGTCTATCTGGGGGATCGACGTCCCCAGGAGGCACTCGCTGCATTGGCCCAGCTGGAGAGTGTTGTGGAGAATCAGTTCGGCCGGGGCACCTTCAAGCAGGCCCGATTGCAATGTGCCATCGGCCTGGCACTGGAAAAACAGGGCAACGTCGAAGAGGGGCGCCAGTGGACCAAGAAGGCGCAAAGCATTGGCCATCTGATCTTTGACAAGGAACCCCACATTCAGGAAAAGTGGTGGAGTGAGCTGCAAGGGGAGTTGAAAAAGACCGTATCGCCCGGCAATCCGCTTGAACTGGAACGGCAGCTGACCGATGTTGTGAACCATCTCTTCATGCAGGTGGAAAACATGGCCAGTTGGCGGGAACGGCTCGCCACTTGGATACAGCAAAACCCTGGTCCCAGCCCGGCCCAGTTGGCGGCGCAGGCGGCGGCCAGGCTCTCCGAGCGGGAGGTGGTTGCACCGCCTGCCAAGCGGGATGGTGTGCCAGTGCCCACCGCGGATATACCAACTGTGGCGACCTCTGCCACAAAAGCCGATCTGTCGCGTCCCATCATGCCAGGTGGTGGGGTGCCTCTCGGGACCGGAACCCCTGCTCCGTCAACCGTGGTGGGCGATGTCGGCGGCAAACCCGTCACCCCTTCATCACCAGCGACGTTGGCGTTTCCTCCTGCAGCGATCCAGGAAGGAAAATTGGCAGGCGCTGATGCCTACCAGGCCCCGCCACGGCATACGCTCAAGGGGTTTTATCTCAGTCTGGGGTGTTTTTCGCAGGAGAAGAACAGCCTGGAGGCGTTGCATCCTGTCGCGGCAAAAGGGCTTCCTGTCTATCAACGGGCCGTCAGCAAAACCGACGGCTCCCTCTACTGTGCCGTTTCTGGTCCCTATGCTGCCCAGTCGGCGGCCGACAATGCCCGCGACCTGCTGAAAGAGTCCGGACTGCCTGATTATCAGGTCAAGTCATACGGAAATGCTCAGTGATCTGGCATGTCGGGGTGCGTCGTTCACGAAAAAGCAGACATGGCTCAGCTATTCAGAAGAGCTTGATTTACACCATCTCTTCCTGGCTGGGCAAGATGGCGATCAGGACATCGCCGGTATGGGGAATGTGCCGGTGAATGAGTTCTCGCAGCTGCTGCGTCTGCACATGGGCATCCATGGTGGTCCAGGTTGCCGGGACGCGCAGTGTCAGATTGATCTCCCACCGATCACCCAACTTGCGCCCGCGCAGGGTTTCTACCGTCACCAGGTCGTGCCAGTTTTTGATTGTCTGGTGGATCTGTTCCATGACATTGCCGGGCAGGGCCGCGTCCATCAGGCCATGGAAGCTCTCGGCGACAATTTCCAAACCCATTTTGATGATCAGGATGGAGACCAGAGTGGCGGCGATGTGATCCGCAATGGGGATGCCCAGGATTGCCAGGAGCAGACCGACAGCAACCAGACCAAAGGAGAGGGCATCGGCGCGATTGTCGGCGGCGGCGGCCTTGATGATGGGGCTGTTGTTGCGCTCGCCGGTACAACGTTGGAAGCGGTAGACGATTTCGCTGGAAACGAGACCTATCAAAGCCGCCATGATGGATAACACACCGGGAGATTCGACCAGACGCTCGTTGATGTGACGAACGTTTTCGGCAAGCAAGAGAGCCGATCCCGTGCACAGACCCACGCCAACAACACCCGAAGCCAGGAACTGCAACTTGCCGAAACCGTAAGGGAAGGCTGGAGTCGGGGTCCAGGAGGCAATCTTCAGACTGATGAAGGTGATGCCTTTGCCCAGAAAGTCACCCAGGGCATGCAGGGCGAGGGCATGGAGAGCCATGCTCCCGGTCAACGAACCCATCAAACCCAGAAACAGGGTTTGGGCCAGATTGACCACGATATCCATGACGATGGCAAAGTCACGGCAGGCCCGACACTTTGCTTGAATCATGGACCCTCACCCCACCATCATGGGAAGCAGGAGACAGACAAACGACCGCATCCGCAGGCAACAAGGGCACGACCAGCTGCACAGGTCGCGCCCTAATGCCGGATACGGGTCCAAGCCAGAAGATGCCCCAGAACATACCTGGTCAGCAACCCCAGGATCAGGGCGATCAGCAGCCCCGCCACCACAACCTTTGCCGCTTGCCAGAGGCGAAACATCCATCCAGGTCTTTCGATCGGGGAGTGCGGGGTCAGGCGTTGGCGTTTTGTTGTTTGCGCTTGAGGTAGTTATAGACTCCCACGCCCACCGCAGCGGTGGCCACGCCAGCCAACAACATGGGACCCCAGAAGGAGAGGCTCAAACCCAATCCCGAACCCTTGACGAGAGAGCTGCCGATGGCCACACCCTGGGTTGCCGCGCCTCCGGCAGTATCGGTGGCGGGTTGGGTCAGAGCGACGGTCTGGGCTTTGGCGGCGGTTTGTGGCGCAGCCGGTGTTGCCTTGACGGGGGTTGCCCCGACGGGAGCCGCTTTGGCAGCAGGGGCTATTTTCGCTTCGCCACCGATCAGGTCCATGGCACCTTTGCTGCCGACTTTCATGGTACCCCTGGTTTCCAGGGAGAGAACTTTCATGGATTTTCCGGCCCCGACCGTTTTGCCGGCACCTTCGATTTCCACCACGGGAATTTTGGCCGGGACCAGGGTTTGTGCCCCTGCGCCGGTCTGGGAGGCCCCAACCTGCTGGGCAGCGGCGGCTTTGGCTGCCTGCAAACCTTCGACTTCGACCCCTTTGAGCATCACTTTCGCTGGAACGATCTTGCTGCCGGTGGCCGGGGTCAGGGGAGTTATGGCTGCCTTCCCACCACCGAGTACCTCAACAGAAAAGCTCTTGCCCACGAGAGTCGAAAGCTGATCCGGGGTAAGAAGTTCGACGGTATTTGGCATTGTTTTTTTCCTCTCAAGCTGATCGAAGCCCGCCGTACCAAGCCCAAAAGGGTCAGCCTGCCTACGGCACAAGAAACCACATCCCAAGCGTAGCACATGCTATACCAGACAGGCATTTCCTGTCCAGAGGTGAACAGGGCGATCGCATCTGAAACTGGCACACCCGAGGCTATGATTGCTTTTTGGCATCGGGGTCCAGGGGGCTGGCGACCGGACAGGTCCAGGACAGAGTCCTGGTGGGGTTTGGGGCGAAGCCCCAATAAAATCTTT
>JADGCJ010000089.1 GCA_015229045.1 Magnetococcales bacterium
AAAGGCTTTCATGTCCAGGCCTTTCTTGAGGGGGTACCTGGGCAGTTACGAAAAAAAAATGGGATCACTCCCAGGTCGCCCAGGGTGGCACCTGCACTGTCACCGGGATACCATCCACGGTCAGGAAAGGATGCTCCAAAACATCGGTGCGCCGCAGCATCGCCAAGGCCATGCCCCCCTCCTCCAGGCGCGCATAGCTGGTGACGCTCCCCGCCTCTTTGCCCCGGGGGGTCAAGACAGGCGCCCGCAGCGCGACATCGGCATCAGCGGGCAGCAAGAGCTGATGCAATCGCCATTTGACCGTTCCTCGCCCATGGGTGCGGGCCGTGGTCTCCTGGCCGACATAACACCCCTTGGTAAAACTGACACCGTTGAGTTCCTTGCCACCAGCCTCCAGAGGAAGGGTCTCCTCGGGGATGAGTTCCATCGCACCACGCGGCAGGCCGTGGCGAATGCGGTTGCCTTCGCAGGCGATCACGCCAACCGGGGTGGCCAGAGTGGCCAGTCGGTCCCACAGGGCAGGCAAATCGGCAGCAGGCGCCAGGAGCCGCCAGCCATGAGCGACATGGCGTGGATCCCGCCACAAGCGCAGCGTGGATGAGAGAACCACCGTGGTTCCAAGAGGCGCCGCAGGATCGACACCCGGGAAGAGTCCAGCCAGCGTCGCACCCGCTTCCGGACCGATCAGGGCGAGTTGGCCCAGGGTGTCGGTCGTCCGGGCAATCTCCACCTTGGCGCGCAGACGATACATCGCCAGACGCTCCAGCAACGGCGCCACCCGACCCGGTTCGGTCAGCAGATGGAGCCGCTCCTCCTCCGCAACCAGGGTAAAATCCCAAAGAAAGCGCCCCTGCGGCGTCAGCAGACTGGCATGGACGGAGCGTGTTGCCGTAACATCCTTCACCTGGTTGGTAACGAGTCCGTTCAAAAACTGGACCCGCTCCGCGCCGGCCAGGGTGATGCTGCCGCAGTGGGTCAAATCGACCAGAGCGGCACCCTTTTGCACGATGGCATGTTCCGCATTCACATCGGTGTTGAAGTGTGCCGGAATGGGGCGCCCCTGATCGTCACACCAGACAGTCGTGGCAGGAAGATGGTGACGAAGAAGACTCAAAACGGAAAACTCCTTGTCAAGCGGTGTCGAGGGTCAGCACAATCATCAGGGATCAATCATGGCCGACCCAAAGCGAGAGGCATCGGCAGGGACAGACAAAATCTATTTCAGAACACACAGCACACAGGATTGGAGAAGGCCCGTCATGGATAAGTTCCGTTCCGCCTGGGTACGCAACCGTACTGGCAACGTTACCCAGATGCATTTCGCCCGGCAAGGGGAGATCACACCCGAAATGGCCCATGTGGCCCGGGAGGAGTCCCTGACCCCCGAACTGGTGCGCGATGAAGTGGCACGGGGCCGCATGGTGATCCCGGCCAACATCAACCACCCGGAGCTGCGTCCGGTGGCCATCGGCATCAAATCGCGCTGCAAGATAAATGCCAATATCGGCAATTCACAAATCTCCTCCGGCCTGGACGAAGAGCTGGAAAAGCTTGATCTTTCGGTGCGTTATGGTGCCGACACCGTGATGGATCTCTCCACCGGCAAGCATATCCCCCGCATCCGCGAATCGATCCTGCGCCACGCCGAGGTCCCCATCGGCACCGTGCCCATCTACGAGGTGGTGGAGCGGGTGCCCGATGTGCGTCATCTCACCCCGGAGATGATCCTGGCGGTGATCGAGGAGCAGGCCCGGCAGGGGGTGGATTACATGACGGTGCATTGCGGGGTTCTTCTGCATGTCCTGCCGATGATCGAATCGCGCATCACCAAGATTGTGTCACGCGGCGGGGCGCTCATGGCGCAATGGATGCTCCACCACGAGGCGGAAAACCCGCTCTACACCCATTTTGACCAGTTGCTGGAGATTTGCAAACGCTACGATGTCACCCTCTCCCTGGGGGATGGCATGCGTCCGGGATGTCTGCACGACGCCTCGGATGCCGCCCAGTTTGCCGAGTTGAAGGTGCTGGGCGAGTTGACGACCCGCGCCTGGAAGCAGGATGTGCAGGTGATGATCGAGGGTCCGGGCCATGTCCCCATGGACCAGATCGAGATGAACATGGAGCGGGAGCGCCAGGAGTGTCACGAAGCGCCGTTTTATGTCCTGGGGCCTCTGGTGACGGATGTTGCCGCCGGTTATGACCATATTGCCTCGGCCATCGGCGGGGCGATTGCCGCCTGGAAGGGGGCATCGATGCTTTGTTATGTCACCCCCAAGGAGCATCTGGGGCTGCCGCATGCCGAGGATGTGCGCAACGGCATCATCGCCTACAAGATTGCCGCCCATGCCGCCGACATTGCCCGCAAGCGTCCCGGAGTGCGTGATCGCGACGATGCCATGAGTCGTGCCCGTTACGCCTTCGACTGGAACCGCCAGTTCGAGCTGGCCCTCGACCCCGAACGCGCCCGCAGCTACCACGATGAAACCCTGCCGGAAGCGGCGCATAAAAATGCCGAGTTTTGTTCCATGTGTGGTCCGCGTTTTTGTGCCTACAAGCTGTCGCAGGAGGTGACGACCAAATCGCGTGATCTGGCTGCCCGGCTCATTCCTCAGCACTGCCCGGAGACCTCTGCCCCGGCGTCGATGCCCTTGCGACAGGCAGCGAGCGGCGGGTGAGTTTTTCGTCTTTGCCGGCCATTCCCCTGGCGTGGGCGGACCTGACCCGGGAGGATGAACAGGCGGTCTGTGCCGCCCTGGCCCGCAACCCCTGGTTTGACGCCGAACTGCTCATGCGATGGGAGCAGGCGTGGTCGGTATTGTGGGAGCGCCCGGCGGTGGCGTTTGCCGATCCGGTCGAGTTGATCGCCGCCTTGAAGAGTCGTTTGCAGTGGCCATCGGGTTCTGGCATCGCCGCCGATGCCCTGCTTGAACCAGTCTGGCGGGAGGCCTGTGCAGCCTCCTGGCTGCATCTCATCTGGCACGATGTCGATCCCCGGACCGGCCTGATCGCCGAGCGGGGATCCAACCTGGTCCCTGTGGGATCAGGTCCGGTGCAGGCGGGGTTCTGGCGACATGGTTTTGGCCAGCCGACCCGTCCTTCGGTGGCTTGGGAGCCTCCCCCTTTTCTCATGGAGGAGATTTCCAGCGTCGTGGTGCCGCTGCCCGGATGTGGCTGGGGGGGAGTGCAGCTGGTCCATTTTGATGGCAACGGCATCCTGCCGGGGGGTGTGGGGTCTCTTCTGTTGAGCAACAACGCGGCTCTGGTGGAGGATTTGCGCCGCCTGCGTCGCCACCCTCCGGGGAGTGCGGCGTGTGCCTTGGGGCTTTCCCTGTTGTCGCGCCTGGATCTTGTTCTCGCCCGGCGGCAGCATCTGGCAGCGCGTTATCTGGCCATGGTGCCCCGGAATCTTTTTCAACTGCCCCTCTCTGCTGTCCATGAGCGCGGGTGGGGAGGTTTTTTTTTGGCTATGGACGACCCGGCGTATCGGGAGGAGTTGCAGGCGTTTCTCGCCCGGTCAGGCATCGATGCCGCCGCGCCGGTCTGGTACCAGCCCGACCCCTCAGCCGGGCAGCTCCCGGGAGTGCGTCGATTTTTGGCTTGTGCGCTGGCCATTCCCTTTTATCCGGCTTTGGCGGAGGGCGCTCAGAAACGGGTCATCAATCGGATTCATCGCTGGGTGGGACGGAAAGATGCTGAGAAAAAAATAGGCGATCATGCGTGATCTGCATTTCACGGAGGAATACCAGGATGGACTCTTGCGCATTGGGTGGCCTCGACCTGCCCGCCTTTGCCACACAAAAAGGCACCCCCTTCTCCATCCACGACGGCCCGGCCCTGACCACCCGCCTCCAGGAGCTGCGCACCGCCCTGGAGGGCAATCTCTCTCTCTGCGGCGCGGTCAGGTCGTATCCCAACCCGCACCTGCTGCGCTGGATGTTGCCTCACCTGGACGGCTGCATCGTGCGATCGGGAGTGGAGCTGCGCCTGGCCGTCTCGGTGGGATACCATCCGCAGCGGATGGACTTCATCGGTCCCGGCAAACGCGACGGAGAGCTGGAGCTGGCCATCGGCAGCGGTCTTGCGTCCATCAGCCTGGAGTCGGAAGGGGAACTGGAACGCATCGATCACGTTGGCCACCGTCTGGGGCGCAAGGCCCCCGTGATGGTGCGCCTCCAACTCCCCCGCTCCACCATGGACGAGGAGTCGCAACCAGACTGTTTCGGTTTTGACCAGGGGGAAGCCCTGACGCTGATCACCACGTTGGCCGGCAAAACCGGCTGCCGCTACGCAGGACTCTTTTTCGGCCTCGATGCCGCCATCTTGCAGGGGGATGGCTTGCAGGACTCTCTGCGCCGTGCCCTGGCAACGACGAGCGATCTGGCCCGGTCGCTGGGACAGTGGCCCAGACGCCTCCTCCTGGCCGCTCACGACCTGTCGGCTACCAGATCGAACAGCGGAGAGGCGTTGGATCTCTCCGCAATCTATCGGGAGATATCCTCCCTGTGGCTGGCCTTCAAGTCGGAACACAACCCGCCAACAATCGATCTCGTCCTGGAAATGGGTCCCTCTTCAGGCAGCCGAACAACACTCCACGTCACCCGGGTGGTCGCCATCAAACAAACCCGGTACCAGGAGATTGGCTGCATCCTGGATGGTCACGTACCAGCCAGTATTCCCCCGGGTGGTGCGATCAATCTCTCCAGGCCGGATGAAAAAGAGTTGCTTCCGCTACACCTGACCGGCCTGTGCAGCGCGTCGTCGGATGGCCCGACCCGGACCATGCTCCCCCTGCCGCAGGTGGGGGATTGTATCGGCATTTTTCAGGATGGCGCCTATACAGGTCAGACAACGGCACTGTTTTCCCACCCGACCCACGCGGAGTATCTGGTTGACGGGCCGGATCACGTCAAAACCGTGCGTCACGTCGTCGATCCGTCGCGTCTGGGGGTTCCTCCGTAGGATTTTCCTTGCATGCGACCCTCTTTCGGCGGATTCTCTCCCACTTCAGGGAGAGAGTTGATTCTCGATTGACCAGTCATTCCAATTTGCATTCGACGCGAGAACGAGGCAGCGAGGAGGAGGCGACGAGACAGTACGTGTTGGGTACGGCGAGGAGCCGACGACGAAGCTAACGAAGTTATCGCTATGAATGCGAATTGGAATCATTTGTGTGTGGGCATCCCATGGGCATTACTCCAGAGACCGTTCGTCATGTGGCCACCCTGGCCCGTCTGGCCATCTCCGACCAGGAAGAGTCCCTCTACGCCGAACAACTCTCCAGTATTCTGCGGTTGATGCAGCAACTGGATCACCTGGATACCGAACAGGTGGCCCCCATGTCACATGCCGTGGAGATGGGCATGCCGGAGCGGGAAGATCGCGTGGTCAATGGCAACCAGCGCGAGGCCCTGCTGGCCTGTGCCCCCGATCCTGTCGCCCAGGGATTCTTTCAGGTTCCGAAGATCATCGAATAGAGTGCATGGAGCTTGTTCCCCATGGAACCCTTCCACCTCACCCTGACCGCAGCCGCACAACTCCTGAAACGCCGGGAGATCGGCGCCGTCGAACTGACCCAGGCCTTTTTGCAGCGCATCGCCACCCTGAATCCAGCCCTGAACGCCTTTGTCACCCTCGATGCCGCCGGTGCCCTGGCCGCTGCCGCCCTGGCCGATCAGCGCTTGCGCTCCGGAGATGACATCACCCCCCTGACCGGCATCCCCCTGGCCATCAAGGATCTGTTTTGCACCCAGGGAGTGCGCACCACCTGCTGTTCCCGCATCCTGCACAATTTCATTCCCCCCTACGATGCAACGGTCATCGCCCGCCTGCGCAAGGCTGGCGCCATCCTCCTGGGCAAGACCAATATGGACGAGTTTGCCATGGGGTCGTCCAATGAGACCTCCTGTTTCGGTCCCTGTCGCAATCCCTGGGATCAGGAACGGGCACCGGGCGGCTCCTCGGGCGGCTCGGCGGCGGCGGTCGCCGGGGGGCTGTGTCTGGCCGCCCTGGGCACCGATACCGGCGGCTCCATCCGCCAGCCGGCCTCGCTGACCGGCATCACCGGCCTGAAACCCACCTATGGCCTGGTGTCGCGTTACGGCATGATCGCCTACGCCTCCTCCCTGGATCAGGCCGGCCCCATGACCAGAAATGTCGCCGACGCAGCCACCCTCCTGCAAACGATGGCCGGTCACGACCCCCTCGATTCGACCAGCATCCAGCGGCCCGTGCCCGATTATACGAAGAGTCTGAACCAGGGTATCCGCGCCCTGCGCGTGGGCATTCCCCGCGAATACTTCGGGACCGGGTTGGATGCCAGCGTCCGGGCGGCCATCGCCTCGGCCCAGGAGGTGCTGCGTCATGAGGGGGCCGAGTTGGTGGAGATCTCCCTGCCCCACACCGAACAGGCCATTCCGACCTATTACATCCTGGCCCCGGCGGAGGCCTCCTCCAATCTGGCCCGCTATGACGGGGTCAAGTTTGGCCATCGTTGCACCGCGCCGCGCGATCTGCCGGACATGTATCGCCGCACCCGCGCCGAAGGGTTTGGCGCCGAGGTCAAACGCCGCATCATGCTGGGCACCTACGTTCTCTCCTCGGGCTACTACGACGCCTATTACCGCAAGGCACAAAAGGTGCGTCGCCTGATCGCCGGGGATTTTCATGCCGCCTTCAACCAGGTGGACGTCATCCTCACCCCGACCGCCCCCGAAACCGCCTTCAGGCTGGGCGAACGCACCGACGACCCCGTGCGCATGTACCTGTCGGATATTTTCACCATCAACGTCAATCTGGCCGGTCTGCCGGGCCTCTCCATCCCTTGCGGCTTCGACGAACGCACTCTGCCCATCGGCATGCAGTTGATCGGCCCGCCCCTGGGCGAAGAGAGCGTCCTGCGCATCGGCCACGCCTACCAGAGGGTCACGGATTGGCATACGCGCATCCCGCCAGGAGGTGATCCCTGATGCATCAAGAGGCCGCCGACACCATTCTGGACCACCCGCTGGTCCTGCGGGTGATGTTTCATCCCCGCCGCAGCGCTTTTCATCCCGGCGACCACCCTGCGTTTCGGGATCTCTATCTGCCCGTGTCACCGGAAATGCGCCTGGGTGGACGCATTTTCATCGCCTCGGCCACCGCCCCCCTGATCCTCTATTTCCACGGCAATGGCGAAATCGCCGCCGATTATGACGAGATCGCCCCTGCCTATACCCGCCTGGGCATCTCTCTGCTGGTGGTCGATTTTCGGGGTTATGGTCACAGCGATGGCTCCCCTTCGGGTACTGCCCTGACCACCGATGCCATGGCAGTGTACCAGAATCTGCCCGCCGCCCTCGACGCCTGTGGCTTGCAACCCTCGCGCGTCGCTGTCATGGGACGCTCCCTCGGCAGCGCGGCAGCCCTGGAGATTGCCGCGCATGGCCAACCACCACCCGCCGGTCTGATCCTGGAGAGCGGCTTTGCCCACACCATTCCCCTCCTGGAACGGTTGGGATGCCAGTTCCAGGGCGAAGTCCCGGAAGAGATGGGGTTTGGCAACGTGGAAAAGATTCGACAAACGACTCTTCCCACCCTCATCATTCACGGCGAAGAGGATTGGATCATTCCGGTCACCGATGCCCACACCCTGGCCGAACAATCCCCTGCCCGCCATAAAAAATTGCTCATCATTCCCGGGGCAGGCCATAACGACCTCATGCTGGTGGGGCTCCGGGAGTACTTCCAGGCCATTGGTGGCCTGATTCACGACACCCCATGAACGAAATCTCCCTGGCCACTCGCTATCGAAACGCGGCGCGCATCGTTGCCGAGGCCGATGCCTTGTTGATCACGGCCGGGGCTGGCATGGGCGTCGACTCGGGGCTGCCTGATTTTCGCGGTGAGGCCGGTTTCTGGAAAAGCTATCCGGCCATCGCCCGCATGGGGATCAGCTTTGCGGAAATGGCCAACCCGCAATGGTTTCAAAAAGATCCCTATCTGGCCTGGGCCTTTTACGGCCATCGTCTCCACCTTTACCGGCGCACGATGCCGCATGCCGGGTTTGCCTGGCTGCTCACCCTGGTCCAGACCAAACCGGCGGGCGGATTCGTCCTGACCTCCAATGTCGATCATCAGTTCCAGAAGGCGGGTTTCGATCCGGAACGCATTGAGGAGTGTCACGGCTCCATCGAACATTTGCAATGCACCACCCCCTGTCATCAGGAGATATGGTCCGCCGCCACAACGCAAGTGACGATCGATGAAGGGCGTTTTCGTGCCCTGGACCCCCTGCCGCGCTGCCCTCGCTGCAACGCCCTGGCCCGACCCAACATTCTCATGTTTGGCGACAGCGACTGGCTCGGCCAGCGCACCGCCGCGCAGAGTGAGCGCCTGCACGCCTGGCTGGGCGATATCCAGGCCCGGCGGCAACGCCTGGCCGTCGTCGAGCTTGGAGCAGGCCTCTCCGTGCCCACCATCCGCTATCGGTCGGAGAGCTATGTCAGCCGTCTTGGCGGCGTGTTGATCCGCATCAATCCCCGCGATCATGTCGTACCAGGTCCGCCGCATATCTCTTTGCCGGTCAGCGCTGCTGTCGGCATCGCCAGTCTGTGTGCCACCCCGGAAACCGCCCCCAAAGGATAAGAGCGTGTTGCGTCTTTTCGCCTTCGATTTTGATGGGGTTCTTGCCGATTCGGTCCCGGTCAAGGATGCCGCCCTGGCCCACCTGTTCCGGGAGTACGACCCCGCGATACAACAGCGCGCCATGGCGGTCTGGAACCGCCACAAGGGGGTGTTTCGTCCGGAACGCCTTCGGCGGGTGTTCCGGGAGGCAGTTGGTGTGGAACTCGACGATGAGGCCGTGGCTGCACAAGTGGCCCTGTTTGTCGAGCAGGGGGTGGAGCGCACGGTCGTCGCTCCACCCATTGCCGGTTCCCTGGCTTTTCTCGAACGCCACTCTGCTGAATACCCCTGTTATGTGGTCTCGACCGGCCCGCAGCCCGAGGTACGGGAGATCATCGCCCGGCGTGGTATCACAAGCCGGTTTCGAGGCATTTTTGGTGGCCCCAAAACAAAACCCGTCATCCTGACCCAAATCCTGGAGCAGGAGAGATGCCCCCCCTCGGCAGCCCTGTTTTTGGGGGATTCAATCACCGATTATACCTCGGCCCAGGCGGTGGGCATGCCTTTTCTCGGCGTGGTGGCCCCCGGATTGGCCAACCCTTTTCCTCCGGATGTGCCGATTGTTCCTGATCTGACTTCTCTCACGCCGAACGGCTGCGCCTGATGCGCTTGCGGCTTTATGCCCTGCAAGGGATCGCTTTTGGGGCCGCTTTTCTGCTTTTCCAGTTGGAGTTGATCGCCGCCAAGGCTTTGTTGCCACATTTTGGGGGCAGTTTTCTCGTCTGGAGCATGACGGTGATGTTTTTCCAGGGGGTGTTGATCCTCGGTTATCTGCTGGTCCATTGGGGAACCCGTTTCTTGGGCATTCGGGGCTGGTTTCACCTCTATCTTGTGCTGTTGCTGCTCACCCTGCCTGCCCTGACCACCCTGCCGACTCTTCTGCAACCGCTCTCCCATGCCGAAGAGGCCTCTTTTCTGCCACGCCTCCTGTTGACCCTGTTTCTGGCCACCGGGGTGGTGTTTTTGGCGCTTTCCACTCTGGGGGTGGGGACGCAGAAGTGGCTGGCGGCCTCCTCCCTGCCCGAGGCGGGCAACCCTTTTGCCCTGTATGGCATCTCCAATCTGGGGGCTTTTGTCGCCCTGTTCAGTTATCCCTTGCTGGTGGAGCCTCGCTTCACTCTGCTCCAACAGATCACCCTCTGGCAGGGGGGCTATCTCGTGCTGGCCCTGTTGCAGGGGATCACGTTTCCCCTGCGTGTTCCCTTGTCCCGGCAGGAACCCCTCTCCACGGCATCCCCGACCACGCCGGGGCGACTGCGCCTGAGCTGGTTTTTGCTGCCCGCCGCGAGCAATGCCCTCTACCTGGCCACCACCAACCTGATCACCATGGATCTGGCCTCGGTGCCTTTGCTTTGGACTCTCCCGCTGGGGGTGTTTCTGGTCACTTTCTGGCTGACCTTCAAGGCGCGCCCCTGGTATCCGGCCTGGGTGCGCAGTCGTTTTTATCTGGCCGTTCCTGTCGGGATCTTTTTATTCTTGTTGCAGATCAAAGGGTTTGATTTTGACTCTCCCGGTCTGTCCATCCTGCTGCACCTGCTGACGCTTTTTTTTCTGAGCATGGCCTGTCACGGCGAGCTGCATCGTTTGCGCCCCCGGGATCCGCAGCTCATGACCGATTTTTATCTGACCCTGGCCGTGGGGGGGTTTGCGGGTGCCCTGCTGGTGGGCTGGCTGGCCCCGGCCAGCGGCATTCCTGTCCTGATCGAGTATCCGTTCGCCATGCTGCTGGCGGTCCTGGCCCTGGCCCTGGATCCGGCTGCCCGGCCCTTGCAGCGCTTCGACGGGTTTTGGGTTCTCCTCATGGTGTTGGTCTTGCTGGGTTGGCCATTGCTCTCCGGCGAGCAAAAATCCCTCCAGGGCAACCTGCTCTCCGTGCTTCTCGCCGTGCCGATTCTTTTCATCTTTTCCGCGCTGCGCGACAAACCCAGACCCCTGACCCTCGCCCTCCTGGCCGTGGTCGTCATGGTGCCCTTCTTCGATGACCTGGCACCAGACCGCTCTTTGCTCTTCAAACAGCGCAATCACTATGGCATCTATCGGATTTTCATCAAGGATGGCCGGAAGATTCTCAAGCACGGCACGACCTACCATGGCGCACAGTGGCTCGACCCGGAGCGTGGCCGGATACCTCAATTATACTATCATCCGGTCACTCCTGTCGGTCGACTGTTGAGCGGCACGGCCTTCCCCTGGCAAAACACGGGCGTTATCGGCCTGGGAACCGGCAGTCTGGCAGCCTATGCCCGGCCTGGACAGTCGATGACCTTTTTCGAGCTGGACCCCGACGATGGGGTGATTGCCCGTGATCATTTTTCCTATTTGCGCGAGAGCCGGGGCAGGATTGCCGTGCAGATCGGGGATGCCCGTCTGTCATTGCACAACATTCCCGGGCAGAGTTATGACCTGCTGGTGGTGGATGCCTTCAACAGCGATGCCATTCCCCTCCATCTGCTCACCACCGAGGCCCTGGCCCTTTACCGGCGCACCTTGAAACCTGACGGTTTGCTGCTTTTTCACGTCTCCAATCGATTTCTCGACCTGACCACAGCCTTGGGAACCAATGGCCGGTGGGTGGGTGCCCGGAGCCTCTCTCTGGCCAATCCACCTCCTGTCCATGCCGATGCCGAACCCTCCCACTGGGTGGCCATGACCTGGAGTCCGGTCACCACAGCACGCCTGATCGATTCTTTTGGCTGGACTCTTCTGGACGCCGACAACACCCCCCTCATGCCGCGTCCCTGGACCGACGATTATTCCAATTTGGTCTCGGTGCTGCTTTTTTAATAACCAGCCACCCAGGCCTGTCCCAACGCGATTCCCCCATCGCCAATGGGTACCCTCCGGGGTTGAAAAACCTGATAGCCAAGACGCTCCAACGACGGCATCAACAACTCCTTCAACAGGCCATTCATGAAGACACCGCCACCCAGAACAATAGAGAGCAACCCCGTTCGACGGGTGCCATGGGTGACCATCTCCAGGATGGCCCTGGCCATGGCCTGATGGAAGGCAAAGGCCCAGGCCGCCTTGGTTTCAGATGCCAGCCGGTCAGGTGGCAACAGGCGAAAGATCTCCGCCCAATCGACGATCAACAGCTGCCCCTTGTCGCGCAGGGTGAAGGGCACGGTGAGCTCGGGTGGAGAGAAGGCGGTCCAGAGCCTCGCTTCGGCTTCCAGGCGCATGGCGGGTTCGCCCTCGTGGGCAATGCGCTGCGGAGCGATCCCCAGCCAGGCCGCGAAGGCATCGAACAGGCGACCCGCTGCATGACTCACAGGTGCATGGATCCTCCGGAGAGCCTGCCGGGTCCAGATTTCGGCTTCGGTGGCCGACACCCCCCACCGTTCCTGCAACGTCGGTGTGAAGGCAACCCCGGCATCCGCCAGACGTCCCACCAGTTGCCGCACAGGATGGATGACCGCCGCATCGCCTCCGGGCAAGGGAACACCGGCAAAAGTGGCCAGGCGTTCACAACCATCGGCGCTCATCCGGAGCAGCTCGGCGCCCCAGAGGGTGCCATCCTCCCCCCAGCCCAGGCCATCGAAGGCCAAGGCCAGGCTTGCGTCGAGACCATGCTCGGCCATGCCCGCCGCCGCATGCGCCCGATGATGCTGCACAGCCACCACCGGCATGCCGCGCTCCCCAGCCAAACGCCGCCCCAATACCGAAGGAAACATGTCCGGATGGAGATCGACGACCACCACGTCAGGTCTGTTTTGGGTGTCGTCCAGCAGCCCGTTGACAAGCTCTTCCAGGGTGGTTCGTGCAGCGGGATCGGCGAGGTCACCCAACGTTGGAAAAAGGGTGATTTCCGCGCCATGCCCCAGAGCGATACGGTTCTTGGTTTCGGTCCCCATGGCGAGGACCGTTTGCTTTAGGGGTTTGGCCAGGCGGATGGTCACCTTCCCGGGGGAGGTGGCGGATGATTGGATCGGGTCCGCTGTCGTCGGGCGATCCAGCGTGGCAATCGTCGCCACCAACGCCTCCAGCAGGTGAGAGAATCGTTCCTGCATGGCGGGTGTCAGACCCGAAGACGGGGCAAGAGCGAAGGGCTGCACACCAAACAGGGCCATGGCATGTTGGTAGCCGAGATCGCGGGCAATGGAGAGCGCTTCGGCCATGCCCAATCCATGCGTGGAGAGCGAGCGAACATGGTGTCGGCAGCGGGCTTCCGCCTGGGTGAGAAAGCGCCATGCCCCCCCTTCCAGACCCATCTCCGCACAATCGACGATGAGAACCGGGCCGGACAATTCGAGAAGGTCATGCGCCAGGGTGAGGGCGTCGGCGTCTTCCCAAATTCGGGTGGTCCAGGGAGTGCCGGGGGGCGGGGGGGGCAGGGCTTCGACCAGGAGCAGACCGATTGCGTCATCTTGTGCGAAGCGGCTGCCGATACCCACCACCGTCAAACCCATCGTTGCCATTCCTTGCCATGCCAAACTGCATCCAAACCGTGTATGGCGGGATGCGTCGTTTTTTTTAAACTATTGAAAGACTGGGATGGTCCAGGAAGGGCTGCGCCCTTCCTGGTAATGGTATGGTCCGCCCCGCTCCTAAACGGCATCAGATGTGCC
>JADGCJ010000008.1 GCA_015229045.1 Magnetococcales bacterium
TCGGATAGGCTTGCCTCGTGACTGGGGTTGGAACGGTAGGCACCCAGTGCCGCGTAATGTGAAAGGTAGAAGAATTGTTTCAATCGTGGCAAGATGAGTGGATTAAGGGTGTCTTGGTCCTTCTGGAAACATTCAAGTGGACTCTGACATTCGACGATCCTTCTTGATCAATGAGATGAACGCATGAGTGCCAAGACGCTTTTTGCCAAGATATGGGATGCACATCAAATTCGCCAGGATGCGGATGGAACGGCGTTGCTGTACATCGACCGGCATCTGGTCCACGAGGTGACCAGCCCGCAGGCCTTCGCGGGGTTGCGTTTGAACGGGCGGCGCATGCGCCATCCGGAGGCGACCTTTGCCGTGCCGGATCACAATGTGCCGACGCACAATCTGGAGCAGGGGATTCGTGACCCGATCTCGCGCATTCAGGTGGAGACCCTGGAGAAAAATTGCCGCGAATTTGACGTGACCCTGTTTGGCATGGGGGATCTGCGCCAGGGAGTGGTGCATGTCATGGCCCCGGAACAGGGGTTGACCCTGCCTGGCTTCACGCTGGTCTGCGGCGACTCCCATACCGCGACGCATGGGGCGTTTGGTGCCCTGGCCTTTGGCATCGGTACCTCGGAGGTGGAGCATGTCCTGGCCACCCAGACCCTCATGCAGAAAAAACCCCTGACCATGCGCTTGAACATTGAAGGGACGCTGCCGCGTGGCTGTACGGGCAAGGATCTGGTCCTCTATCTGATCGGCAGGATGGGTACGGCGGGGGGGACGGGATATGTCATCGAGTTTGCCGGTTCCGCCATCCGGGAACTCTCCATGGAAGGGCGCATGACTGTCTGCAACATGGCCATCGAGGCCGGGGCACGGGCGGGGATGGTGGCGGTGGATGACAAGACGATTGCCTACTTGCAGGGGAGACCCTTCGCTCCCAGGGGGGCACAATGGGAACAGGCCGTGGCGTTGTGGAAGGGCCTTGTATCGGATCCGGGTGCCCGGTTCGATCACGAGATCACCTTTGCTGCGGCGGAGATCCAGCCGCAGGTGAGCTGGGGAACCTCCCCCGAAATGGTGGCGCCGATTCATGGCCGCGTCCCTGATCCGGCACGGGAGAGCGATCCGGTGCGGCGCGGCGGCATGGAACGCGCCCTGGCCTACATGGGGTTGCAGCCGGGGGTGCCGATCACCGATATTCGCCCGGACAAGGTGTTTATCGGCTCCTGCACCAATGGACGCATCGAGGATTTGCGCGAGGCGGCGGCGGTGGTGCGGGGCAAAAAAGTGGCTGCGAGCATTCGTCTGGCCATGGTTGTTCCCGGCTCCGGTCTGGTGAAGCAACAGGCCGAGCTGGAAGGGCTGGATCGCATCTTTACTGCCGCCGGTTTTTCCTGGCGGGCGCCGGGCTGCTCGATGTGTCTGGCGATGAACGATGATGTCCTGGCCCCTGGCGAACGCTGTGCGGCGACTTCCAATCGCAACTTTGAGGGTCGGCAGGGCAAGGACGGGCGGACGCATCTGGTCAGCCCGGCCATGGCGGCGGCGAGTGCCATCGCCGGACACTTTGTCGATGTACGCACCTGGACTGGCACATGACCTGCGGTTGAAAAACGACCATGTCGGCACAGAGTTTGTGGTTGAAAAACGACCCATGTTTGAAACGTTTGAAAGACTGGGATGGTCCAGGAAGGGCTGTGCCCTTCCTGGTGGGGTTTGGGGCGAAGCCCCAATAAGATCTTTCTACCCAATTTTTTTGTTTGAAATGTCATAGCTTTTTTGAGAGCGATCAGGATCACGACCATGGAACCATTCGTTCGTTTGACGGCACTGGCTGCACCTCTGGACCGGGCCAATGTCGATACCGACGCCATCATTCCCAAGCAGTTCCTGAAATCGATCGAGCGCACGGGTTTTGGTCCCAATCTGTTCGATGAGTGGCGCTATCTGGATCGGGGCGAACCTGGCCAATCGAGCGTGGGACGCCCCCTCAATCCGGAATTTATTCTCAACCAGCCGCGTTATCAGGGGGCGAAAATCCTTCTGGCGCGGGACAATTTTGGTTGCGGTTCCAGCCGTGAGCATGCCCCCTGGGCGCTGCTGGACTATGGTTTTCGCTGCATCGTCGCGCCGAGTTATGCCGACATCTTTTTCAACAACTGCTTCAAGAATGGCATCCTGCCCCTGATTTTGGCTGCGCCTGTCGTCGATGCCCTTTTTGCGGCGGTGTTGGCGCGTCCCGGTGCCGAGATCACGGTCGATCTGGAGCGGCAGGTGTTGGTGGCGCCCGATGGCCAGGAACATGCGTTCGTCGTCGATGCTTTTCGTCGCCATTGCCTCCTCAAGGGGTTGGATGACATCGGCCTGACCTTGGAACATCTACCCGAGATCGAGGCTTTCGAGGCGCGGCGGCGGCAGGCCGAGCCTTGGGCCATCGCGTCATAGCCAGAAAGAGAGCGTCAAAACATGGAAAAATCCATTCTGTTGTTGCCGGGTGATGGCATTGGCCAGGAGATTGTCGCCGAGGCGCGCAAAGTGCTGGATTGGATTCTTGCGCACGAAAGGCTGTCGCTGCGCTGCACGGAAGGGTTGATCGGCGGCAGCGCCTACGATGCCACCGGAACGCCGCTGCCGGAAAAGACCATCGAACTGGCCCAGGCGGCAACGGCTGTTCTTTTGGGCGCCGTGGGTGGACCCAAATGGGAGGCCCTGGATTACGCCGTGCGTCCGGAGCGAGGTCTGCTCGGCATTCGCAAGCGGCTGGATCTTTACTGCAATCTGCGTCCGGCGCAGGTCTTTCCGCAGTTGGCCGACGCCTCGACCCTGAAACGGGAGGTGGTCAGCGGCATCGACATCATGGTGGTGCGGGAACTCTCCTCCGGGATCTATTTTGGCGAGCCGCGTGGTGTCGAGACCCTGCCGGATGGTCGCAAGCGCGGTTTCAACACCCTGGTCTACACCACCGATGAGATCCAGCGCGTGGCCCGGTCGGCGTTCAAGGCGGCGCGGCAACGGCAGAATCGGGTCTGTTCGGTGGACAAGGCCAATGTCCTGGAAGTGACCGAGCTGTGGCGGCAGGTGGTGACCGAGGTGCGCAATACCGAGTTTCCCGATGTGGAGCTGAGCCACATGTACGTCGACAACGCCGCCATGCAGCTCATTCGCAATCCGCGCCAGTTTGACGTCATCCTGACGACGAACATGTTTGGCGACATCCTGTCGGACGAGGCGAGCATGTTGACGGGTTCCATCGGCATGCTGCCGTCGGCTTCGCTGGGGGATCGTTATGCCCTCTATGAACCGATCCATGGCTCGGCGCCGGATATTGCCGGCAAGGGGGTGGCCAATCCCCTGGCGACTATCCTCTCCCTGGCCATGATGTTTCGTTATTCACTCGATCTGCCCAAGGTGGCGGAGCGGATCGAGCAGTCGGTGCATCGGGTTCTCGATCGGGGGTTGCGCACCCCGGATATCATGCAGCCGGGCATGCAGCAGGTCGGCACCGTGGAGATGGGCGCGGCTGTGGTCGCGGCTCTGGCGGAATAGATTGTTTGAAAACCCGGGGTAAGGCTTCCAGGGGAGAGGGTGTGCCTTTTCCTCCGGCGGCGTGTGGGGCAAAGTCACAAGAGACCCTATCTTCCAATCCTCTCTTTTGAAGGAACGAGTACATGCGAAACTACAATGTGGCCGTGGTCGGCGCCACGGGCAATGTCGGGCGGGAGATGATCCGCATTCTGGAACAGCGCAACTTTCCGGTGGGTCAGGTCCATCTGCTGGCCTCCAGCCGTTCGGTTGGGCTGCGTTTGCCCTTTCGCGGGCAGGAGCTGCCGGTGCAGGATCTGGCAACCTTTGATTTTCGCCAGGCCCAGATCGGGCTGTTTTCGCCGGGGGCGTCGGTTTCCAAGGAGTTTGCGCCCAAGGCCGGGGCAGCAGGTTGCGTGGTGATCGACAACACCTCCTTTTTCCGCATGGATTCGGAGGTTCCTCTGGTGGTGCCCGAGGTCAATCCCCAGGACATCGCTCACTATCGCAAGAGAAACATCATCTCCAACCCCAACTGCTCGACCATCCAGATGGTGGTGGCGTTGAAGCCCATCCATGATGCCGCCACCATCAAACGGGTGGTGGTGGTGACCTATCAGGCCGTTTCCGGAGGGGGCAAGGCGGCCATCGACGAACTCGACGGCCAGAACAGGGCGCACTATGGCCTTGGACCCGCCGTCCCGCCGAAAAAGATGGCCAAACAGATCGCCTGCAACCTCGTGCCGCAGATCGACTCCTTTCTGGACAATGGCTACACCAAGGAGGAGATGAAAATGGTCAACGAGACGAAAAAGATTCTCGATCCCAACATTCGCCTGACGGCAACCTGTGTCCGGGTGCCGGTGTTCAACAGCCATTCGGAAGCGGTCAATGTGGAGACGGAGAAAAAGCTGACCGTGGCCGAGGTGCGGCAGATTCTCGGTCAGGCCCCCGGGGTGAAGGTGGTGGACGAACCGGCCAAGGCTGGTTTTACGACTCCCTTGGAGGCATCGGGGACGGATTGGACCTATGTGTCGCGCATCCGCGAGGATGAGAGCATTCCTTCGGGTCTGCAACTGTGGGTGGTGTCGGACAATCTGCGCAAAGGTGCAGCGCTGAACGCCGTGCAAATTGCCGAGGTGTTGATTCGGGACTACCTGGCCTGAGAGGGTGTCTTAATTGCCTGCTGTCATTGTCCGATCCCTTTCCTGAACGGGAGAGGGATCGTGTTGTGCTTTGACAGGGGTGGAACGAGGTTATATCCTCTTTCTGTCGGAGAGGTGAGGTTCGCTGGAGCGGGGGAGGTTCTTTCGTTGCAGTCGTTTGTTGGCGCTTGAATGATTTTGATCCCACAGTGTTCCCGAAATGTTGACCCAACGTCATGGCACCATTCTCAAACTGGTTGTAGAGGCGCACATTGCTCGCGGTGGGGCTGTGGGGTCGCAGAGCCTCCGCGATCAGGCGCACCTGAACCTTTCCACGGCCACGATCCGCAACGCCATGTCGGAACTGGAAGTGATGGGCTACCTGACGCAGCCGCATACGTCGGCAGGACGGATTCCGACCGACCGGGGCTATCGTTTTTATGTGGACGCCTTGCTGGAACGCGATCCGCTTGGCACAGGCACCAAAAGCCGCATCCTCGAAGCCTGTGAAAAAGGGGGCAACGATCTGCCAACCACCTTGAACCAGATCAGCAAAGAGGTGGCCACCCTGACGCACCAGGCCTGTCTTGTCCTGCCGCCGGACATGAAAAATGCCATTCTGGAACGCATCCATTTTATTCGCCTGGAAGGACGCAGCGGGTTGCGGGGGAGCAAAGTTCTGGCCTTGCTGGTCTCCCACTCCGGGCAGCTCCAGAATCGTATCCTGAACCTGGAGGAGTCGTACGCGCAAAAAGAGCTGGACGCTTTCGGACGCTCCCTGAGTCGGCGCATGAAGGGCCTTACCCTGAAAGAGGTGCGACAACAGCTCGAAGAGGAGGTGGCCAGCGGCGAACAGCACTATCGCGATCTGCAAAAAAAGCTGCTCGAAGGGGCGGTGGGGTCGTGGTCTGGAGGGATGGGGCTTATCGTCAACGGACACCTGAACCTGTTGACCCCGGATGACTTGGCGGGTTCGGGCCGCCTCCTGGATGTGCTGGCGGAGATCGAGGAGAAAAAAAAATATATCGGGTTGCTGGATCATTGCCTGCGCACCAAAGGCGTACAACTCTTCATCGGCGCAGAGTCGGAGCTGAGTCGGGAAGGGGGGTGTGCCATGGTGGCTTGCAAGTTCAGCGGACCCGAAAATCAGTTATCCGGAACCCTGGGGGTGTTGGGGCCGACCCGGCTGGATTATTCTTATGTCATTCCTTTGGTGGAATTTACGGTTTTGGCTTTGAGCGGCCTCTTGTCGTCCGGGGTGACGCCGATGGAGATGGTCGATTTTCAGGAGCCTTGATGAATCTTGAATGGAAATTTTGCAAGCTGGCAGGAGGGATTTCTCAGTCATGAATGGCACAAGTGACGAAGCAAGTGGGACTCGCCACGAACCCATGCCCGATTCGCCCGAGCCGATTGGTGATTCGCTACCGGAACAGGGGGATGAGGTGGTGGCCGAACCGGAAGTGGATGCCGCTCCGAAAATTGGTCCCGAGGAGCAGATTCGGGTTTTGGAAGAGAAGGTGGAGGAGTGGCGGTTGGCCTATCTGCGTGCCATGGCTGATATGGACAATCTGCGCAAACGCACGGCGCGGGAGATGGACTCCACCCGCAAATATGCGTTGGAGGTGTTTGCCAAGGATCTGTTGCTGGTTGCCGACAATCTGGATCGTGCCCTGAGCGCTTTGGAGGGGAGTGCCGCCGGAGAAGAGGTCGCTCCCGGCGTGAAAGGCCTGCTCGATGGGGTGACCCTGGTGCGGACGGAGCTGTTGCGTACCTTCAACAAGCATGGCGTGACCCGGATTGACTCCTTGCAGCAACCGTTTGACCCCAATCAACATCAGGCCATGATCCAGGTGACCAAGGAGGGCGTACCTCCGGGTACCGTCGTGCAGGAGTTTCAGGCCGGCTATTTGTTGAGCCAGCGTCTGTTGCGACCGGCCCTGGTGGCCGTGACCCAGTGAACGGTGCGCTTGAGGGGCGAACCCCTTTGCCGGGTCTCCTCAGGAGGGGAGAGATCTTTCGCCTGAAGGGTGTGATACCCGTTTGCAGTCGATGCGGGGACGAGGCAGCAAGGAGAAGGCGACGAGACAGTACGTGTTGGTACGGTGAGGAGCTGACGACGCAGCTAACGAAGTTACCGCGATGAATGCAAATGGGTATGAAGCGGCGCGGGGGGAGGGAAACAGGGAACAAAGAAGGGAAAAAGCACGGAACGGGCTTGACAGGAACCAGGGTCGTTTCCATATCAATGCTTGACGGTGCATGCCCGGATGGTGTTGGGGTGCGTCGGTATCCCAGGTGGGTAAGGAAGCAGATAAGAGAGGAATTTTGGATATGGGCAAAGTCATTGGCATTGATCTGGGCACCACCAATTCGTGCGTGGCGGTGATGGAAGGTGGGGAACCAAAGGTCATCGAGAACAGCGAAGGTGTCCGCACGACCCCTTCCATGGTGGCCTTTGCAAACAACGGAGAACGCCTGGTTGGCCAGGCCGCCAAACGGCAGGCAGTCACCAATCCGACCAACACGTTGTACGCCATCAAGCGTTTGATTGGACGTCGCTTTGACGATCCCATGACCCGCAAGGACAAAGATATTGTCCCCTACAAGATTGTCAAGGCGGACAACGGCGATGCCTGGGTGGAGGGTGACGGGCGCAAGGTCAGCCCTTCCGAAGTCTCGGCGATGATCCTGCAAAAAATGAAACAGACCGCCGAAGATTATCTGGGCGAAAAGGTCACCGAAGCGGTGATCACCTGCCCGGCCTACTTCAACGACGCGCAACGCCAGGCCACCAAGGATGCAGGCCGTATCGCCGGTCTGGAAGTCCTGCGGGTGATCAACGAACCCACCGCCGCCGCTCTTGCCTACGGGTTGGATAAAAAGGCCGGTCAGACCATCGCCGTGTACGACCTGGGCGGCGGCACCTTTGACATCTCCATTTTGGAGATTGGTGACGGCCTGTTTGAAGTCAAATCGACCAACGGGGATACTTTCCTGGGCGGCGAGGATTTTGACAAGGCGATCATCGACTATCTCGCCGACCAGTTCAAAAAAGAACACGGCATCGACCTGCGCCAGGACAGCATGTCCCTGCAACGCCTCAAGGAGGCCGGTGAAAAGGCGAAAATTGAACTCTCGGCCAGCACCCAGACCGAGGTGAACCTCCCCTTCATCACGGCGGATGCCTCCGGGCCAAAGCATCTGAACATCAGCCTGACGCGGGCCAAACTGGAGAGCCTGGTGGATGGCCTGATTCAGCGGACCATCGAACCGTGCAAGACCGCCATGCGCGATGCCAAGGTCTCCCCCTCGGAGATCGACGAGGTGATCCTGGTCGGCGGCATGACCCGCATGCCCAAAGTGCAAAAGCTCGTTTCGGAGCTGTTTGGCAAGGAACCCCACAAAGGGGTGAATCCCGATGAGGTGGTGGCCATTGGTGCGGCCATCCAGGGTGGTGTTCTCAAAGGAGAGGTGAAGGATATCCTGCTGTTGGATGTCACCCCTCTCTCCCTCGGCATCGAAACCCTGGGCGGGGTGTATACCAAGCTGATTGACAAAAACACCACCATTCCGACGAAAAAGTCGCAAATTTTCTCCACGGCGACCGACAATCAGTCGGCGGTGACGATCCGCGTTGCCCAGGGCGAACGGGAGATGTTCTCCGACAACAAGCTGCTCGGCCAGTTTGACCTGATGGGCATCGCCCCGGCGCCTCGGGGCATGCCGCAGATCGAGGTCTCCTTCGACATCGATGCCAACGGCATCGTCAAGGTGTCGGCGAAGGACAAGGGCACCGGCAAGGAGCAATCCATCAGTATCCAGGCCTCGGGTGGGTTGAAAGACAGCGAAATTCAGAAAATGATCAAGGAGGCCGAGGCCCACGCCGAGGAAGACGGCAAAAAGCGCAAGCTGATCGACGCCCGCAATCATGCCGATTCCCTGATCTACACGACGGAAAAGTCCCTGAAAGAACATGCTGAAAAGATTGATGCCGATCTCAAGGGGAAAATTGAAGCGGCCATCTCGCAATTGAAGGGGGTGGTTGGTGTCGATGATGTCGAGGCCATCGACAGCAAGACACAGGCTTTGATGGAGATTTCCATGAAGATGGGTGAGGCCATCTACAAGGACGCCCCCCCCCCGCCGGATATGAATGCCGCTCCCCAGAGTTCCGGGCCACACGCTGACAAGGAAGAGAACGTGGTCGAGGCGGAGTTCGAGGACATCAAGGACGAGAACAAAAAGCAGGGCCATTGATTCCTACGGAATGACCACCGATGCCCAAGGATTATTACGATACCCTCGGTGTTGCCCGCAGCTCGGCTGCGGAGGACATCAAAAAAGCCTACCGCAAACTGGCGATGGAGCTGCACCCGGATCGCAATCCGGGTAACAAGGAGGCCGAAGCCCGGTTCAAGGAGATCAACGAGGCCTATGATGTCCTGAAGGACACCAAAAAGCGCTCCATCTATGACCAGTTTGGCCATGCCGGTCTGGGGCAGGGCGTTGGTGGTGGGCATCCGGGTGGCTTTCCCGGCGATGGGTCAGGTTACAGCGGCTTCGGGGATATCTTCGAGGAGTTTTTCGGGGATATCTTCGGGGCTGGCGGCGGGCGGGGTCGGGGTGGCGGTGGTCGCTCCGCGACGCAGCGCGGCGAGGATTTTCGCTACGACCTCGCCGTCAGTCTGGAAAATGTCATGGAAGGGTCCGAGGAGCGTCTGCGCATCCCGGCCATCGTCGCTTGCGATACATGCGGGGGCAGTGGTTCCCAGGCTGGTTCCGGTCCGGAGAGTTGTGGGGTTTGTGGCGGCTCGGGACAGCTGCGGACCCAGCAGGGGTTTTTCTCCATCGCCCGTCCCTGCGGGGCGTGTCATGGTCGCGGCTCGGTCATTCGCAATCCCTGCCCCGAGTGCCATGGACAGGGACGCAAACGCTCCGAGAAAAATTTGACGGTCAAGATTCCTCCGGGTGTGGAGACCGGGACGCGTATCCGGCTCTCCGGCGAAGGGGGGGCAGGCCAGAACAATGGCCCGGCCGGCGATCTTTATATCGTCATCGAAGTGACCAAACACCCCATCTTTGAACGGTTCAACGCCGATTTGCTCTGCCAGGTGCCGATCACCTTTCCCCAGGCAGCCTTGGGGGGTAAGATCGAGGTGCCGACCTTGAAGGGGCGTTCCCGCGTCACGCTGCCGCCAGGCAGTCAGACCGGAAAACGGTTTGTTCTCAAGGGCAAGGGGTTGCCGCATCTCAATCGTCCCGGACTTTTCGGCGACCTCGTGGTGGAGGTCCAGGTCGAGACCCCGGTCAATCTGAACAAAAAACAGCGCGACTTGATGGAAGAGTTTGCCCGCTGTTCCGGGCAGGATTGCCAGCCTGAGTCCAACTCCTTTCTCAACCGGGTCAAGGAGTTTTTGGATAAAAAGATTTCCGCCTGAGCGTCGACTTCGGGGATTATGTGTTTCCCATTGGAAAGCGGCGTGTTTCGGTCTGGTCGAGAGGGGAGAAGGAGCATGTCCGAAGGAGCTGTGGGAGTCGCCGGTGCCGCTGGACGCATGGGACGCATGCTGATGCAGACGGTGTTGGATCAGCCAGGGTTGCGTTTGGCTGCGGCCTGGGAAAAACCCGGCAATCCTCTGGTGGGAAAAGATGTCGGAGAGCTGATCGGTGGCCCCGCCCTGGGGGTGGTGCTGGGGGATGCGGCCCGGGCCGGGTTTGTGGCGGCAAGTGTGGTCATTGATTTTACGACCATCCCCTCAACCCTGGAACATCTCCCCTTGGCGGTGGAGACCAGGACGCCCATGGTCATCGGTACCACCGGCTTCAATACCGAGGCCCGCGAGCGTATCGCCCAGGCGGCGACTCGGGTACCCATCGTCCTGGCGCCCAACTATAGCGTGGGTGTCAACCTGATGTTTCAGGTGGCGGCACAGGTGGCCAAGGTGTTGGGCGACGAGTTTGATATCGAGATCATTGAGGCGCACCATCGCCACAAGGTGGATGCCCCTTCCGGTACGGCTGTGCGTTTGGGGGAGACCATCGCCGAGGCGTTGGGGCGCTCCCTGAACGATGTGGCCGTCTATGGTCGTCAGGGGCACACGGGTGCCCGGGATCGGCAGACCATTGGCTTCGCCACCGTGCGTGGCGGGGACGTGGTCGGCGATCATACCCTGCTCTTCGCCGGCGAGGGGGAGCGTCTGGAGATCACCCATCGGGCCAGCAGCCGCCTGACCTTCGCCCGGGGGGCGATGCGAGCGGCATTGTGGGTCCAGGGCCAGGCACCGGGTCTGTATGACATGCGCGATATTCTTGGCTTTCGTTAACCACCTGCCTTGCTGCACCATAGAGGGGATTTCTGGCCATGGAACGTATTGAAGTCGCCAAAATCAAGCCCGGACAAAACTTGACCCTGGAGTTCGGTAACCGGGAGGCGGTGCTGACCAAACTGGAGGAACCGAAAAAATTCAAGGTGGAGGAGTGGTTTCCGGAAGAGAGAGAGTTCTATATCCTTGACGAGGTCATCGAGGAGGACGCACCGCTGCATTACAGCATGGAGCCGGTTGCCCTCTCCCTGGAAGATGCCCTGGCTGACGATCGGCTTAATTTTGGTTTGCATAAAAAGATCAAAGATTTCATGGGTCGGCCCGTCGGCAGCATCGAGATGGAGGAAGAAGAGGAAGACGCAGAGTCCAGCGCCGAGGAAGCGGCAGCTGACAAGAATTGAATGGAGTACCACCTCAGGGTGTATGCTGGCGCCCATGGTTGATGACGCCTGGGTTCCGGATGACCAACAGGAGGAGAGAACGTCATGACGATGCACACTGAAACTGTCGCCGATATCCTCAAGACGAAGGGCAGCGAGGTGGTTTGTACGACCCCTGAAGCGACGTTGGCGGATGTCTGCGGGCTGCTGACCAGCAAGGGTGTCGGGGCTGCCCTGGTGAAGGATCGGCAGGGTGCGGTTGTCGGTGTGATCTCGGAGCGGGATATTGTCCGTGGCATCGCCAATCTCGGGTTGAACGTCCTGTGCCAGACGGTCGATGGCCTGATGACCCGTAAACTGGTGGTGTGTCGTCTCGACACCCCGGTCGATGCCGTGTTGAGCAGTATGACAGGCAACCGTTTTCGGCATTTGCCGGTGATGGATGGCGACCAGCTGTTGGGTATCGTCAGTATTGGCGACGCCGTGAAGTATCGCCTGGCCGAGCTGGAATACGAGGCCAAGTTTATGCGAGATTACATTCAGGGTACTTCCCGCTGACTTTTATGTGAAAAAAAATCTTCTCTCTACCCGTCCTCCGATCAGGGAGGGGGCGTTGCACGGTCTTCAGGGGTTGGTCTGGGGCGAGGGGTCGTGAGTGGTGGCCAGCCGTTGGAGTGACCATGAACGGATGTGAATGTTTGCGCGCATTGTTGGAGCGACCCGGATTCTTGTTTGGTCCCGGGGTGTATGATTGTCTCAGTGCCAAGGTTGCTGAACAGAGTGGCTGCGAGTTGATCTTTTCCAGTGGTTTTGGCATTGCTGCCGCGACTCTGGGTTTGCCGGATATAGGCCTGATCACTGGCACGGAGATGCTGCAGGCGGCGGGACACATTGCGGCAGCGGTGCGCATTCCCCTGATCGCCGATATGGATACCGGCTATGGCAATCCCCTGAATGTGATCCGGACTGTGACCTCCGCCAGGCAGCTTGGCGTCGCCGGTGTCATCCTGGAGGATCAGGAATGGCCGAAACGGTGTGGTCATATGAGCGGCAAGCGTATCATCTCTCTGGAAGAGCATGTGGAGAAGATTCGGGCGGCGGTTCATGCGCGGGAGGAGGGGGGTGCCGGGGGGGGTGCCAGGGAGGGTGATATCGTCATCGTCGCTCGGACCGATGCCCGGGCCATCGAAGGGCTGGATGCGGCCATTCGGCGCGGGCAGCGTTATCGGGAGGCCGGAGCGGATATGATTTTTGTCGAAGCCCCCGAGTCCGCAGAAGAGCTGCGCACCATCGCCAAAGAGTTGGCTGGTGTGCCGCTTATGGTCAATCTTGTCGAGGGGGGACGCACCCCGAACCTGCCATTTCAAGAATTGGCAGCGATGGGGTTCAAGCTGGGCGTGTCGCCCTTGTCGGCCCTGTTCGAGGCGACGGCGGCCATGCAGAAGTGCTTCCTCACGATGCGGGAAGAGGGTACGGTCGGTACGCGGGCGGTCGACTTTGACGCTTTCAAGGAGATTGTCGCCACGGAGCGTTTTTATGCTCTGGAGAGGCGGTTCACTTCACCATAAGCAGCTCTCTTTGTTTGCGGGCAATGTGGGCGCCAAGATCCTCCTCCATTTTTCGGGGCACGAGGATGAATTGCGTGGCAATCCGGTAAGGTTTGCCGACGGCGAGTTGTTTGACCAGGACCACCTGTCCATACGCCGTATAGGGGGTATAAACGGTCCCGTCGACGCTCAACTCCAGGTTGAGCTGAATGTAGTCCCCTTTGTCGAGGATATCCTGCGTGGTGCGGAAGGCGACGCCGGTCGCGCTCAGATTGACCTGGCTCTTGACCATGTGATGGGAGCTGGAGAGCCAGTTTTTTTTTGCCTCCACCCGGGGTAGCTGGAGCACATCCATGCTCCTGTCAAACTCTGCCAGTTTTTGCACCAGAGCCGGGGTCAGAGTGGCGATCTCCCGCATGACTCTATCGATCTCCTGGTTGCTTCTTTTAATGATCTCCTGTCCTTCGTTGATCCTGTTGGCGGAGAGGAGGGGGTCCAGGATGGAAATTTTTTGTTGATTTTCGAGACGCTTGCGGATGAGCATCAGCACCTGCCCGAACTGCGCGGTGATGGCTTCGGGTTGGGTGGCAATCTCTGCGGAGATCGCGTGGAGATGGGTGACACACCGGAGCACGTCCTCCTCATCCTGAGAGCGCAAGGCGCGTTGGAATACGACGAGCAACTCCGTGCGGAACCAGGAGAGCAAAACCTCGGTACGTGAAAAGCGTTTGTCCAGACGCTTCAGGTTGTCAGCATGCTGGTCGAGGAGGTTGCGCAGACGGGACTCCCTGTTGCGGATGGGCAGGCGGTCGTTTTGTTTGAAATAGCCTTGGGCTTCGATGACATCGTCGCGGCTGACGATTTTCCAGGAGAAGGCGACATCATCATTGACCCGATAGGCCTGGCGCCGATTGGAGTCATCATCCTTGACCGCTTCGGAATCAACCTGAAACAGGGGCTCCGAGGCGGGTGGAATGGCCGACAATATCTCCTGGGAAGGAGGGGAGGGGGGAGTCTCTGCGGCCTTGTTCGGGATGGTGGCCGGTGTGGTTTCCGCCTTGGCTGTTGCCGGTTCCGGTAGAGGGGGAGACGGCTTGCTGGTAGGGGTGTCGTGCGGCAGATTATGGGCAAGGCGAGGCACACCATGACCCATGGCCACCATTTGACAAAAGACCCGGGTCAGGCCGCTCTGCGTATCGTGTGTTGTTTGAATCACCTGGGCATAGCCATGCACGAGCATGTACTCGTCAGGAAAGAGACCCAGGTGGATTTCGATGTGGTCGCCGGTTTTCAACTGCGGATCTTTTTCCCAGAAAGCCAAACGATGTCCGCCAAATTGAATGGGAACAGGGGTCTGGTGTGTCCGTGTCTGGCCACTTTGCGGCCGGATCAGCTCGAGGAGCGAATCCATTTTCTCTTCAAGGCCGGTCAGGGCATTCGACCTTTTCGATGACGCAGCGGGCGGGTCCCCTGTCGATTTTTTGCGGGGAGGCGGGGGTAGTTGATCGGTAAAGAATTGTTCCAGGTCGGTGCGTGTGAAGAACAGCTTCCCATCCGCCTGGAGTTGTTGGGTACGCACCGTGACCATGCGGCTGGTCGTTTTGCGCCACCAGAAAGGGACGTCTGGTTCCAGACGATGCAATGCCTTTCCCCGGTTACCGGAAAACGGGTTGACTCCCGCGCTCTTGATCGGCTCGCTCATGACACGATCAAACCTGTTTTTTGGCGCGCAGACGCTCGGCCTGGCGCTTGAAAATGTGTTGAATGATCGCTTCCCGATCCTGACTCAGGATGGGTTCAAAGTTGCAGGCCACCTTGTCCAGGTCGTTTTGGTCTTTTTGGCGAATGAACACAACCCGCGCGTAGCACTCGATGGCCGCCAATGAATCGGGGGAGAGGGCAATACGCACATGCAGGATTTCACCGATAGCCAGGGGAACATCCCGTTCCCAGAAGGCGAGACCACCGCCACTCAGATTGATCGGGGTGGGAATCATCGGTTGTTGTTGCTCACCGGGATGAAACAAGCGGATGAGAAAATTGAGTTTCATGTCCAGGCGCGAAAGAATTTTGGCGAGATTGGGTTCGTCACGCTCGAGCTGTTTGAGTTTGTCGTTGATATCCATGGAGGCGAGTAGGGCATTGACGTCGCCGGTTTTGGCAGGAAACTCTCGATGCCTCTCGTAATGCAACAAAATCTTGTTGATCTCTTCCTCAGTGATCTTGATCCAGGAGAAAGGGAGCATATCGTCGATACGGACGAACTCCCGTTGCTGGTTGACGGTATTGGTCGATGAGGGAGCGGGCATGGCTTTCGTTTCATCCTGATGCGAGTGAGTCAATGACTGCCTGGGCGTTCTGCTCCGGATCCTGGTCCGGATAATCCTCTCTATTTGCCGAACAGATTCCTGATTTTATCCTTGTTTGGCATACGGACGATCCCTTTTTCCGTGATGATGGCAGAGATAAGCTCGGCGGGGGTGACATCGAAGGCGGGGTTGCGCACATGAACCCCCTCTGCGGCGACGCGGCGACCGAGAAAGTGGGTGACCTCTTCGGAGGGGCGCTCTTCGATGGGGATGTCGGAGCCGCGCAACGTATTGAGGTCGATGGTGGAGAGGGGTGCAGCCACCAGAAAGGGAATACCGTTACGGTGGGCGAGCACGGCGTGGGTATAGGTGCCGATTTTGTTGGCCGTATCGCCGTTGGCGGCGATACGGTCGGCGCCGACGACAATGATGTCGATCTCGCCCTGGCTCATCAGGTGACCGGCCATGCTGTCGGTGATCAGAGTGGTATGAATCCCCTCCTTGACCAGTTCCCAGGCAGTCAGCCGTGCTCCCTGGAGGTAGGGACGGGTCTCGCAGGCCACCACCCGGATTGATTTGCCGGCCGTATGGGCTGCACGAATGACACCCAATGCCGTACCATAACCAGCCGTGGCCAGGGCGCCGGCATTGCAGTGGGTCATGATGGTCATGGGTCGATTGTCGAGGGGTTGGATGAGGGAGGCTCCGTGCTGGCCCATGGCCCGACAAGAGGCGATGTCCTCCTGGTGGATGGCTTCGGCCTCCGCGAGGAGTCGGGCAGGGAGGTCCGCAGATGTTGGATGAGAGGAGATGACACCGCGCATCCGTGCCACAGCCCAGGCGAGATTGATCGCCGTTGGCCGACTCTCCAACAGGATTCGACATCCGGGGAGCAGGGCTTGTTCCCAATGGCCGGGAGTGCCCTGCTGCGCGAGACGGTGGGCCTCGACGGCCACACCAAAGGCGGCAGCGCAACCGATCGCCGGCGCACCGCGAATGACCATGGATCGAATGGCATCGGCTACTTCTGTGGCACTTGAATATTCCGGATAGACCTCCCGGTCCGGGAGCAGACGCTGATCGAGCATGCGTACTTTTCCCTGATGCCATCCCACCACTTCAAATAGACTCATGGATATCCCCGCTCGTTCGCTGCTGGCAGGTTCAAAATGGACTCTCCTGTCTCCGTGTGTTGGAATCCCGGCTGTCGGAGATCAGGAGGAGGGCTTGCAGGCGGTCACGATACTCCATTCATCCCGGTGGCGAACATCAATTTGTTCAAAACCGGCCCGGTCGCAAGCCGCGATGATCGACTCCTCCTGGGTGACAAGGATACCCGAAAGGATCAGGAAACCTCCAGGTATAAGAGAGTCTGTCAGAGAGGGCATGTCGCAGGGGGAGTGTGCCGCATGGGATGTCAGCATGTGCAGCAGGACTGGAGCCAGAATGTTGGCGACCACGGTATGGAACTTTCCGTCGGGAACTCGATCCGTTTCCAGGCAGCGCAGGATGGGGAAGCCCTCTTGCAAATTCTGGCGATAATTATCCCGGCTGGTGGATATGGCGACGGGATCATTGTCCGTAGCGGTCACAGAGTCAGCCTGGAGCAGAGCCGCACCGATGGCCAGGATTCCGGAGCCGGTGCCCAGATCCAGGAAATCGCCCAGCGGATGCCGGGCGGCGCGTTCCTCCATGGCGACCAGACAACCTTGCGTTGTGGCATGCGACCCGCTGCCGAAGGCCATTTGGGGGTCGAGGCGGATGATCAGCCTGGAGCCGTCGTCTTCGGGTGTTATCCAGGAGGGTGTGACGAGAAAGCGTTGTCCCACCTGTTGCGGCGCGAGTCCCTCTTTCCACTTCTCTTGCCAATCGTGATCGGCCAGACGCTGCCATTGCAGGAGGGGATCCCCGGTCATGCCCAGGGAACAAAGAAAGAGACGTAATGCCAACTCTGCTGCCAGATGGTCAAAATCGGCTGGAAAACAGGCTGTCATCCGGCATTGGTCAAACATGTCGTCAGGAGAAAAGACCCCCTTGGCCGACGCATCCGCGATCGTGACCGCCGTGGCTCCCTCTTCCAGGAGAAATTGGCTCACACGCTCAACGGCAGGAGCGTGGTGGTCAGAAGTCAGACAAAAACGCAATTCCCAGGTCATGGCCAACCAGAGGTGTTGACAGAGTATCGATGCCCGCAGTATAAACCATCCGCATGAGCGAGGCACGAGCTTGTGAGTGCCTTTTTCCGGTGTGATTTCCCCGAGTGCCTAGGTAGCTCAGTTGGTAGAGCAGAGGACTGAAAATCCTCGTGTCGGTGGTTCGATTCCGCCCCTGGGCACCATATATATCAAAGGGTTACAGAGTACGCTGTAGCCCTTTTTTGTTGGTCTTGTGTAATTCCTGTGTAGTTCTGCCAGAAAAAATCACCCGCTTTTCTTGATATCGACTTTCCAGGCGATCCATGGCGGTTTGGGTGTGTTCCCCGTTTTGGTGGCTATACCGTTCCACCATGGCCAGGGTCTTGTGCCCGGAAATCCGTTTGACTGTGGGGAGGTCAATCCCAGCCTGGACCAGGTGGGTGATGGCTGTATGTCGTAACGTGTGCCGAACGATCTGGAAAGGGTCGAGTGATTCGCGAACCCGACAAGAATCAGCCGACCTTGCCCGGTTTTGAGAGCCCGTTTGAGAGGGATCTTGATCCGAACAACCGGTGGGTGAAGCTGGCGGAACTGGTTCCCTGGGACGACACCAGAGACGCACGAAAGGTAACCCCATAGAAACGCGAAAGACGAAGGATTTTTCAGTTTCCATTCACCTATCATTCCAATTCCAAATCTATAGAGCATTAATAATCCAAGGCCATGCCACAATGGACTTCACACGCGCGTGATCATCTTCCAGAGTGAGAAGAGCCGATTCCAGATGCTGTTCAAGAGCATCCAGGCTTGCAAACACGTTGTTGTGGAACCACTTCTCCCTCAACTCATCCCAGATATGCTCCATAGGGTTGAGTTCAGGCGAATAGGATGGGAGGAACAAAATGCGCATGTTGACTGGCGGAATGAGTGATTGGCCTTTGTGCCATCCGGCCCCATCCATCACCATGATGATCCGGTCGTCTGGGTAGCGCCCCCCGATTTCGTCAAGAAACACCTGCATGCACACGCTGTTGACGTGCGGCAAGATGAGGCTACTGCAAGATCTCATTCTCCACAGGATGTGAATGTGCATTCTGTACATTTGTCTCAATCCCCTTAAAAGCGGGGCGATTACTGCAAGTTTGGGACGTGCATATTCACGGTGTCGCCAAACTTAGCAGTCTCAATCCCCTTAAAAGCGGGGCGATTACTGCAAGTATTATAGACCTGGACACAATTCTTCAACAGTGAACTCGTCTCAATCCCCTTAAAAGCGGGGCGATTACTGCAAGCTTGCGAATGGAGACTTGTCCGCCGCCGTCGCGGCGGAGTCTCAATCCCCTTAAAAGCGGGGCGATTACTGCAAGCAGAGTAGTAACAGAAAAACATACTGTCCTAACGAATAGTCTCAATCCCCTTAAAAGCGGGGCGATTACTGCAAGAAACATAGAGGAAAATAACAGTGAAATTTAAGAATCTTACGTCTCAATCCCCTTAAAAGCGGGGCGATTACTGCAAGGGAAGGTTCCAGTTAGGTATCTGTTCGATCAAATCGAGTCTCAATCCCCTTAAAAGCGGGGCGATTACTGCAAGATGAAATTTATGGCTATTAGGTGGATTGGGGCGTTTCGGGTCTCAATCCCCTTAAAAGCGGGGCGATTACTGCAAGTTGGTTTCTGCCGATTTGAAGGTCGGGGGGGTCGTTGTCTCAATCCCCTTAAAAGCGGGGCGATTACTGCAAGTCAATAACGGCGGATGGTGTTCAACTCACGCAAGACGAGTCTCAATCCCCTTAAAAGCGGGGCGATTACTGCAAGCATCGAAATAGTTGCCGACGGAAAAATAGTAAGTGTCCCGTCTCAATCCCCTTAAAAGCGGGGCGATTACTGCAAGAACTGCGTACCAGTTTGCCCTTTCCCCGGTGATGGTGAAGTCTCAATCCCCTTAAAAGCGGGGCGATTACTGCAAGACAACAATTGTGCAATTGCAATTGTCACGAGTGATCAGTCTCAATCCCCTTAAAAGCGGGGCGATTACTGCAAGAGACGAAAGGTCTCAGTGTCGTAGACACAATCATTGATAACAAGTCTCAATCCCCTTAAAAGCGGGGCGATTACTGCAAGCGCAAAGCCGGGCACAGAGTACTCTGTGCCAAGTTCGTCTCAATCCCCTTAAAAGCGGGGCGATTACTGCAAGTTGCGTACTCGCAGGAAACTGAGACGAAAGGTCTCAGTGTGTCTCAATCCCCTTAAAAGCGGGGCGATTACTGCAAGACGATGCAAACGGGAGTGGCATCAGTGCCAATAACATTTGTCTCAATCCCCTTAAAAGCGGGGCGATTACTGCAAGTCAAACACGTTTTCGAACACTTCGGTTGGTTTTGTCCAATTGTCTCAATCCCCTTAAAAGCGGGGCGATTACTGCAAGCGAGGGAAACCGCGACTTCGGCCTGATGCAGGCCGGTGTGTCTCAATCCCCTTAAAAGCGGGGCGATTACTGCAAGAAGAGAGAACTGTTTGAGAAACAGTTTCCGTTTCTTAAGTCTCAATCCCCTTAAAAGCGGGGCGATTACTGCAAGCTCACAATACACCTCATTGCCAAGGGCGATGATGTAATGTCTCAATCCCCTTAAAAGCGGGGCGATTACTGCAAGACGGCTATCGCACTACTTGGAAAGGAAAATGAATGGGTGTCTCAATCCCCTTAAAAGCGGGGCGATTACTGCAAGCTTCTCCTGGGGACGGAGAAGAATACCCGGATCAAGTCGTCTCAATCCCCTTAAAAGCGGGGCGATTACTGCAAGTTGCGTACTCGAAAGACACTGAGACACAAGGGCTCAGGGTCAGTCTCAATCCCCTTAAAAGCGGGGCGATTACTGCAAGCTTGCGTACTCGAAAGACACTGAGTCTCAAGGTCTCAGGGGTCTCAATCCCCTTAAAAGCGGGGCGATTACTGCAAGAAGGAGGAGGAACAACGATGATGATTGCAAAGTACAAAAAGTCTCAATCCCCTTAAAAGCGGGGCGATTACTGCAAGCCATCAAAATAGTTTTCGATGGAAAAATAATAAGTGTCGTCTCAATCCCCTTAAAAGCGGGGCGATTACTGCAAGAAACGCCAAGGCGTTTGCAAACAACACGTTTCTTTAGTCTCAATCCCCTTAAAAGCGGGGCGATTACTGCAAGGGAACAGTTGTTGTTCGCGCAACTCAGCGAACAAGAAGTCTCAATCCCCTTAAAAGCGGGGCGATTACTGCAAGGAAGGAGGGATGAATCGTTGGCTTTCCAGGAAGATCGAGTCTCAATCCCCTTAAAAGCGGGGCGATTACTGCAAGGTTGTGCGAGGTGTTAGTATGAACGGCAACATAAGTCCGACGTCTCAATCCCCTTAAAAGCGGGGCGATTACTGCAAGTGTTCCGGCTCGGAAACATGTTCCGGAAGCAACAACAATCGTCTCAATCCCCTTAAAAGCGGGGCGATTACTGCAAGAAGGTGTTTGGCTTGTTACAGAAGGCTAACTAAAACAGAGTCTCAATCCCCTTAAAAGCGGGGCGATTACTGCAAGATGAAGGAAATTGGCGAGCTTATGGGGGAGCCGCGAGCTAAGGTCTCAATCCCCTTAAAAGCGGGGCGATTACTGCAAGGGGTTCATCCCAGACACTTCTAAAAATCAATAATCCTAAATGTCTCAATCCCCTTAAAAGCGGGGCGATTACTGCAAGAGATATCATCCGAAACTCCTCAGATGAACAAATAAAGAGTCTCAATCCCCTTAAAAGCGGGGCGATTACTGCAAGGCCGCCTGAGGTGCAAAAGAAGGCGGCACGGCGATTGTGTCTCAATCCCCTTAAAAGCGGGGCGATTACTGCAAGGATTTTGTGATGATGTGGTCTAAGCAGAGAGTGACTCTTTGTCTCAATCCCCTTAAAAGCGGGGCGATTACTGCAAGGCCACCTACTGGCCGCCTGAGGTGCAAAAGAAGGTGGCAGTCTCAATCCCCTTAAAAGCGGGGCGATTACTGCAAGGGTCGAGTTGACCCCGTCACAAGTGAGGAAGATACGGGAGTCTCAATCCCCTTAAAAGCGGGGCGATTACTGCAAGAGGGTCTGGGAGGCCCTGTCCGAGGGGTAATTGATTGTCTCAATCCCCTTAAAAGCGGGGCGATTACTGCAAGGGACGGGCCGCGCTGGACAGTCAGATTGCTCTGACTGTGTCTCAATCCCCTTAAAAGCGGGGCGATTACTGCAAGAGTTACTAAGGCGGACCAGTACAACAAGACGGGCTTTTTGTCTCAATCCCCTTAAAAGCGGGGCGATTACTGCAAGTTGGCGGTCCGGGAGCGGCAGTATGCCGAGCATATCCAGTCTCAATCCCCTTAAAAGCGGGGCGATTACTGCAAGACGCTTGATGACCCGGGACGCGGTGGTGGAGCTGGCCTTGTCTCAATCCCCTTAAAAGCGGGGCGATTACTGCAAGACAGAAGAGGCAACGAAAGCCGGCGCCCTTGACTGGTCTCAATCCCCTTAAAAGCGGGGCGATTACTGCAAGAAGGCAACGGATGATCCGCATGCCCCGTTCGTACCTGGTGAGTCTCAATCCCCTTAAAAGCGGGGCGATTACTGCAAGATCATATTTAGTTTTTCCTGGGGAGGGGCTGGGAGGCCCGTCTCAATCCCCTTAAAAGCGGGGCGATTACTGCAAGCCACTCGAAAAGAAAAAACGCGAGAGAGGCAGTAATAGTCTCAATCCCCTTAAAAGCGGGGCGATTACTGCAAGACGATGAAAGGGGAGGCCCTTGGGATGGGCCGCGCTGGACAGTCTCAATCCCCTTAAAAGCGGGGCGATTACTGCAAGACGGGACTTCGGTCCCGGATCATATTTAGTTTTCCCGCGTCTCAATCCCCTTAAAAGCGGGGCGATTACTGCAAGTTCGGTCCCGGATCTTATCTAGTTTTCCCTCGCGAGGGTCTCAATCCCCTTAAAAGCGGGGCGATTACTGCAAGTTCGTAAGAGACGGGGTTGACTTAACCCTGTCACAAATAAGAAGTCTCAATCCCCTTAAAAGCGGGGCGATTACTGCAAGCTTGTGAGAGACGGGTTTGACTTAACCATATCACAGAGTCTCAATCCCCTTAAAAGCGGGGCGATTACTGCAAGGGGTAAACATCTCACCTTCCAAACCGGAATTGGATATGAGTCTCAATCCCCTTAAAAGCGGGGCGATTACTGCAAGTCTCTTAACCCGGATGAGGCAGGAGACGACACATATGAGTGTCTCAATCCCCTTAAAAGCGGGGCGATTACTGCAAGGACGAGCTTGTCAAATACGTGACGGAAACTGAACAATTGTGTCTCAATCCCCTTAAAAGCGGGGCGATTACTGCAAGGGAAAAACCAACGTGGAATTAAATGGTCCAAGGTGTGTCTCAATCCCCTTAAAAGCGGGGCGATTACTGCAAGAAAACATGCAAAAACATGTTGGCGAACAAGGTATCAATGAGTCTCAATCCCCTTAAAAGCGGGGCGATTACTGCAAGAAGAAGATGGATTTGATAGAAGATTTCACTACGCAAGTCTCAATCCCCTTAAAAGCGGGGCGATTACTGCAAGATTGTGATGGCGGGTGGAGTCCAGACCACAATGAAATGTCTCAATCCCCTTAAAAGCGGGGCGATTACTGCAAGTTGGAATGCGCCGATCTGCGTGGCGCAGATTTGTCGTGTCTCAATCCCCTTAAAAGCGGGGCGATTACTGCAAGAAGATACGGGACTTCGGTTCCGGAGCCTATCTATGCGTCTCAATCCCCTTAAAAGCGGGGCGATTACTGCAAGCCTGCATCTGTCGTCCGGAATTCGGACGGCACAATTCGTCTCAATCCCCTTAAAAGCGGGGCGATTACTGCAAGAATGCTGAAAATTCGAGCGACAGTTTCACAGCAACTGTCTCAATCCCCTTAAAAGCGGGGCGATTACTGCAAGCGTTTGTGGTGGTTCTGGTGAAACGTACACGAAGGAACGTGTCTCAATCCCCTTAAAAGCGGGGCGATTACTGCAAGCCCGCCCCGCCCCCCGCCGCCGCCCTAGCTGTTTTGCTGTCTCAATCCCCTTAAAAGCGGGGCGATTACTGCAAGCCACCCGTCCTCCCCACGAAAAATCCTCTTGCCATCTACGTCTCAATCCCCTTAAAAGCGGGGCGATTACTGCAAGGGTCGCCTGGACCTGGTATGTCCGGATACTGGTCCGGCTTCGTCTCAATCCCCTTAAAAGCGGGGCGATTACTGCAAGAAAATCAAGGGATTCGGCCCGGGGGCTTATCTCACCGTCTCAATCCCCTTAAAAGCGGGGCGATTACTGCAAGGGGGGGTAATCGATTACGATGAGAGGGGAGGAGGAGCGTGTCTCAATCCCCTTAAAAGCGGGGCGATTACTGCAAGCGTACGCACTCAAAATCATCGCGGCGCCGCGCCCGAAGGTCTCAATCCCCTTAAAAGCGGGGCGATTACTGCAAGACGATGAGAGGGGAGGCGGTCCCTGGGGGAGAGACCCGTCTCAATCCCCTTAAAAGCGGGGCGATTACTGCAAGATTGTGTCAATCACCGGAAAAATCGACGGCATCGTTGTGCGTCTCAATCCCCTTAAAAGCGGGGCGATTACTGCAAGAATCATCAATACAGTAAACAAGGTGGCCTCTTTCAACCAGTGTCTCAATCCCCTTAAAAGCGGGGCGATTACTGCAAGACGCAGAGGAAGCGTTCTTGCGCGTGTTGCGCAGGGAAGTCTCAATCCCCTTAAAAGCGGGGCGATTACTGCAAGATGTCAGAAGCGCAACACGCCGCAGCAGCGGCGTGGGGGCGTCTCAATCCCCTTAAAAGCGGGGCGATTACTGCAAGATCAGCATTCACGACGCTAGAGTACGTGACGCACGTCAGGTCTCAATCCCCTTAAAAGCGGGGCGATTACTGCAAGATAAAGGTCACAACACGTGTCACGTTTCTCGCGACACGTGGTCTCAATCCCCTTAAAAGCGGGGCGATTACTGCAAGAATGTTTGGATATCTTGTCAACAACCGGGGACATCGTCTCAATCCCCTTAAAAGCGGGGCGATTACTGCAAGACGGTAATCTACTGGCAACACGTACTGAAACCCAGACGTGGTCTCAATCCCCTTAAAAGCGGGGCGATTACTGCAAGTTTCGTTTAAACGTTTTATTGCGATACCTGTTATTCCAGTTTTGTCTCAATCCCCTTAAAAGCGGGGCGATTACTGCAAGTTTTAAAAAAAATGCTTTGGCATTCCTGTCAAAGCATGTCTCAATCCCCTTAAAAGCGGGGCGATTACTGCAAGAGGTGGCCGGGGGTCGTGACCTGGTGGCGGAAAAGATGAGCCGTCTCAATCCCCTTAAAAGCGGGGCGATTACTGCAAGCAAACAGTTCCCGTTTTTGAACAAGATGCTTGGGCATTGTCTCAATCCCCTTAAAAGCGGGGCGATTACTGCAAGAGTAATGGACAGGGAGGACATGAAGGCGATAGATGAGCTTCTGTCTCAATCCCCTTAAAAGCGGGGCGATTACTGCAAGGATATTGTTGTGAACATTGTCGCGAAAGGCGACGATGTTATGTCTCAATCCCCTTAAAAGCGGGGCGATTACTGCAAGACTATTGTGTCAATCACGGACAAAATCACCGGCATCGTTGTCTCAATCCCCTTAAAAGCGGGGCGATTACTGCAAGTGCAATTGCGACGTTGGTTCGCACAGGCGAGTATTATTGTCTCAATCCCCTTAAAAGCGGGGCGATTACTGCAAGAAAAGTGATGACAGACGCAAAAATCATCGCGGCACCTTCGGTCTCAATCCCCTTAAAAGCGGGGCGATTACTGCAAGTAAAATAACTCCAATTCGTCTTGCGACAGGGTATCGGCGTCTCAATCCCCTTAAAAGCGGGGCGATTACTGCAAGAACGAAAGTGCCGGAGGGGCACTCGGTGATTGACACTATTGTCTCAATCCCCTTAAAAGCGGGGCGATTACTGCAAGGGGTATACGACAGACCCGCGTTTAGCAGGTTTGACGAACAGTCTCAATCCCCTTAAAAGCGGGGCGATTACTGCAAGAAAAAAGAGAGGAGGCCCGTAAGAAATGGGCATCACTAGAGTCTCAATCCCCTTAAAAGCGGGGCGATTACTGCAAGTCCCATGAAATTTACAGCCATAAGATGGTTGGGAGCATTGTCTCAATCCCCTTAAAAGCGGGGCGATTACTGCAAGCGATTGCGGAAAAATCTCCAGGAATGAAGTCGATTGACTGTGTCTCAATCCCCTTAAAAGCGGGGCGATTACTGCAAGGAAGGGTTACCCTTCTCGTGTCCCACGGGGTCGACCTGTCTCAATCCCCTTAAAAGCGGGGCGATTACTGCAAGAAGTATAATTACGCAGGAGGAAAAAGATATGCTCTTGCGCGGTCTCAATCCCCTTAAAAGCGGGGCGATTACTGCAAGAGGGATGGCCCGCTGGCTATCCAGAGAAGAGTCAAAAGGTCTCAATCCCCTTAAAAGCGGGGCGATTACTGCAAGCCCGCCCCGCCGCCCCGCCGCCCCGCCGCCCCGCCGCCGTCTCAATCCCCTTAAAAGCGGGGCGATTACTGCAAGGGGGAGGGGGTAGGAGGCCCCCACCGGGGGGTCATAGAGTCTCAATCCCCTTAAAAGCGGGGCGATTACTGCAAGGAGTTGGGCAGGAAACCCAACGTTGTACAAACGGGAGAGAAGTCTCAATCCCCTTAAAAGCGGGGCGATTACTGCAAGGTTATTTTAATGAAATTTCTAGCAGTCAGGTGGTTAGGAGGTCTCAATCCCCTTAAAAGCGGGGCGATTACTGCAAGCCGTTACTGCGGCGTCGCGGCTATGCGCGGAAAAACGGTCTCAATCCCCTTAAAAGCGGGGCGATTACTGCAAGGAGCGGAAACGCCCGGGTGTACGGCACCGCCCTAGTGAGTCTCAATCCCCTTAAAAGCGGGGCGATTACTGCAAGGCGTTATTAGCCCGACGCTTGAAGCATCCGTGTTAGAGTGTCTCAATCCCCTTAAAAGCGGGGCGATTACTGCAAGGACACATTACAATATAATCAGTTGGTTGTGGTATCACAAGGTCTCAATCCCCTTAAAAGCGGGGCGATTACTGCAAGGGGACAAAAATGCTAGCACAATACAGAAAGGAACTGTTGTCTCAATCCCCTTAAAAGCGGGGCGATTACTGCAAGAGTAGCCCACGTTGTCAGGCTTTGCGGCACGCAAAGCCGTCTCAATCCCCTTAAAAGCGGGGCGATTACTGCAAGTTGTCTGATTGATTGATTGCTTGAGGAGTGAAAAATGTTGTCTCAATCCCCTTAAAAGCGGGGCGATTACTGCAAGCGGGATACCGGCATCACTATCATACCCCAGGAGGAGAGTCTCAATCCCCTTAAAAGCGGGGCGATTACTGCAAGCCTCCCATCTCCATCCCACTGAATACGGGGAGAATTATGGCACACTTTTCGTAACCATGGCAAGGTGCATGACGACGAGACACCATTTTTCCCGAAAAAGTTTGGCTGGCAACAAGAAATTACTATAACTCCAAACAGTTGCCATCATCCGTAACCTCCCCAGAGAAAAAATCCTCTGGAGGTTACGAAAAGCGTCTGCGACGCATTCATCAGACAACGAACACCCTCTCCTCCCCCGGGATAGGCCCAGGCACACCCATGCGGTGAACCTTGCCAACGCAATGAGCGCAAAGAGGATAAATCAACACGGAATCCTGCTTGGAGGAGATGATGGCCTTGATCGCCAAAAGCATTTTGTCAAAGAGCAAAGGATCAAGAACGGCTTCAAAAACACTCTCCTGCACCCGGTCGCCAAAACCGTCCAGACAAACAGCCAGGCGCCGCCGTCGCCGATCATGGGCTACGTCATAGCAGATGATGTATCGCTGACCCCTATTCATGGTGATTATCCAATACAACCATGGTCAACACAACAAACCATCGATACCTTACCCACACAGAAAAAATGGCTGACAAGTGCCCTCACCCAGGTCATGCAAATCCCGACCTGGGCGCCGCTTTTTACCTTACCCACGCAGCAAAAATGGCTGGTAAGCGCCTCCACTGCGCAAGGCAGCCGCCAAACGATCCACCTGGCGCCGAATCAACGTGGCAGGAGTCGCCCTCTTCACTCTATCACCCTCCTCATCGCTCTCTTCACCACCACCTTCGTCAATCACCTCCGGAATGGGACGCTCCAAATATTCCCCCCAGGCACGAAAAAATACCTTAAGCCCAGCCCGGGTCAAACGTACCCCACCCGCCGCCTCAGGGTCCGCCTCGAACATCTCCGGACGCACGATACGCAAATTAACCACCCGCAACACAAAACGATCCACCACCGGATGCCGAAACTCTTCCAATAAATCCAAAGCCAGACTCGGCCGCCCGGGACGCAAGGCATGAAAGAACCCCACCGCAGGATCCAATCCCCGGGCCTCCAACGTGCCGCCGATCAGATTGCCCAGCAAAACATAGCCAAAAGAGAGCAAGGCATTGGCCGGATCAGGCGGCGGACGCCGTTGCCGACCCGTAAAACCGATCTCACCACGAAACCCCTCCCCAAAAGCACCAAAATAGGCACGGGCAGCGTTCCCCTCGATGCCAAGCAACTGCTCGGCCTCCTGGCAAGCAACGATCCTCTCGTCGGCTCCGTTGATCTCCCGCATGGCCTCGGCCACCGAGTCCAACCCGGGATAGTTGGCCTGAATGCCACGCAAAACAGCCACGGCATTGGCGCACTTGCCCGCCACGATCCGGCGAGCAATCCCCATGGCTGCCACAGGGTCCATGGCGCACCGATACTGGGCCATGCGCAAATCCCCGGATTTCGCCAAAGCCGGCACCAAACGCCCCAAAAAACGCCCGTTCCAACCAAACCAGGCCACACCGATACCCTGTTCGAGGCAAAGATGCGTGGCGTTGGCCGTGATATGCACCCGCCCCACCAAACCAACCATCTCCAGACGATGCGACGCCACGCCCAAAAGAATCGAACGGGTCGTCGCTGCCGCCTGACCACCCGCAACATCCGCGTCCAGCGTCACCTGCAAACTCGCCCCGGCATGCCGTACCGTAGCACCCTGCTCGGTCACGTAGAGAGAAGGCATGGTGCGTTACCTTTTGCTGATACCGAGATTCTTGAACAGTTTTTCTAATTCGCGACGCAAGTTTTCTTCAGACTCAAGCGCTCTTTTGATGTTGGCGTCTTTGGGAGATATTCCGTGCGCCATGGAATTTCTAAGGGCCTTTAATATATTGAATTCAGATTTACTCCTGAGTGATATATCGGCTTTTTCTCGATCGTCATAGTTGTCCGGGAACATCCGTTCCTCAAGACATCTCCTTGTGACAAGGGCCTCGAAACCATAAATGGCTGCTCGCAGATAATCTTTTCGTTTGAGATAGTCCAACGCCAGGCGTTCTTCTCGGGCAGCCCGGTCTTTCTCCTTGAACCAAGAGATCCTTGCCTCCAAAGCCTCTCTGAACAAATTGGCAGCGGGGGGTAAATCCTGCGCATCCTTGAACCAGCCATGGAAAGTGGAAACCTGATCCCTGGCCTGGGCCGAATTGCTCGTGCGTTCATAAAAGGCCGCCTTTTTTAATGTCTCCACCGGACTTCCGGGATTGTCGGCACCCAAAAGGTCGGCAAATACCCCATAGTTGCCACTCTGATCATAACGATCCACGGCACCGATCCAGTCGGCGATGCTCAACAACCCATCCAGGCGCAAGACGGGGGCTTCGTTGCCACCGTCGCGCATGTCGTAGGCGCCATAATACAGGCCGCCAATCCTGGCCTTTTTTACCGTTTGCAGGTACAGGGCACTCAGCAGGCCCAGCATGGGCAGGATGCGGAATCCATGGGTCAAATCAATAAAAACCTCATCCCTCTCCTGTACCTCGCTGGCCAGGATCTCCAGAATCCTGGTCTGTTCTTTTGAGTCGCGGCCATAGGGAATAATTCGCAAACGGCAGGGGGTTTCCAGACTCTTTTCCAGTAACGGTGTCAACCCTTGCAACCGTTCTTCTCCAACCCGATTGCCATCCACTTCATCCACGATGGCCAATCTCTCCTCGATGAACTCATTGCCCTGGCCGATATCGTCAAAAAAGACATCCCACATGCTGCCGCTGGTACCAAGCATAACCATCCGATCCGGTCGCAACTGTCTGGTCAATGCTTGCCCGAAATACCTGGTTTCCTCGATGTCCCCGGAGTCGAACCGATATTTGGTTTTGTCATATGAACCCTCTTTACGTCGCACCTTGCCCAAAAAGCTGATCAATACCTTGCTCATGATGCTCTCCCCTCCTGCTGTTTATCCTCGATGCGATCAGTGCGACGATTATCGCACTGAACAAATTGGGGGGTGTACGATCTTCTCCAGGCCGATGTTATAACCGATCCGATATCAGTGCGACGATTATCGCACTGATCAATAGGACTATCATGATGCTCTCCCCTCCTGCTGTTTATCCTCGATGCGATACTCCTCGATCCTCGCGCCGCAAGCGGTCATCTCTTCCTTGGTCAGCTCTCGTCCTCGCCATGCGGAGGGCAATTCCAGCGAAAGATGCAGATAACGCGCCCCCCGGTGGCAAATGCGTGCCGCAAGGTTGACCGGCAGAGAGCCGATCACCATATCGCCTGCCTGAATGATCTCCGGGTCCAGATGCTCGACCCGAACGTCGGCGGCTACGCCATTGTCGTGTGCCCAAGCCACCGCTCCCGGGTGGCGACTGACAAAATAGATGGTCATACAAGGATTCCCCCTTTTTCTTGTGCTGCGTCATCCATCATCCAGTATCTCCCCAACCCAAAGGTGGCATTCTTGCCGACATGCAACCACTGGCCGAGGTAGAGCAAGGACCAGAACGGTGTCAGGTCACCCCGTAAGGTCCAACGCCCGGTGACACCGCCCAGGGTCATCTCCTGTTGCTGGCGGCCCGACCAGCGCGTCCAGTCCCGCCAGCCCAGAGATCCATGCGCCGTAAGTGCCTCCGCCCGGTGCGTGAGGTCGGAAAAATCCAACCCCAGCCGCACTCCGGCATGAAATTCGGCCAGCAGGGAGATGCGCCGGGCCAGGGTCAGCAAAAAATCCCGTGGGGTCAAGCGACCCGGACCCAGGGGTTTGCCCTCCCGCTGAATGCGCAAGGGCGTCAGCAAGTTCAGGGTGATCCGCTCCGTTGCCGAAGGTAGCATGCTTGCGGGGCTGATCTCCCTGGCGTGGTCGATCACCACCCCGACCGTTGGATCATAAACCACCTGTTCCGATCCATCGGGCAGAACATGGCGCACACCGAGGAGTCGTGCCGTGCCGTTTTCGTGGCCGACCCCCCGGCCCAGGGCGCGTTGCCACGCCAGAATGATCAAGGGCAACTGCGCGAGTGCCCGTCCTACCAGCACCATGCCGAAGGTCAACCGTTCACCGGGGTGGAAATGGTGTTTTCCCCATGCCGGTGGCTCGATGATGTAAGGGTTCGGGATGCGGGCAAAATGCTGGACCGCATGGCGTTCTGCCGGTGGTGGAGCCTCGAAGATCATCGACCAGGGGCAGGTGTTGGTGATGCCACACCCGGCGCATGTCGCTGCATCGGTCAGGCAGGTGATGCGCCGCAACGCTGCCCCGAATACCCCGCGCAACGCCGATCCGGCATACTCCGGCAACCGCATGGGGGTTTCGACTTCCCAGTCGAAGAGATAGCGGGCAATGGAAAAAGGGTGAGATGGCGTATTCATGTCAATAAAGTATCCTGAAGGGCTTGCAGTCTCTTTTTGTCCACACTTTTAAGCTTGGCGGGAAGTTCATCGCGGCAAACTCGGGCCAGTTCGGCCTTGTCCTCTGGGAGCCAGGTTGCGGCCTCTTTGACCAGTTTGCCAACGTCCTGCCACAACTGGCCACTGATGGGTTGGGGGAGAGGGGTATCACGGATGGTCTTCTGCAACTCCTCAATCTGGCGCCGGTTGGGGGTCATGCTGGCCAGTTCATCTTCAAGCTTTTTTTTCTCGGCTAACCGCTTTTCTTCTTCAATTTTGCGTTTTTCGTCTTCGACCCGGCGTTGTTCAGCTTCGGTTTGACGTTTTACCTCAGTGGCTTGGTGCCTTTTAACAGACTCGCTTTTCTGCTCCGCAAACTGTTGCTGCCGAATTTTGCTTTTTGCAGAAATATCGCTGCCCAGTTTGTGCAGGGTTGATATCAGCGGGTTGGCTGCTGGTTCCTCCCCTTCCTGAACCACTTCGACAAACAACCAGGCAAAAGGGGCATAACCTCCGCTTTCCATACCACATACCGTGGTGGAGATTGGTAATTTATCTCCGTGTTTTGTTTTTATTTTCCTGTATTTTTCGATGGTCAGAAACTCAGCTCCATCGTGTTTCCCAACCCTCAGCAAAAAACCACTTTTTGCAGCCATGGAGTGTCTGATCTCCTGTGCAAGATCTGTCCATTCCGGCGTTTTCATTGCTTCAAGCATGTCGATCTGCTTTTTAAAGACAATGCCCCCATAAAATCCATTGCATATATCAGCGATGTCATAAGGCCACCCGTGTTGTACAGTCATCCTGGCCACGAAGCTGCGAACCATGAAGGGAGAGATGCACTCCACCAGGTTTTGGGATGGATCCTTGACCGTTATGGTGGAGCCATCTTTCCAGTGTCTTCCATGACGGGTCATGATGCGGGTCGGTTCGCATGTCCTGGCATCCGCAAGGTGGGCATCGCCAATCTTGAGGAGGCGCAGGGGATCTGTGTCGAAAGATCCTCCGAGTATTTTTTTCTCAAGTTCTTTGGCGTTTTTGAATTCATGGACATTTTTTGTTTTTATTAGATGATTCAGAATAGCGGTTCTGATGGCACCTTTTATAGATGTTCCGGGCAGGATGGGGTTTTGGGAAATGGGGTCATAGATTGTCCGCTCAATGACGCATTGCCCCTTTCCCGTAATCCAATTTTTATGACGAGCCGCCGCCGCGTTAGTCATGGGCACATAACGGTCCGCAGTAAAGGGAAGATCTGTTTCCTGACCATAGAGCTTTTGCAGGTTGACCAGGCTATCTTTTCCGGCAACGGCCCGTTCCAATTTTTGACGACCTTCATGGTTTGCAAACGCACCCGTTGCCGCCAAATCCAGCAGAGGGTAGAGAGAGTTCTCTTTGACCACATAATGCGTCGGCTCATAATCCTCGCCGCAACCGATGTGAATGGGCGACAGAGTGGAGATGACGAGGCGATAGTTCCTGAGGAACGGCTCTTTGGGTAGTGGCATCGATTCAGCTCCTCTCTTGTTTCGGCAGGCGAATCCCCACCACCGGGCAGTAACCCTGATGGACAGTTGCCGGGATGGCTTTGGAGAGGGTGCCCTCCCCACCCAATCCCTGACCAACAAAGCGGCGGTCAGGATTGAATGTATCTTGGGGTGTCAGCACGGCTCCGGCGCGAGCCAGCAGGATGGGATTTTTGTAGACCTGTCCGGTCAGGGCTGCCACATCGCCATGCCGACCAAAGCGGGTGAAGATTTGATAGAAACTCCGTTCTGGGTCAAACCCTCCACCCTGTGGCGCACAAAAACCCAAGGTCAGCCAGGCATTGCTCTCTTCTTGATTTGGCAAGCTTGCCGCACAAACCTTTTCCACCAAAAACTTTCCCAGGCCAACATTGGCATCCTTGCCAAATCCGGTTTGGCCGATCGCACATAAGGCCTCTTCCAAATATTCCTGCTCCAGCCGCTCAGGGTCGTACAGAAGCCAGAGTTCCAACCGTGCCGCTGGCGGAAACCAGGTTTGTTCCACGGTATAGGGGGCAAAACCATCCTCGCCGGTGGTGCCGGTCAGCCGGTTGATGGCGTTGCGGGGTTGTGGTTGGATTACACGTCCTGCCTTGTGCTTTCTTCCGGATTGCACCGTTTCTGGATCGGGAGGCCAAATTTCTTTTTCCGACGCGCAGAGTGTGATCCACTCGGCGAGAGGCTTGTCGTACTGATTCCAAGGCATCCAGGTGCGTTTTTTATCGGCTTTGCGATCTTTTCCCTCGATCTTCTCCTCCTGCCCCGGAAAAAATCCACCCGGCAACTGGGGCCGGGGAATAGACCCGGCAGGGAAAAAATCCGACACCACGAGAAAAGGCTTGCCCTGGGTGTACTCTGTCAACAACTCGTCCAGCCAATCTTCGCCAAGGGTGTAGCGCAATCTCCAGCAGAGTTGCCCGAACAGGGTGTCGCCGTGGAGCGGGGTGGCAAAGGCCGTCAGGGGCTTGAGGGTGACAAGCAGCGTTTTCATGACTTCTTGGCCTCGAACGGCTTGGTTGCGTCGAGTTGGCTCTGATGTCCATCGCTGGTGAGGTTGAACTTGATCTGCCCATATCCCCGCGAGCCGGACCCGCCCAGGCTGTCCATTTCCAACAGTTTTAGCCCATTGAAAAGAGTGTTCTGGAGTTTATCAGCGTCATCCATGCCCAAAACCTTGATGGCCACCTCAAACTGAAACTTCGCCCCCGCCGGAACCCGCTCGACGTTGCGGGGATGTTCCGCCACCCCGCGCACCCGGTCGATGGTGTTTTCCATCTTGATTTCGGTGAGGGAAAGATTCTTCTTATCGATTTTCTCGACCCATGATTGGTCGAGCAGGCAGTCCCGGAAAGAGAGGCGGGTGGGGCCGAATTTTTCGGCATCAGACTTCTCCATCTCATCTCCACCCGACACCCCGAATAATTTGAGGATGTTTTCCGCTTTTTCTTTCTGTGGATCACCATCTTTTATGTCTTTCCATGCTTTGTAGCTCATAGGTCCATATCCCTTTCCAACAGGATTCATAGCTGCCAGCCCGGCATGCCATTCCAGCAGGCTGCGGATTTTGCCTTTGAGGCTGCTGCCCGGAATGTAAGGTTGCCCGGTATGGGGGTGGCGAATGATGGGGTTGTCCGACCCGCCGATGTGCATTTCATTGTTGCCGCTGCCGATATGCAGGCCGGTCAAGACTTCGATGGTTCCGGAGATGATCTCAATATTGTCGAGTTTCATGATCGATACCCTCTCATTCAGTTAGAATGTTGCTCCAGTTCTTTGTAAAAACCCATGATTGCTTCCATGAACAGCTTGAAACATTGCAAAGTTTTTGGATCCTTGACCTGCTTCAGGCTTTTATCCACAAGTTCAACGAAACCCTGGTCCACCAATTCTTTTCTGCCATGGGCATAGGCCGTCTTGGCATTAAGCATGCGGATGAAAGGGATCAGATCCTCATATTTTTTTGGGTCATTCCCCACCTTTTCCGCCCACATGCAGATTTCGTCATAAAATCTCCGAAGTTGGGTAGACTTGTTGCTGTCTTTCTTGGCTTGCCTGGCTTTGTTCAATTTTTCGGCCCACGCCTTGGCTGTTTTGTCGAATAATGTTTCACTTACCGGATCAAAGACGATGGCCAATGAACTGGCAGCTGGAGTTGTAGGGGGTGCGGGTTTTGTAGGGGTAGGATTTTTGAAGTCATTCATGTTCATCACACCTCTCTTCTCTGATAAAGATGGGTAAACAGGGCAATTTTATAATCGCCTTTGTTGCTGGCGATCTGTTTGCCGATTTCCTGGGCAAATTTTTCTTTATAGATAGATCGACGTTTATCGTCTTTTACACCACGCATCTTATCGATGACAAACCGCCAAGTACGATAGACAAACCAGGAGCGCCAGATGTTGTCTTCCGGCTTTATTTTGGCACTTTCTGCCTTGTCGCACAGGTGGAGCAGGCCGTAGAGATAGGCGGTACTCAGCTCGACGTCGTATTGCTCTTTCAGCACCTCCACCAACTCTTTCAACTTCTGCTCTGCATTCAGCATGGCAGAGAAGGTGTCCCAATCGACGGTGCGGCCCCAGCAGGTGATGGCATTCTTGTCAGCCTCTTCCTGCTCCTCGTCCTCTTTGTACTGTTTGGCGTTCTCCAAAGCCTCCTCGGCCAGGGTGGCCATGGCCGGAACCGGAACGCCCGGCTTGGTCATGGCCAGCCCGGCGGAAAAGTGGATGTCGGGGTTGGCGACGTAACGGGCAAATTCACGGCACATGGTCTTGGCCAGATATATCTGCTCCAGCCATGGCCCGATGAGGAAAAAGTCATCGCCACCGGCAAAAACGGTGTAGGTATTTTTGGATTTTTGGGCACAATGCCAGGGCAGCCAGATGGCAAAAAAGGCATTCAACTGCCGCGACAGGGCCGCCATGCGGGCAAAGGTGTAGTGTTCTTTCAAACCGTTACGGAAGATTTCTCCCAGATTGTCCACATCCCCCTTGAGGAGCGAAAGGGCGGCCACCCCACGCTTTTTCCCCTCTGCATCGACTGGCGCGCCAAATTGGGCAATATCCCCAAACTCGATGAGGCCATTTTCATCCTTTGGAACGTGACCGTTGATGGCACGGCGGGCATAACCATGCCACAGAGGAGTTTCACCCTCCGTATCCTTGGGAGATGAAAAATCCCAGACCCGTAACAACGCCCCTTCACGCGCCAGATTGCCAAATTTGCCGCTTTCATCCTCTTCCCCGGTCAATGTCACCCGATAGCCGAAATAATCGCCCACCAGGGTTTGATCATTGACCACGTTCCGAGTAACGAGCAGGCGATCACTCTTGACCAACCGTTCACCAAAGATGATTTGGTCGGCGCAAAGTTGGCACAGCTTTTTTTCATGCTCTATGGTTACGGCGGGTTTTTTGCCATCCATGTCACACGCCTGGTTTGGATAGTCGGTGGCGAAGACCGGCACGGGCGGGTTTGCGCCGCACAGATCGAACCGCTGGCGCTTGCGGTTTTCCAAATCCTTGAACAAACGCCTGACGAGATCGCCAAAGCTCTTTTTCTTGAAATCACCACGCCTCGCAAGCGTGGATGCCAAGCCTATCCCCCCCTGACCAAAGGTTTGTTCCAGAAACCATGTGTCCAATTTGCGGCGTACCCGGGTCAAACGAGACTCGGCATCGGGCAGGTTGGGGGCGACGATCGTGAACTTTCCCGCCGCGTTGACAATCTGGCTGGTAACCGGCAACTGAAAGGCATCCAACACCTCGATGGCTGCCAGTTCCGTCAGCAGGGAGACCTGAAAAGAGCGTCCCCGCAACATTTTGGCGGCCATTTTCGTTCCCTCTCCCGACAGGATGAACTCCTGGATGCCAAAGAAATCCCCCTGGATCAGGAGAAATTCCTCTTCGGCATGTTCGTCCCATTTTTCCTTCCACCCTACGTCGGAAAACGCTTTATCCACACGGTCATGTGCCTCATGGTGCCGCCACAGGGCCACCGCCAGGGCTGCCGTGGCCTTGGAGTGGTCATAGAGCGACACATCCGCCGGAATGGAGATAAAGCCTCCGCCCGGTTTTTGGGCCGCCGTGGCCGAGGGAATGGCATGGGTGAAGGTCAACAACAGGCTGTCGAAATGGTCGAGCCACAAAGGCAAGGAGGAACGATGAGAACCAGGAATCTTTTCCAACCCAGCGATAAACTGATCCCACAACTCCTTGTACTCACCCCTGGCCTGGGCATCGTCGGCAGGAACGTGGCCTGTCTTGCCCTCCTCGGTAGGGAAGAGCGTTGCCGGGGCCATGGCCCGCAGGGGATAACGCTGTTTTGCGCTCCGAATCTCTTTTTCACCATCTTTGCCTGCAATGCGTTCCAGGAGGGGCCACAAACGTGCCCGCAGATGGTTGACCCGCTTTTTTGTTGCCGTGTTTTCTTCGTTCTCTTCTTCAGCCTGGTTGTACACCTCAAAATCCGACCGTTCGAACCCGGAGGCCAAGCGGTCAGCCGTGGCGATGATCCTTTGCAGGGGAGTCTCCGGTTTGTGGTGCATGGCGGCGGCGTTGATCAGGGAGTTGCCCTCCCTGACCTTGCTGACCGGATCGCTCCAGGAGGAAAACGGGGTCATATCCCCTTTCTTGATGTCGGGAATATTTTTTTCGATGGCATCGATGGCCATGCCGGTGTAGGCGGCATGGATGTGTGTGTGTGGACGACCATTCCATGAGGGGCAATAGATTTGCTTGTTGCCGTCCAGATCCGAAACCGGAATTCCGGCCCGTTCGGCGATCTTGCCCACGTCATGGAGCATGCCAGCCAAGGCAAAACGGCAGGAGGCTTCCAACAGGTTATGATTTTTCCGATCCATCATTCACTCCTCCCGACCAAGATAGTGTTTGTCCACCGCCGGGAGGTAGCCCCCGGCGGTGTTGTTGATGCGCAGGTTGCGCAGGAGCGCCGCATTGCCTTGTTTTTTTATGATTGCATTGATTTTGCTTATATATTCCGGAATGCGTTCCAGAAAATCCACTGGATTCATGTCCCGGGCATAGCCAGGCTTGGTGGTATGGTTTTGGTAATAGGTGGAAAACTCCTTGCACAGTGCGGCCATCTGTTTGGCGGGCAGGGCGCAGGCAAAGCAACCGCTGCACCCAGGAAGCTGGGGACGTTGGCACCGTTCCTTGGTTTGCGACAGGATCCATTTGTAGAGCAGGAAAAGCAGGGGGGTGAGGCGGATGGAGCGGCCCAGAAAGTGGATCCCGTCCGGTGTGCATCGTAACTGTTCGCGGGCAGGTTGGGCGTGGGAGATCCCCTTTCCCGGCAACAAGACTCGTTGCAGGCGGCTGGCCCCATCGGCCTGGTGCAGGGATGCCGTTGTGTGGTCCCATGTTCTGGCCGGGTCATCAGGTTTCAGAAAATGGGGATGATGTTCAAAGCGAGGGTCGGTACGCAGCACCCACAGGCCATCGCCGCGTTCCTCTTCCAGGTACATGGCAGCATATTGGGAGGCGAGAGAGATCATCCAGTTGACCCCGCCTCCCAGGACCATCTGCATGGGGATGTCGTCGCGTTCGGTGGTGAAGGTTGCCTCCAGGATTTGGCAGAATTGTCTTTGGGAGAGGGCGCCATCGTTGCCATCCACGGTGTCGCCGCGCCAGACAAGCCGGACATGCGGCGGCAGGCCGGTGTATCCTGTGGCTGCCTGCAGGATGCCGATTCCCTGAATTGTGGAAAGAATGGTGATGGTTCGCAGAGAAAAGAGGTCGGCCATCAGCCATGTTGTCAGGGTGACAACCGGGGCAGCCATGCCGGCGATGATGCAGATATCACTGGTCATGAGGTTTTCTTGGCGCGGGGGCATATCGGGGGCAGGGTACATGCTTTTAGGGATCCCGTGGTGGTTGTTATAGACGCAGGTACTCTATCCGGTTATTGAACCATACGCCATTTCGACAAGGTTGTCGATTGAGCCCATCTCATCCACGAACTGACGCATGAGATGACGTGTTCGATACTTTGGAGGCAGCAGAAACCCGTCTCGCCGAGGCGTTGAACTCCCTGGCAATGAATCCCGGGATCGTGCAATCAACCACCAGGTTTCAGTGGATCAATATCTGTATTTGACGTGAAATTGGTATCACTCTTCGCCGTACCCAACACGTGCTGTCTCTTCGCTCGTTCGTTGTCGCCTCGCATCCATCTTGATCTGGAATTGGAATGAAAAGGCAAGGAGTTGTTCCTCCGTCCTCTATCAGGCGATCAGCGCCACGGCCTTGATTTGTGCCCAGACCTGGTGGCCCACCGCGAGTCCCAGGGATGCTGCGGAACGCTTGGTGAGTCGTGCCAGCAGAGGTGTTCCGCCGACATCGAGTCGTACCAGGCAAAGTGCCGGATGGGCGTCATCGCCAAGGTCGGTGACACAGGCGGGCAGGGTATTGATGATGCTGGTGTTGGTGATGCACTCCCGGGCAAGACTGATGTCCCGGGCCAGAATGCGCACGCGCACGCCATGACCAACGGGCAGGCCCTTGTCACGTACCCAAAGCCCACCACCTGGGAAATCGACGTGCGCCAGATGCCATTCGGCGTCATGGGTGGTCACCACCGCCGTTAACACCACTCCCGCATCCTCTCCGAGGCGGATGGGCAGGTCGAGACGGGCGAGCATCTCTGTCAGGGGTCCGACACCCAGCACCCGTCCCTCGTCGAGTACCACCAAATGGTCGGCGAGTCGTGCCACCTCGTCCAGGGCGTGGCTCACGTAGAGGATGGGAATCTCCAACTCCCCGTGCAACTGTTCGAGGTAGGGCAGGATTTCATCCTTGCGCACCTGATCCAGGGAGGCCAGAGGTTCATCCATTAACAGGAGCTGTGGTTGGGTCAGCAGGGCGCGGGCTATGGCGACCCGTTGCCGTTCTCCGCCCGACAGACGCTCCGGCCTGCGGTCAAGCACGCCGCCGATGCCCAGCAGCTCGACGATCGCCTCGAAGCGGGAGCCTTCCACCCGGCCGACACGGCGCAGACCATAGTCCAGATTACCTCGTACCGACAGGTGAGGAAACAGACTCGCTTCCTGGAAAACGTACCCCAGAGGACGCAGGTGGGTAGGGAGGAAGATTCCTTCGTCCTGCCAGGTTTCGCCATTCACGACAAGGCGCCCGCCGGTCACCTTTTCCAGACCGGCGATGGCACGCAGCAAGGTGGTCTTGCCCGATCCGGAGTGTCCAAACAGCACTGTGACACCCTTGCCTGGGCATTGAAAGTCAGCCTCCAGGGAAAAACCCGGCCAGACAAGGCGAAATCGTGCCTCGATCGTCATGGTTGCCGCCTGTCCGGACGGAAGGCCTGCAACACGAGCAAAACGAGAAAAGAAAAGAGCACCATGCCTCCGGCAAGCCAGTGGGCCTGGGTGTACTCCAGCGCCTCTACATGGGCATAGATTTGCACCGAGAGAACCCGAGTCTTGTCAGGGATGTTGCCCCCCATCATCAATACCACGCCAAACTCGCCTATCGTGTGGGCAAAGCCGAGGATGGTCGCCGTGAGAAAACCAGGCCGTGCCAGGGGAAGAGCCACGGTGAGAAAGGCATCCAAAGGGGATGCGCGCAGAGTGGCGGCGACCTCCAGGGGGCGATCGCCCATGGCTTCAAAGGCGTTTTGAATCGGTTGCACGACGAAGGGGAGAGAATAGAGAAACGACGCCACCACCAGTCCCGGAAAGGTAAAGGGCAGCAGCCCCCACCCCAACGCCTGTGTCAAACGCCCCACCGGGCCATCCGGTCCCATGACCATCAACAGGTAAAAACCCAGCACAGTGGGTGGCAGCACCAGGGGCATGGCGACCACCGCTCCTACGACTCCCCTCCAGCGGGAGCGGGTGCGCGCCAGCCACCACGCCAACGGTGTACCAAGCAGAAGCAATAGCAGCGTGGTGACCGTGGCCAGCTCCAGGGTCAGCCGGATGGCAGCGAGATCACCGGAATCAGGCATAAACGAGTCAGAAGTCGTAGCCGAAGGAGCGCATCACCATCCTGGCCTTGTCGCCCTTGAGAAAATCCATCCAGGCGCGGGCAGCGACGTTGTCCCTGCCCTTGTCCAGGATCACCGCATCCTGGCGGATCGGCTGGTGGAGTCTGGCAGGAACGATCCAGGCGGAGCCTTCGGCAATCTTGTTGTTCTTCATGATCTGGGAGAGTGCCAGGAACCCCAACTCGGCATTGCCGGAAGCGACGAACTGATAGGTCTGGGCGATACTCTCTCCCTGGACAAATTTTGGTTGCACGGCCTGCAGAAGATCAAGAGCGGTCAGGCTCTCCATGGCAGCGGCACCGTAGGGGGCGAGTTTGGGATCGGCCACGGCCAAGTGGCTGAAACCACCTTTTTGCAAAACCTCACCCCGGTCATCCACGTAGCCAGGCCTGAGTGACCACAGTACCAGCTTGCCCACTGCATAGGTGAAGCGACTACCGCCGACGGCTCCTCCCTCCTGTTCCAGTTTGGCCGGGGTTTCGGCGTCAGCGGCGAGCAGCACCTCAAAGGGTGCTCCATTCTTGATCTGGGCGTAAAACTTGCCCGTGGCGCCAAAAGCAAGCTCCGCCTTGTGTCCGGTCTCTTTCTCAAAGTCGGCGGCGATAACCTTGGCCGGGCCGGTAAAATTGGCCGCCACCGCCACTTGCACCCGATCGGCCAGGACCGGATTGGAAAAAAACAGAGCGACGAGCCAAACGCGGAACTTCATGCTTGATCTCCTGGCCGACGAAACGATGCGCAAGCAGGGTTCATGATATTTTCGACCGACCCGATGGGCGGATACAGGGTATAAAAAGACGAAACATGCTACCTGTCAACGAAGCTGTCAGCAGGCAATCGCTTTTCCTGTTCATCCCGGGGGAGGGGCACTCTCTTTTGGGGAGGGTGGCGAGGGGTGATTTTGTTCAATATCCTCATCGTCGCGCAAAATTTTAAGGGCCGCTTCATCGAAACGTTTTTTATGGGCGGGCCAGTAGGCCCAAAGAACGACACCGACGAAAGCCAGGAAAAACCACAGCAAGGCAAAGATTTTTGAATAGGCGAACAGGTCGGCAAAGTTCATGGGGCACCTATGGTGAGACGTTGGGCGTAGCGGAATGTGGCCTGATCAACCACAGCGCGGATCTTGACCTCCCAAACCCCAGGCAGGCTGAACGACACCGAGGTTTTGTATTGGCCGGGAGAGGTTTCGAGCATGTCAAGGTTCTGGTCATGCCCGGCGGCCACGGGACGAAACAGCTCCAAAGTGACCCGGGCACCACGCAGAGGGGTTCCGTCGTCCCGGACCAGGGTAAAGAGCATCGGTCCGGGAACTCCGGCCCTGAGTGTGTCGGATTGCAATGTGCCGCGCCAGCCCAATTTGTCCTGGGTGTGCTGATCTGTCAGCACCTGATTGAAGGCCAGGCCTTTTTCGTAGGAGTTTTGGGTCACCAGTCCGGTCCAGGAGCTGGTGGCAAAATAGACCAGGGCGATATTGGCGACAATCACAACGCATGCAAACAAAACAAGCGACAGAGACCAACCCTCCCAGCGGCGCAACAAAGGTTTGGTGGCAGGCAGGGCTTGTTCGGGCATGGGAGTCACTCCGGACGCATGAAAAGAGTCGAGTGGCGATCGCTGTCACCACTCCCGTCTGTGGCGGTCAGGGAAAATTCGACCTGGATGCGACCAGGTTGCAACTGACCACGCGGTTGAACAAGATAAACCAAAAACGGCTCCGCTGCACCAGCCGGTACGACCAAAAGGGGATCCCCGTGGGCATTGCGCGCAGAACTGGTGGCGACAGACAGGTGTGCTCCAGGCAGACCCGTCACAGCGAGGGCATACTGACGTTGCCGGTTGGTGATGTTGAGGACGCGAATGGTGAAGTTGTTCTGGATGCTGCCATCGGACAGGGTGATGAACACGGGGGAACGTTGACGAATGATGGTGATCTGAGAAGGATTGCGATGAGTCAAGTGCCAGCCGATGCCAAACACCATGGCCAACAACAGGGTGCCATAGACGAAGATGCGGAAGCGCAGAACGCGGCTTCTCAGGCCTTGCAGAGATTTCAAGGAGGTGTAACGAATCAGCCCATGAGGCTTGTGCAGGCGGTCCATCACCTCGTCACAGGCATCGATGCAGGCGGCGCAGGTGATGCACTGGTACTGTTGTCCGGCACGAATGTCAATCCCGGTTGGACAGACCCGCACACAGGCACGACAATCGATGCAATCCCCCGGATGGGTCTGTTGGCGTCGTTGCCGACGATTGGCCATGCGTGGTTCGCCGCGATTGTCGTCATAGGCGACGATCAAGGTCTCCTGGTCAAACATCACTCCCTGGAAGCGGGCATAAGGACACATGTAGATGCAGACCTGTTCCCGGGCGAAGCCGGCAAACAGGTAGGTTGTGCCAGTCAGCAGGGCCAGGACATACCAGGCTGGTGTGGGAGCGGTACCCGATATGAACTGCCCCAACAGGGTGGGCGCATCGGCAAAATAGAAGACAAAAGCGCCGCCCGTACTCAGACTGATGAGCAGCCACAGGGTGTGCTTGGTCAACTTCAGAGCGACCTTGGTCATGCCCCAGGGGGCCAGATCAAGGCGCCGTCGCCGGGCCGGTGGGCCCTCGATCCATTTCTCAACGTAAAGAAACAGGTCGGTCCAGACGGTCTGAAAGCACATGTATCCACAAAAAACCCGACCGGCCATGGCTGTCATGAAAAACAGACCCATGGCCATCATGATCAATAAAAAAGCCAATACAAAGATGTCCTGGGGCCAGATGACCAGGTCAAAGATGTAAAATTTGCGATTGGGCAGATCGAAAAGGACCGCCTGGTTGGGCAGAGAATCACCCCGATCCCAGCGCAGGCCAGGCACGGCGTAGTAGACCCCCAGCAGAATCCACAGGACGCTCCACTTCAGACTGCGGAAAAAACCCTTTTGATACGCGGGGTAGATCTTTTTCCAATTGGCGTAGAGTTCTGTGGATTCGGCGGGCACATCCTGCGATTTTTCCCCGGTATTGGACTTCATGGATTCAGCGAGCATACCTTGCAGTCTCTCCCTCGTTGTTGGATCATTCGATGCGCCGCGCGGTCTGGTTCCCGTGGCAGGACCGGAGAATTGTTCCCTCTGTGGAGCGCAAGGGCCACGAAAAAAAATTGTAGTGAAGGATTTTAAAAAATGATATACGAAAATATAAATTGGTGCCGGGTGGTGTCTTTTTTTATGAAAAAATGAGAGAGTGGGCGTTTGGCAAAAATGGTCGCGGGGTTTGGCTTGACTGGGGTGGAGACAGGAGGAACGTGAATCGTTTGCAGTGGTGAAAAAGTCGGGGGAGGGTGGAACATGAGGTAACCAACAAAGGAGGGCGACGTGTCACAAACGACGAATCCAGCGGCGCGGTACGACTACCAGGTTGTGCAGTGGTTCGCGGTGGCTGCGGTCATCTATGGAATTGTAGGATTTTTGGTAGGGGATCTTCTGGCTTGGCAGTTGGCCTTCCCCGAGTTGAATTTCGGGATACCTTATCTCTCTTTTGGGCGGCTGCGCCCTTTGCACACGTCGGCCGTGATTTTTGCATTCGGCGGATCGGTCATGTTCGCCACCAGTTACTATGTTGTGCAACGTACCTGTCGGGTACGGCTTTTTTCCAATTTTCTCTCCTGGTTCACCTTCTGGGGGTGGAACGCCGTGGTGGTGGGTGCCGTGGTGACCTATCCTCTGGGTATAACGCAGGCCAAGGAGTACGCCGAACCGATCTGGCCCATCGATTTGTTGATCACTGTGGTATGGGTTGCCTACCTGATCAATTTTGTCGGCACCCTGGCACGACGCAAGGAGTCGCACATTTATGTGGCCAACTGGTTCTATCTCTCCTTCATCCTGACCGTGGCTGTTCTGCACATCACCAACAACCTTGAGGTGCCGGTCAACCTGACCGATTCCTACCCGGTATGGGCCGGGGTGCAGGGGGCTTTGATCCAGTGGTGGTATGGGCACAATGCGGTGGGATTTTTTCTTACGGCCGGCTTTCTCGGGCTGATGTATTACTTCGTTCCCAAACAGGTGGAGAGGCCGGTCTACTCTTACCGTCTGTCCATCGTCCATTTCTGGGCGCTGTCATTTTTGTACATCTGGGCCGGGCCGCATCATTTGCACTATACGGCTCTGCCGGACTGGGCCTCGACGCTGGGGGCGACTTTTTCCATCATGCTGATTCTTCCCTCCTGGGGCGGCATGATCAATGGCATCATGACCATGTCCGGGGCGTGGGGCAAGCTGCGCACCGATCCTATCCTGCGTTTCATGCTGATCTCTCTCTCCTTTTACGGCATGTCCACCTTCGAGGGGCCGATGATGTCCATCAAGGATGTCAATGCTCTCTCCCACTATACCGATTGGGGCATAGGACATGTCCATTCGGGTGCCCTGGGTTGGGTGGCCATGATCTCTTTTGCGGCACTCTACCACATGGTGCCACGCCTGGCAGGCACGACCATCCACTCGGTCAGGTTGATCAATTTCCATTTTTGGCTCTCCACGATTGGCGTGGTGTTTTACATCATCTCGATGTGGATATCCGGCATCATGCAGGGACTCATGTGGCGGGCCTATGACTCCTATGGAAATCTGACCTACTCCTTTGTCGAATCGGTCGCCGCGATGCATCCCTACTACATCATGCGCGCTGTTGGCGGAGCGATCTTTCTGTTGGGAGGATTGGTCATGGCCTACAACCTGTTCATGACCCTGCGTCAGCCGAGCCACTCTGCTCAGGCAGCATGATCAAGACCCCTGTCGGATATGCCATGCGGGAGAGATTACGTGAAACACGACATCATTGAAAAAAACATCCCCCTGATGGGGATATTGATTCTGTTGGTGATATCGATTGGTGGCCTGGTGGAGATCGTTCCTTTGTTCTTCATCGACAGCACCATCGAGACCGTACAGGGCATGCGGCCCTATACCCCGTTGGAGCTGAAGGGACGGGACATTTACATGCGGGAACAGTGCTACAACTGCCACTCGCAAATGATTCGTCCCTTCCGGGATGAGGTCGAGCGTTATGGCCACTACAGCCTGGCGGCAGAGAGCCAGTATGACCACCCCTTCCAGTGGGGATCCAAACGTACCGGACCGGACCTGGCCCGTGTCGGGGGTCGATACTCCAGATTGTGGCACCAGGAACACATGCGGAAACCGCAGAACCTGGTACCGGAATCGGTGATGCCGCCCTATCCATGGCTGGAGCGCGACAAACTCAACTATCAAGATATCCGTGATCGTATGAAGGTCATGCGCAAGGTGGGGGTTCCCTACACCGATGCCATGATCGAGCATGCCGTGGCGGACCTGGAGAGTCAGGCTTTTGGGCAGACGTCGGATGTGTCGGGTCTGCAGTCGCGCTATGGCAAGAAAATGTCCCTGGACAACTTCAATGGCAGTGTCAAGGAGGGCCAGAGCAAGACCATCACCGAGCTGGACGCCCTGGTGGCCTATCTGCAAATGCTGGGAACACTGGTGGATTTTTCCTCCTACCAGTCGCGTGCGCGCTGAAGCTCAGTGACTCTGTCTGCTCATACCAAATGGAGGAGATCATCCATGGCCGATGACAAGAAAGTTGAAACCACAGGACACCAGTGGGATGACGAAGAGGGCTATCCCCTGCAAGAGTACAACAATCCCCTTCCCAGATGGTGGTTGTACACTTTTTATGCAACCATCGTGTATGCCATTGTCTATTGGGTGCTGTTTCCGGCGTGGCCCACCATGGGGAAAGAGGGGTTTACCCATGGGGTTTTGGGGTGGTCCACGGTCAAACAGCTTGACGCGGAAATGAACCAGGCCAAAGAGGCCAGAAAGCCCTTTGATGCCCGATTGGCGGCCCTTCCCCTGGAAGAGATTGCCAGGAACAACGACCTGTTGCAGTACGCCCTGTCGGGTGGCAAGGCGGTTTTCGCCAGCAACTGTGTGCCCTGTCACGGCAGCGGTGGCATAGGAACCAAAGGCTTTCCGAGCCTGGTGGATGACGACTGGCTTTTTGGTGGCACCCTGGCCGACATTCATGAGTCGGTCAATCGCGGTCGTTCCGGCGTGATGCCGGCCCATCTGAGCGCTGCGGGCGGTGTTCTCAACGAGGAACAGGTCAACGCCCTGGCAGAGTATGTTCTCAAAATATCCAATCAGACCCACGATGCTGACCTGGCCAGGAAGGGGGATGTCCTGTTCCATGGGGATGCCGCCTGTTTCTCCTGCCATGGCGACAACGGCAAGGGGTCGCTCCTGGATACGGTTGCCGGACAAAAACTGGACAAATCCGTTGGCGCACCGAACCTGGCCGATGCCATCTGGATTTTTGGTGGCGACCGGCAAACCCTGCGCACCTCGATCGGTGCCGGCAGAAATGGACAAATGCCTGCCTGGGGAGAAGGCTACACCGGATTGGGCAGAAAGCTCGACCCGCTGGATGTGAAAAAGGTCACGCTGTTTGTCCACAGTCTGGGGGGTGGGCGCTGAGCCTGGGTTGATCACCTGTCGGGTTGGACCACGTTCATCCAAGCCGCCCCTCGGGGCGGTTTGTTTTTTGGGTTTTGCGGCAGTCACCGGGGTGTGTCGGCGGGGTCGTTGGACGTTGCCTCGTTGCGGGGTGGTGGGGTGGGCACCATCTCCTGATCGTCGTCGTAGAGGATACGCCGCGAGGCCCCCTCCATGTCGTCAAACTGGTCATTCCTCAAGGCCCAGATCATCATGATCAGGCCAACCACGCCCAACAGCAGGGCCAGGGGCAAGAGCAAAAACAGGATGTCCATGGTCGGAAAGATCCATCTCATTCAGGGGGTAATGCGTCGCAGGCGCAGGGCATTGATCACCACCGCCAGACTGGAGAGGGGCATGGCGATCGCCGCCACCACCGGCACCACATGGCCGGTCACAGCCAACGGGATGGCCAAGGCGTTGTAGAGAATCGACAGCGCAAAGTTTTGCCGAATGATGCGAAAGGTGCGTCGTGCCAGTTGGATCAACACGGTCAACGAAGAGAGACGCGGGTTGAGAAGGACCACACCAGAGGCCGACACCGACAAATCTGCCGCCTGCTCGACCGTGATGCCCACGCTGGCTCGCGCCATGGCCGGGGCATCGTTGAGGCCGTCTCCCACCATGACGACGCACTGCCCGGCAGCGATCTGCTGTTGGACGACGCGCTCTTTATCCTCCGGGAGCCTGTTGCCCATGGCCCGGTCGACGCCGACCTCCTCACCGACCCTCTGCACCACTGGATCCCGATCACCCGACAACAACCACACCGTCAGACCCATGTGGCGCAACTGTTCGACTGTTGCCCGGGCGTCGGGTTTCAGGGTATCGGTCAGGGCGATCCATCCCAGCATCTCTTGATCGAGAGAGCACCCGGCCCAGGTGATATGGGAGTCCTGATTGGGTTCGGGCTGTTCCTTTCCCAGTGCCCGGCTCAAAAAAGCGCGACTGCCTGTACGCAGCACCCCTTCCCGACAGGTCACTTCGACTCCCAGACCGGGATGATTGCGCAGGGTGACAGGACTCTCTTGCGACAAGGAGATGTTCTCGGCGTGTGCCCGGTTGACGATGGCGCGGGCAATGGGGTGTTCGGAGCCTTGTTCGGCCAGGGCAGCCAGGGTCAAAAGCCGCTCGGCGGAGACGCCAGGCTGCGGGTGAAGGGCCGTAACCTGGGGCTGCCCCAGAGTCAGAGTGCCCGTTTTGTCCAGGATGACCAGATCCGCCTTGGCCAGCAGCTCCAGGGCACCGCCCTGTTTGATCAGGATGCCCAGTTGGGCTGCCGCGCCGGACGCCACGGCAAAGGCGACGGGCGTTGCCAGACCCAGGGCGCAGGGACAGGTGATGATGAGCAGGGCGACGACATATTGCCACGCCTGTTCGGCATCCCGGGGCCACCAGTAGAGCAGGGTGGCTGCGGCCAGCACCAGGATGCCTGCGACAAAACGTCGTGCCACCTGATCGGCCAGGGTTTGCAGGGGCGGGCGCTCATTCTGGGCGGCTTCGACCAGTCGGGCCATGCGGGCCAGGGTGGTGTTGCCACCGACCCCGGTGGCACGTATCGTGACGGTGCCGTCAATGTTGGTGGCACCGGCCAGCACCGGATCGTCGGGACCACGGCTGATGGGCAGGCTCTCGCCGGTCAGCGGGGAGTCATCGGTCGCGGTGGTTCCGGTCAGGATGATGCCATCGACCGGAAAACGTTCTCCCGGACGTATCAAAAGCTGGTCACCGGCCACAACGGAGGTCACCGGCACAACAACCGGGCCCTCTTCCCCCAGGAGGGTGGTCTGGACAGGTTCGAGTTGCAGGAGTCTTTCCGTGACCTGGCTGCTTTTTCGCCGGGCGGAAAACTCCAGATAGCGACCGATCAATAAAAAAAACAGGAATGTGCATACCGAGTCAAAGTAGATCTCTCCCCGTCCGAGCAGAAGAACCGAGACACTGTAGCCATAGGTGATCAGGCACCCCAGCGTGATGGGCAGATCCATCGTCAGATGGCCCAGCCGCAGGCCACTCCAGGCGCCACGAAAAAAGGGCCAACCGCTGTAGAGCATGACCGGCGTCGCCACCAGCCAGGAGACAAGGTGCAAAAACTGTTTGTGTTGGCTGGCCATGCCCTGGAAATAGCCGGCATACAGGGCCACGGCCATGATCATGATGTTGCCGGCACCAAAACCGGCCACCCCAAGCCTCAATAATATGTCCCGACTCTGCTGCCGAAAACGGGAAGGCAGACGGGTGGAGTCAAAAGGATCAGCCCGGTAACCGATACGCCGGATGGCGACGATGATGTCGGCCATGCTGGTCTCTTCCGGCCGCCAGCGCACCAGGGCGCGATGGGTCGAAAAATTGACCCGGGCGTAGACGACGCCCGGCAGACGCTGCAACACCTGTTCGTTCAGCCAGACACAGGCAGCGCAGTGAATGCCCCCGAGGAGAAGATCGGTTTCGGCCAGACCATCCGGCGTGGGACGCACATGATGTGCCTGGAACACCGTGCTGCTCAGAAGGTTCCATTCCCGGCTGGTCAACTCTTCGGGACGTCCGGCGTTCATGGTGTCGCGCTGACGATAAAAAGCCGCCAGGCCAGCCGCATGGATCAACTCGAACGCAGCGCGACATCCCATGCAGCAAAAAGAGCGGTCTTTTCCTTCCCACTGTATTTGAATCGGGTTTTCAGCATTATTGAGCAAGCCACAGTGATAACAGTGACCCGGATGAACAGAATCCATGCTGCGGGGTTCTCCGTCATGTTCGGTCGTGTACCAATTTTGCTTTCCTTGTCATTTCCTCTTGACTACACTGAGAGTTAGCGGAAATGTGCGTGGAGGGCAAGTCTCCGCATGACCGGCCTGCCTTCGTGCACATGGAATCGGGAAAGCCGTGTGAGGATCGCCTGATAAAATTTTCTGATCGGACTGAAAGACAGGAGTGGGGAGATGAAAACTTTCGAGGAGATCATCCAGTTTGCCATTGCGCACGAAGAGGAAGAGGTCACCTTCTACCAGGATCTGGCGGCCCGTGCCCCCAACGAAGACCAAAAGAGTGCCCTGTTGGCCCATGTGGAAGAAGAGGCCGAACACAGGAAAATGTTAAAACAGATGCTCACCAGTCAAAGCCTGCCCCGGGGTGAGTCCCGGCATTATCATGCGCCCAAGGAGATGCACCTGGAACAGCTGTACCAACCCAAGAACGAAGTCGGCAAGCCGCTCACCTACGAAGACTCTCTGCTGCTTGCGGTCAAAATGGAACAGCAGTCGGAGCATTTGTATCGAGAGATGGCCGAGCATATGGGGTCGTTCAACAAGGGTCTGGCCCAGACGCTGCTTTTCCTGGCCGAACAGCAGGGAAAACATCGCAGCCGCATGGAGGCCCTCTTCGATGCGACCATAAAGGAGAATTGACCTTACGCTCCAATCTCTCCGGGCTGGTGTCATGCGGCGAGTTGTCTTCTCTCCGGGCTGGTGTCATGCGGCGAGTTGTCTTGGAGCGAACGTGTTTGCCACGCCCCCCCGGCATGGGGGGTGTCTCTTGCCATCGAGGCGACCATGCTGTGGTCATACCCATCGCCATCCTGCAGGGTTTGGCGCTGTCTCTGCCTGATCATCCTGCCGTTTTTGATCAGTTGCTCCGCCCAGCCGGAGTCGGAGAAGGAGGCCGCCAGGTCCGCTCCGCAGACCTTTACGGATGGGGGGGGACCTCCGCTCTCCGATCACGATCATGAGGGTCGCTACGCGACTTCCACACCCCCTCCGCCACCACCTGCCGCTGCCCCCGTCACCGCGCAACCTCTCATGGAGCCCGTGCGACCGGATATCGGGAACAGCGTCGCCTCTTCTCACAAGGTCGAGTGGGCACAAAATGGCGCGGCACGTGCCCTGCGGGAGGCGTCCCTCAACAAGGAACACGATGGTCATGCAACGGTCGGGAAGAAAACTCTTCCGAGTGGTGACGACCTGTTTGTCATGATGACGCTGCCGACTTCTCCATCATCCCTCGATAAAGCCGTGGTGCCTGAACGCGAGCAACCAGCAAAAAAGTCGGATGTGGAGCAGAAGAGGGGCATCGTCGAAAAACAGCGGAATGTTGCCAAAGGCATGATCAATCCTGTCTCCAGCACTCCCGACGCCGATGCCGCCGACCTTGCCGTGAAAGACGCACGACGCCCTTCATGGCCGGAGGGTGGGGGGAAGCTCTCCCCACCCATGGGTGTCGTGCCCACAGATAACGACCCTGTCAATACCCGGGAAATGATCCAGGGGGTGACCTTTCAGGAGCCTGTCGGCCATTGGGCCAATACGTATGTCCCGGGGGATCCGACCATACGCTTTCTGGAGGCGCAGTTGCGTCAGCATCGCCAGGTGCTTGTGGGAGGGGGGTATCCCGATCCAACCTTGCCGGGGGCCATGCCAACACCTGTCGTTCAGCCTGCCGATCCCCCCTGGAACAGCGCTCTGGCTTTCACTCTCCATGCGGATCGCCGGGGAGTCGAGGGGCCGTCCCGCCTGCGGGTGCAACTGGGCATCCAGGGCAGCCAGCGTCAGGGGGGATACCGCCCGGTGATGAAATTGGCCCTGATCCTCGATTTGCGGTCCTACCAGCATGTCCAGGAGACAACCCTCGCCCGCTCCCTGGCCCTGGCTCTGGGCAAAGCGCGTCAACCAGGCGATCGTTTCCTTCTCCTGGCCCTCGGCAGGCAGGGCAGCCTGCGCATCGACAGTGACCATTTTCGTCATGGAGCGCTCCAGGAGTCCCTGGCACATTTTTTCGACGACAGCCGCCCTCCGGATGGACCCAGACTGGATGTGGCACAAGCCATCGCCCTCGCCCGGAAACACACCCGCCTGTCCGACGAGCCCACTGCCACCCTGGGCAGCAGCCTGATTCTCCTCGCCACCCCGGCCCTTCCCCCCGAGGAGAGCCATGCCGTGGAGTTGGCCTCGCATGAGAGTGCCATTCAGGGGTCGCCGGTCAGTTTCATCGCTCTGGCCCCCCCTGCCGATGGTATGGCCGTGGAACGGATTGTCGCCGCCGGTATGGGAAATCGCCGTCTCCTGACCACCCCCGAGCAGACCGAAGCCCTGGTCGATCGTGAACTCCTCGCCGCCAGCCAGATGGTGGCCCGGGCCATCCGGGTCGTCTTTCGCCTTGCTCCCGGAGTCAGGCTGGTGGATATCCCCGGCTCTTATCGCCTGGATCCCCCCCAGGCGGCCCGGGTACGCCAGGCCGAACAGGCCCTCGATCAACACCTCTCCCGGCAGTTGGGGCTGGAAGCCGACCGCAGCGAGGATGAAGAGGGATTGCGCATGGTCATTCCCTCCTTCCATGCCGGGGCAGGACACGTCATCCTGCTTGATCTGGTGGTTCCGGGGGCGGGTCCGGTCGTCGATGTCACGGTGCGTTACAAGGATGTGGTCTTCATGAAAAACAATGTGTTTCGCCAGACGTTGCCTCTGGCCAATCACCGGGAGGCTCCTGGTCCCCTGGAACACAACGTGATCAAGAACGCATTGGCCTTTCGTTTTGCCCTGATGCTCCAGCAGGCCGGAGAGAAACTTGCCGCCAACCAGGTGACCGAGGCGGTGACAATTCTGGAGGAGGGGCAAAGGTTGCTGGCGTCCTTGCGTCTCCTGCTTCCTGGCTGGGATCAGGATCCCACCCTCCAGGGAGACGAGGCCTTTTTGATTCGCCATCTGTCCATCCTGAGAAGCACGCCTCCCCAGCAGCCGCATATGCGTCAGCTCGCTGGTGCCACGTTGCGTGTTGCCGGTTTTCGTAAACTCATGCCGAGTGCCATGCCATGATCGTATCGCTGTTTTCCAGGGCTGTTGCCGGTCATCGACCGGGCCGTCACCTCGTGCGCCGCCAGGTATTGGCCTTTTGGGTATTGTTGGGAGGATGGATCGGGACATGGGTATTGCCAGACTCGTCTGGCGCGGCGCCTCCGCCGGTTGCATCGAACGGCGAGGTGAAGCTTCCCCTGGCCGATTACTCCGCCTGGCAGGAGATGCTGGCCAAACACCCCGGCCCCGCCCCGGCGGCCTATACCATTGGCGATGCCACCGTCACCATCACGATCACCGAGGAGGGGTCGAGAAGGTTTCAGGGCAAGGTGGAGGTGGATACATCCATCCAGGTCTTCGACGCCAAATGGGTCCGCATCCCTCTTCTGCCCCTGGGGGTGACCATGACCAAGGCCACCCTGGGGTCGGAACCGCTGCGGCTGATACCCACCCCGGATGGCATTGCCTGGGATACCGCCACGGCAGGGACATTTGCCGTCCATCTGGAGTATCTGGTCACCCCTTTCACCACGCCTGAGGGGAACCTGTTATCCCTGCCCCTGCCACAGGTTGCCTCTTCCCGGTTGTCCGTCCAGATTCCGGGCAACAGCCTGGATGTGGTGGTGATTCCGGCCACCGAGATCACTACCCGCGAGGAGAATGGCAGCACACGGGTCACAGCCCTTGCCCCGGGCAGGTCGTCTCTGGCTGTCAGTTGGCGTCAGCCGGGTGGTGTGAAGGATAGCATCAGCCGGGCGACCTACCAGGGTCGGGTGGTTGGCCAGGCCATCACGGGTCAGGCCATCACCTGGCAGGGGGAGTTTCACGTCACGTTGCCGTCCGCCAGGCCTGTACTCCTGCCGGTGCTTCCCTCCTCCTTGACCCTCAACGAACTCAAGGTGGATGGGGTGCAGTCTGCAATCCAGGAGAAGGATGGTTTTTTTGCCACCCTGGTCGAAGGGCGTGGCAACCATCGCCTGGAGGTGACCTTTCAAACACCGATGGGGGCAGGCAAGGGGGTACCCAACGTTGCTTTTGCCATTCCCAAGGTGCCCATCTCCCGTTTCGATCTGGTTCTGCCTGGCAACAAAGAGCTGCAGGTCACGCCATCGGCCCAGGTGACGACCCGTGAGGAAAAAGGCGAGACCCTGGCAACCCTCTATCTGCCTGTGAGCGATCGCGTCGCCTTCTCCTGGAGCGAGGCGGTTCCGGAAACCATCAAAAATGAGACCAGGGCCAATGCCACGCTTGTCCACCTTCTGCGCGCCGAGGAGGGGGTTCTCCATGTGCAGACCCAGGTCAATTATGAGATTACCCAAGGAAAAACAACACAACTCGCCCTGGAACTGCCCAAGGAGGCCCGGATCAACCGCGTGGTGGCAGCGGCACCGGCCCTGCTGGCCGACTGGACGGTGAAGCCGGGCAACAACGAAACGCAACGTCTGGAAATCTATCTTAAACAGCCAATCCAGGGTGAACTCTCCCTGGAGGTGTTCCATGAGCGCCTGTTGGGCAGCGTCGAGGCGCGTCAGGAGCCGTTCTCGATCCAGCTGCTCAAAAGCCTGGAGGTCAATCGCCAACGGGGAGTCGTGGCGCTGCTGTCTGGCAATGAACTCTCCATCCACCCGGAGTCTCTTCACGGGCTGACCCTGGTGGGCGACAATCAGATTCCCCCGACCTTGCGCCAAAAAATCTCCGGCACGGTCGCCCATACGTTTAAATATTTTGATCCGGATCCCAGGTTGACGGTCCGGGTCAAGGCCCCGCAACGCAAGCAGGGACACTTCGATGCCCAGATAGATACCCTGATCTCCATTGGCGAAGTGACCTTGAAGGGGAACACATCGGTAACCCTGGATGTGAAGTCCGATTCTCTCATGGCGCTGGATATCGAACTTCCCACCGATCTGAATGTGCTGGGAGTGACCGCCCCTTCGTTACGGACGCACCGGGTGGAGAGCGTCGATCAACGTAAACAGGTGCATCTGGAGTTTACCCAGGAGATCACCGGGCAGTTTCGTTTGGATTTGCATACCGAACGGATCATGGGGGAGAACGAGGCCATCACCTCCGTTCCTTTGATCAAGGTTCGCGATGCCGAAGTGGCGCACGGTCGGTTGGCCGTGGAAGCCCTGGCCCCGGTGGAGGTTCAGACGGCCACCAGTGATCATCTCTCCACAGTCGAGGCATCTCAACTGCCGCAACAGCTTTTGCTGCGCACCACCAATCCCATCCTGTTGGCCTTCAAATATGTCCAAAGCGAAACGCCACCCAGGCTGGATCTCAAGATCATTCGCCATCAAGGCATCGAGTTGCAGCAGGCGGTGATCAGCCGGGCCGACCTGCGCTCGCTGATCACCCGCGACGGTATCATGGTGACTGTGGCCACGTTCAAGGTGCAGAACAATCGCCAGCAATTTTTACAACTGGAACTTCCGCCTCGATCGACGGTCTGGTCCCTGTTTGTCAACGGGGTGGCGGAAAAACCGGCCCAGGCGGAGTCGGGACAAAAAGGCGATATGGTCTTGATCAGACTGGTCAACAATACGAAGGGCTTTCCGGTCGAGCTGATCTATGCCAACCGGATGCCGCCCATGTCCATTTCCGGTGAACTCGGTGCTCAAATGCCTCGTCCCAACATGGTTGTCACACAAACCAATTGGCAACTGTTTTTACCGAGCGAGTTCCATTATCTGACTCCGACCGGCAGTTTCACCAGCAGACATGCCGGACCGGGTTCGTTTTTCAACAGGGCAGCCGTTTCGGACGATGTGCGTTCCATAGGTCCGGATATTCTGAAGGGAGGTGGGGGGGATCTGCATATTCAGGTACCCGCCGAGGGTTATGCTCTTCACCTTTCCAGGCTTTATGCCCACGATGGCGACAGGGCACCCTCGTGGCAACTTTACTATTTCGACGGAGTTGTTCATCGATCCGGGTTGATTTTCTCGCTGGTGGGCGTCCTTCTGCTGGGAGCCGGTTTGCTGGCCAGGCCATGGTCCATGGAGCTGAAACGACGGAGACAGATCCTTGGCGGCATGGGGATCGTGGCTTCGGGGCTGCTGGTGGTTTTCGGCTCTTTGCAGGTACCCTGGCGACCGGCCATGGTGTTGGCGTGTGGCGTGTTGGTAGTCTGGTCATGTTTTGTCGCCGGACGGGGTTTGCTGCGATGGTGGCAGCGCCGCCGAAGAGATACGGTAGCGCAGGGAGATTCCACCGGGAAGGGTGCCGATTGATGCCAGTTTGCGTCGCATGCCATTCCGGCTCCCCAGGGGGATCTCGTTCAAGGATGAATCACCCTTGGCGGACGGTGTTTGTGACAGAGAAAGGTTGTATATGACCCGCTGCAACAGGTAATATGATTACCGCAAAAGGGCACCATGTTCACCAAGGAAAAACCAAAAAATGGACAAAAGCAGCCTGAATGATTTCGAGTCGCCTACAGCCACTCCGACATCGCCGGATCAAAGATTGCGTTGGCAGAAGGCAAACCGTGAATGGTGGGAAAACAATCCCATGCAGTACGATTGGAGAGAGCGCATCGGGCACGATAAATTTACCGAAGCCTATTACCGGGAGATTGACACCCGCTTTTTTAATTCAACGAAACCCATCATGCCATGGAAAACGATCCCCTTTGATAATCTGATTCCGTTTGACAGCCTGAAGGATAAAAAATGTCTCGAAATTGGTGTCGGCTGTGGCACCCATGCCCACCTGATTGCCACACACGCCGGGGATTTTACCGGCATTGACTTGACCGAACACGCGATAGAGTGTTCACGGTCCCGCTTGAATCTCTTCGGGATCAACGCCCGGATCTTGCGCATGGATGCGGAAGAGATGGAGTTCCCGGATCACAGCTTCGATTTTGTCTGGAGCTGGGGGGTCATTCACCACTCCGCTGACACACCCAGGATTCTTTCTGAAATCAAGCGTGTGTTGAAGCCTGGTGGTACAGTGGTCACCATGGTGTACTATCGGAATTTCTGGAACTATTATATTGTCGCGGGTCTTTTTTATGGTATTCTGCAAGGCAACCTGTTCCGAACCCGGTCGCTTGCCAAAACACAACAGAGAGCAACAGATGGCGCCCTCGCCAGATATTATACCATGTCGGAGTGGCGATCTCTCGTGGAACCAGGATTCACCATCGAAGAGATGCAAATTTCCGGTCTCAAGCCCGAATTGTTGCCAATCCCCGGAGGTCGGATCAAAAATCTCCTTCTGGCCATGATTCCGGACAGTGTGGCCCGTTTTTTGATTTGTCGATGCAAAATGGGGTCTTTCCTGATCGCAAAAATGACGAAAGTCTGACTTCCAGGAAAGACTGGACGGGGTCTTCGTTGGTTGGTATTGGATTTTTCAATATGTCCAATATTCAAACAGTGGTGGTGTCGTCAAAGGTCAAAATTCAGGAGCCTGGCAGGGTCAAAATTCAGGGGCCTGGTGATGAAGATACTTGTGTTCCGGTTTGGATCTCTTGGTGACACCATCATGGCTCTTCCTGCCCTGCAATGGATCCGTGACCACTATGGTCCGGAGAGCGACATCACGCTGCTCGAAAACAGATCCGCCGGTGCTGAAGTTTCAGCGAGGCATCTTCTGGAAGGGACGTCCTACGTCAACCATTTTCTTGCCTATCCGACCGGAAAGCGTGATTGGAATTTCTTCAGGGAGATGCTGCATTTAATCCGGGGAATCCGCCAACAAAATTTTCATGCTGTCATCAATCTGGCCCCCGGGCAACGCACCCATCGGCTTGCATTTTGGCGCGATCAGCTGTTTTTTTCTCTCTGCCTGATCCGCAATCGTATCGGCTTTCGTCCTTTTACCCGTCAGTTTCTCTACCCACGCGATCCAGACGGGCGGCTCGCCATGGTCCCTGCCGAAGCCGCCTTTTTATTGGAACGCCTGACTGCCAGCGGCCTTGCAACCGGAAGATCATTGGCAGATCCCCTCCCGCCCGTGGACCTTGAACTGACAGAGGAGGAGTTGCGCCAGGCAAAGACCTGGCTGGCTTCCAAACGACGCCATCCGGATCGACCCCTGGTGGTCATGGCGCCTGGCGTCAAGCAGCCGGTCAATCAGTGGCCTCTCGATCGTTATGCCGCATTGGGTTCTGCCCTTCTCCGGGGTGAACTTTGTGAATTGGTCGTCATTGGCGGCAAGAAGGATCTTCCTCTTCAGGAAAAACTTTTGGAAACCTGGCAAGAGGGAATTGGCGCATCCGGCCTTTTTTCTCCCCGGCTGACGGCGGCCATCCTCTCCCGAAGTCAATTGTTCATCGGTTCCGACAGCGGCCCTGTACACCTGGCCTCTGCGGCGGGTGTTCCCTGTATTGCCATTTATTCCGACCGGGACAGTCCCGGTCGTTGGCACCCTCTGGGTCGTCAACACCAGGTTTTGAGAAAATCGGTTCCCTGTGGCGGTTGTGGTTTTTCCGTCTGCCCACGTCCTGACCACCTTTGCGTGATGTCTGTCGGTACATCCGAAGTGCTGGATGCCGCAGGTACCCATCTGCAGCCGATGCGGAAACGAGGCGGCAGGGAGGAGGCGACGAGACAGGAGGCAACGCTCAAGGTCAAGAGTATGTCGGAGTAACACAGCACAGGAGAAACCAACGGCAATGTGCATCACGGGGTGGAAGTTTGACAACAGTTATTCTCGCCTGCCGGGGATGATGTACACCCGCCTCCTGCCGGCAAAGGTTCGTTCTCCAGGCCTGGTGATTTTGAATCGGGCCCTTGTTGCGGAACTTGGGCTGCGGGTTCTGGATGCCAACGACGAGGAGTGCGCCCGATTCTTTTCAGGGAACCGCTTGCCTGAGGGGTCGGAGCCGTTGGCGCAGGCTTATGCGGGCCATCAGTTTGGTCATTTCAGCATATTGGGGGATGGCCGGGCCATCGTTTTGGGTGAACACATCACCCCCGCCGGTCAACGGGTCGATATTCAATTCAAGGGATCCGGTCGCACACCCTATTCTCGCAGTGGTGACGGAAAGGCAGCCCTGGGGCCTATGTTGCGGGAGTACATTCTCAGCGAGGCCATGCATGGTCTGGGCATTCCGACAACGCGCAGTCTGGCTGTGGTGACGACGGGAGAACCACTCTTGCGCGAGACCGTGCAGCCGGGGGCCATCCTGACCCGGGTGGCGGCCTCCCATCTGCGGGTGGGGACATTTCAGTATCTTGCCACGCGCAGGGATATTGGGGCGCTCCGCACCCTGCTCCATTACACCATTCATCGTCACTATCCCGACCTGACCGCCGAGGAGAGGCCCGCTCTGGCATTGCTGCGGGTGGTGATGGAGCGCCAGATCGATCTGGTGGTTGACTGGATGCGGGTCGGCTTTATCCACGGGGTGATGAACACCGATAACGTGACCCTCTCCGGGGAGAGCATCGACTATGGTCCCTGCGCATTCATGGATGCTTACGATCAGGCGACAGTCTTCAGCTCCATAGACCACGATGGTCGCTACGCTTTTGGCAACCAGCCCCCTGTCATGCGGTGGAATCTGGCCCGCTTTGCCGAGACCCTGCTGCCCTTGTTGCACGACGACCAAACGAGTGCCATGACCCTGGCCGAAGAGGTCGTACAGGAGTTCAGCGACCTCTTCCAACAACGGTGGCATGCGATGATGTGCGGAAAACTGGGCCTTGTGGGTGAGGACGCGGAGGATGAATCTCTGGTTTCCGACCTGTTGGAATGGATGCAGAGACACGGCGCTGACTACACCCGGACTTTCCGGACCCTTTCCAGCGACTCTTTGCCCATGGGGGAGTTGTTTCAGCGGGAGACGTTCAAAAACTGGCACGAGAGGTGGCAGAGACGATTGGAACGGGGACCGGCCTCGCAGGAGACCTCGCGGGAGCTTATGCGCACACGCAACCCCGCCGTTATCCCCCGCAACCACAAGGTCGAGGAGACCCTGAGTGCCGCCTCACAGGAGGGCGACATGCTTCCCGTGAAAAAGTTGCTGGAAGCCCTGTCCAATCCCTACGACGACCGTCCGGAGCTTGCTCCCTACCAAATGCCACCAGAGGCCAGTGAACGGGTCTACCAGACTTTCTGCGGGACTTGATGCCGTTGATCGGTAATGCATTATAGTGGACCCCAAAATCTGGACAGCATGACAAGCTCTGGAATATTTCCAGCCAGGAGGAGTGGAGATGATCCGGAACGGGTCAAATCAGCACGGTCGATTCATCAGGAAACAACCCAACCTGATGGGGTCTTGGTCAATGTTGCAAAGAGTTGATGGCTGCTGACAGTATAGGAATCGTTGAAACGCAATTTTGTCTGTATATCCGACCACTGCACCGTGTTGTCAATCACACTGCCACTGGATGGCCAGGCAGGGGGTGCGTCGCCTGAAACGCCCGACCTGGTGCTGATGAAGAATTTTGTCGGAGAAGCCAACGTATTGATCAAGGATCCGATTGGATAGGAGTGACCCGGCAACCATGCGGTCGACTGCCAGGTCACGGTGTTGTCGATGGTGGCCCCGCCGTTGGTCACCCACAAGGGTTCGGAAAGAGTCGTCGAGGTGCCGGCAACGGTACAAACAAATGTCCTGGATGGATCGGCTATGCCCTTGACGACGGTCCCTGCAATATAGGCGTGATCTCGTTGCCAGGTGACGGGTGCTGTCGTCAAGGGGAGCCGGATGACTCTGGTGAGACCACGGATGTTGCTGGCACTATTGAAATCAAAGGTGAAATAAAGCGTGACTGTCGTCCCGACCGGCGTGGCGTTGTCCTTGAGGTTGCCGTTGAAGAAAAATTGTCTGCCGACGTAGGGATAGGATACCGTGTTTCCGACATAGGTCTGTGTGGCATCCGTTATTTGCAGGGAGGGAGTCGACGCAATGGCCCTGATATCGCCGGACGTTACCGATGCGCTGCACGTACCATCGCCGGAATAGGTGCCGATCAGGATGGGTCCGGAAGGTGTTATGGAAACTATTCTACGAAATGGATTACGCAGAGAGATATTCATTACGTGTCACTCATGTCAGGCGTGATCGTCTGCCCTTGGCATTTCCCGTTGTTTTGGTTGATCGTGGGCAGCACTCGAAAAATGGAAGATGTCACAGTCATGCCGGGCAATATGCCTGACAAAAAAAAGGAATGGAGTGTGCAAGGGTTCAGAAGTGTACCGTTATCGACGGGCCGTCAAAATCGGATCCTCTCCCGGTGAGAGATCAGGACGTTGATTTTGCGGAAATAATTCTGGGAAAATAATGCACTTAATATTTGTGGTTTGAATTAATTGACAAAACGCAGATTTTCACTTGCCAAGCGATTGTTCGGGGTCCTACCATTTTCGGCGAGGGACGGAACCCAATCCAAACTGCACATTTGGCCAAAAGATCAGGGAAGGAGAGTGTGAACGTTGTCCTGCACACTCTCTCCCCCGGGGTATCCTCCGAGTTTGGCAGTTTGTCCGTCCCAACCGCGTTTTTTGTAGAGGCCTTGAAGAGGAAAGGGAAAATAACGTGTTTCAGATCCGTATTCATGGAAGGGGGGGTCAGGGGGTTGTCTCCGCTGCCGAGATGCTGTCGGTGGCGGCCTTCCTCGAAGGGCGCCATGCCCAGGCCTTCCCGAGTTTTGGTTCCGAGCGGATGGGAGCGCCCGTGATTTCCTACTGTCGCATCGACGACAAGGAGATTCGCCTGCGGGAGCCCATCATGAAACCGGATGCCATCATCATTCAGGATCCCACCCTGCTGCTCTCCGTGGATGTTTTCTCCGGATGCTCGCCGACCGGGTTCATCCTGATCAATTCCGGCAGGAGTTACGATGAGTTGGGAATCGCCGACTTCGTAACCAAATTCCCCCCCAACCATATCGGCAAGGTTGACGCCACGGAACTGGCTATCAAGCACGTCGGTCGCCCGGTACCCAACGCCTCTCTCCTGGGCATCTTTGCTGCCGTCACTGGTCAGATCAAACTGGACTCGGTCATCGCCGCCGTGCGAGAGAAATTCCCCGGCGCGGTAGGTGAAGCCAACATCGTGGCTGCTCGCGCGGCTTTTGACAAGGCCAAGGCGAACATCGGGGGAGGATCGTAAGCATGCTTAAACAGATTGAAGGTTCCCAGGCCGTTGCCGAGGCCATTGCGCTGTGTCGGCCCCAGGTGATCTGTGCCTATCCCATCACGCCGCAAACCCACATTGTCGAGGGTCTGGCTGCTCTGGTGAAGACCAAACAGCTGCAAGGGTGCGAATTTGTCAACGTCGAGTCCGAGTTTGCCGCCCTCAGCGGTGTGATCGGTTCGTCGGCGGCTGGTGTGCGCAGCTATACGGCCACTTCCAGTCAGGGGTTGTTGTTCATGGCCGAGGCGGTCTATAACGCCTCCGGTCTCGGGTTGCCCATCGTCATGACCATCGGCAACCGCGCCATCGGCGCTCCGATCAACATTTGGAACGACCACTCGGACAGCATGTCCATGCGCGACTCCGGCTGGATCCAAATCTTTGCCGAAACCAACCAGGAAGCGGTGGATCTGCACATTCTCGCTTTCCGCCTCGCCGAGGAGCTGAGTTGCCCGGTGATGGTGTGCGTCGACGGGTTCATCCTGACCCACGCCTACGAGCGGGTCGATATCCCCACCCAGGAGCAGGTGGATGCCTTCCTGCCTCCCTACGAGCCTGTCCAGGTGCTTGACACCAAGGAGCCGGTCTCCATCGGTGCCATGGTGGGGCCGGATGCCTTCGCCGAGGTCCGCTACCTCGCCCACAACAAACAGATGCGGGCCTTGGATCTCATCCCGGAAATCAGCAACGATTTTGAAAAGCATTTCGGGCGCAAGTCCGGTGGTCTTATCCATCACTATCGCACCGAAGGGGCGGAGACCGTGGTCGTGGCCCTCGGTTCCGTCAATGGCACCATCAAGGATGTCATCGACGACATGCGCGCCGAGGAGAACACTCCCATCGGTTCCATCAGCATCTGTTCCTTCCGGCCTTTCCCCCTGGCTGCCATCCGCGAGTCGCTCAAGGATGTCAAGTGCGTCATCGTGGTGGAGAAGAGCTTCGATGTCGGTTTGGGTGGTGTTGTCGATCCCAACATTCGCATGGCGCTGCGTGGTTTGCGCAAACCTCTCTTTACAGCCATCGCTGGCCTGGGTGGGCGCCCCATCACCAAGAATTCTCTGCGTGCCTTTTTCAAAAAAGCGATGCAGGGGGAGTTGGATACGCCACACTTCCTGGATCTTGACTGGGCCGTGGTCAATCGTGAACTGGAACGTGGTCGCAAAACCCGTCGTTCCGGCCCTATTGCCGAGAATATCCTGCGCGATATCGGTCCGGGGGGACCCCTGGCCGGAGGAGAGTCGTCATGACCGATGCGTCGTCTGATCAACCTGTCAAGTTTTACCAAAAGGGTACCTACACGGTCAGCAACCGCCTGGTGGATGCCCGTAACCGTCTGGTGCAGTCCAGCATGGACCGCAACAACTCCCTGACCTGTGGTCATCGCGCCTGTCAGGGATGTGGGGAGGCTCTCGGCGCCCGTTATGCCGTCGATGCCGCCATGCGTGCCAGTAACAACCAACTGATCGCCGTCAATGCCACGGGATGTCTGGAGGTGTTCACCACGCCCTATCCGGAAACCTCTTGGCAGATTCCCTGGGTCCACTCCCTGTTTGGCAATGCCCCTGCCGTGGCCTCCGGAGTTGCTGCTGCCCTGCGTGTCAAGGGCGACAAGCGCATCCGCGTTCTCGCCCAGGGCGGCGATGGCGGCACCACGGATATCGGTTTTGGTTGCCTCTCGGGCATGTTCGAACGCAACGACGATGTTCTTTACATCTGCTACGATAACCAGGGCTACATGAACACGGGTGTGCAGCGTTCCAGTGCCACCCCGCCCGCTGCCCGCACCGCGACCACCCCGGCAGTCGGTGATGAGCCGGGTAACGTCTTTGGCACCGGCAAGGATGTTCCCAGAATTGCCATGGCACATCGCATTCCCTACGTTGCCACGGCCAGTGTCGCCAACCTGAAGGATCTTGAATATAAAGTGTTCAAGGCCATGGGTATCCACGGCGCACGCTACATCCATATCTCCGTTCCCTGTCCGCTGGGCTGGGGGAGTTCCCCGCAAGATACGGTCCGTGTTGCCCGTATGGCCGTGGAGTGCGGTCTCTACCCCCTCTACGAAGCCGAGTTTGGCGAAGTGACCCATGTCCATAAAATTCGTCGGCGCGTTCCGGTACAGGAGTATCTGACCCTGCAGAAACGGTTTGCCCACCTCTTCAAGAAAGACAAACCCGATACCAAACGCATCAAGGCCATCCAAGACATGGCTGACGCCAACATCAAACGCTTCAACCTCCTCGGGGAGGCCGGCTCATGACCATGATCAAACCTTTTGCCATCACGCTCGATCCAGGTTCCAGCCTGTCGAACCATACCGGCTCCTGGCGGACCTTCCGTCCTGTTTATCTGGACCGGATGCCTCCTTGCAACGACACCTGCCCGGCAGGCGAAAACATACAAAAATGGCTCTTCCATGCCGAAGAGGGGGATTATCACTCGGCCTGGCTGGAGATCATGCGCAACAATCCCCTGCCAGCCATCATGGGTCGGGCTTGTTACCATACGTGTGAAAATGTCTGTAACCGTGGTCACCTCGATGAAACTGTCGGTATTCATGCCGTCGAACGCTTTCTGGGTGACCTCGCGATCGAAAAAGGCTGGATCGTCCGCCTGGAGAGCCAGCCAACGGGCAAGAAAGTCCTGGTCGTCGGTTCCGGTCCTGGTGGTCTCTCGGCGGCTTATCACCTGACGCTTCTCGGTCACAAGGTTGTCATTCATGACGCCGCTCCCAAGGCCGGGGGCCTGATGCGGTATGGCATCCCGCGCTACCGCCTGCCGACATCGGTCATCGATGCCGAGGTCTCGCGCATCGAGGCCATGGGTGTGCGCATCATGCTCAACTCGCCGATTCAGGATCTGGACGCCGCCATGCAGGATGGCGGGTTCGATGCCGCCTATATCGGCGTCGGTGCGCAGTTGCCAAAGACCCAGAAACTGAACACCGATGGCTCCATCAAGGCCTTGTATGCCATCGATGTTTTGCGCCAGATCGAGGTGGGTGACAACATTCCTGACATGGGCAAGCGGGTCGTCGTCATCGGTGGCGGCAACGTGGCCATCGACGCGGCGCGTTCCGCCATTCGTCTCGGGGCGCAGGTCACCATTGCCTATCGTCGCACCAGAGAGCGCATGCCTGCGCACGACTTCGAGATCAGGGAAGCCCTCGAAGAGGGCGTCAAGTTGGAGTGCCTGCGCCGGGTCAGCGAGGTCAAGGAGGGGTTTGTCATCCTCGACAAAATGGTCCTCGACGACACCGGCTGGCCACAACCGACCGGCCAGATGGAGTACCTGGAAGCCGACTCCATCGTTCTTGCCCTGGGCCAGGATGTCCAGGCGCCATTTTTGCAGAATGTCCAGGGTCTCAAGTTTAACGAAGGCAACCTCATCGTCGATGAACACATGATGACCGGGCGTCCCGGTGTTTTTGCCGGTGGCGACATGGTGCCTTCCAACCGCACCATGACCACGGCCGTGGGGCATGGCAAAAAGGCAGCCCGCAACATCGATGCCTTCCTGCGCGGTGTCCAATATGCTCCGCCCAAGAAGCATGAAATTGCCACCTTTGAAAACATGAATCCCTGGTACTACGACGACGCACCCAAGACCGTCCAGCCTACCTTGGATTTGATTCGCAGGCAGTCCGGTTTTGAGGAGGTTTTGGGCAATCTGGATGAAAGCAATGCCCTGTTCGAGGCGCGTCGTTGTCTCTCCTGTGGCAACTGCTTCGAGTGCGACAACTGCTACAGTGTCTGTCCGGACAACTCCATCAACAAGCTTGGACCCGGTCGACGCTTCGAGTTCAAGTATGATTATTGCAAAGGGTGTGGCTTGTGTGTCCGCGAGTGTCCTTGCGGAGCCATCAAGATTCAACTGGAAAACATCTGACGACCTGATGCCTTGTCTGTAAGGCGAGAGCTACAAAGCGAGGGGAGGGACGGTCTCAGGTTCCTCCCCTCGTCTGTTTTTGTGTCTCCTGGCAGCCGCCGAACGATCGGAAAGGGTGAGGGGGGAGCGTTCAGGGGTGGGTTTTGCGTTTCGTGCGGAGTTTTTTTCGATAGATGGTGGAAGGATTGATCTCCAGTCGCGAGGCAGCCTGGGGTATGTTGCCTTTGCACAACTGGATGGCCCTGTCGATGGCCTCCATCTCGATCTGCCAAAGGGGGCGGATGGTCTCGGGGCCTTCTGTGGTGGGGGTGTCGTGTCCGAAGATCCGCTCCGCCGCACCTTCCAGTGTTGGCCGCTCTGCATACAAACGGGGTTGGGTGGGCAGAGTATTCATTTCGGGTGGAAACATGGCCGGGACGACCACGTCGCCGCCGTGCAAAACCACACTGCGCCGGATGGTGTTTTGCAACTGGCGTACATTGCCCGGCCATGAGTGTGCGAGGAGAAGGTGTTCTGCTTCGGGTGAAAATGCCCTGAATTTTTTCCCCTCTTCCTGCGAGAACATCTCCAGCAGCCTGTTGGCGATCAGGAGCACATCCTGACCACGTTCCCGCAGCGGAGGCAGATGGACAGGAATGACATTCAGGCGGAAAAACAAATCCTCCCGAAAGCGTCCCTTCTGTACCTCCTGCCAGGGATCCTTGTTGGTCGCGCAGATGAAACGTATATCGACAACCTCCTGCCGGTTGCTGCCGACCTTCTGGAAGGTTCCGGTCTGGATGAAACGGAGCAGTTTGCTCTGCAACTCAAGGTTCAGCTCGCATATTTCGTCCAGAAAGAGGGAACCTTCATGGGCGCGCGTCGCGGCTCCTTCGCGGTCGCCGATGGCGCCGCTGAAGGCTCCGCGTACATGACCAAAAATTTCGCTCTCCATCAGGTCGTGGGGAATGGCGGCGCAGTTGATCGTGACGAGAGGTTTGTCGCGCCGCGGACTTTGCCGATGGATGGCCTCGGCACAAATCTCCTTGCCGCTGCCAGACTCGCCAGTGATAAAAACCGTCGCCCGGCTTGGAGCTGCACTCTCGATGATGCGGTAGATGCCTTGCATCACGGTCGAGGAACCGATGAACCCCTGAAAATTTTGCCGGTCGAAGTCTCTCCGGTAAGCGTGTACCAGGCCGGAGAGTCGACGATGTTCCAGGGTGTTTTTCAGGGTGACCAGGAGCCTGTTGGCCGAGAAAGGCTTTTCGAGGTAATCGCTGGCACCCAGGCGCAGGCTCTCTACGGCTGAGTCGACAGAACCATAACCTGTAATAATAACCACCGATACCGGCAGAGAGTTTTGATGGATGTGTCTGAGGATCTCCATGCCGTTGCCATCGGGAAGCTTGAGATCGAGGAGCAGGAGATCCGGCAGGGAAGAGCCAAGGATTTGCATGGCTTCCTTGCCTGTCTTGGCATGTCCGACCTGCCAAGGCTCGGCGTACATGTACTCCTTGTAGACCATGGCCATGGATTCGCTGTCTTCAACCAGGAGTATGGTCTGCTTTGTTTTCATATTTCACTTGCAAGTATGGCAATTTTTCCTTTTCTCCGTGCCCCATCATGCCATAAATCCAGCCAATTTGTTACAAAAAATGTAACTGCCCCAGGGCAATCGCATTGGAGATTTTCGAGGACCATGAATAGTGATTCGGGGACCTG
>JADGCJ010000090.1 GCA_015229045.1 Magnetococcales bacterium
GCCGGAACCATACATCATGCCAGGGCCACCCATCATGCCTGGCCTACCCGGACCATACATCATACCTGGCCCACCGTGGCCACCCATCATGCCTGGTCCACCCGGACCATACACCATGCCTGGCCCACCGTGGCCACCCATCATGCCTGGTCCACCCGGACCATACATCATGCCTGGCCCACCTGGGCCATACATCATGCCTGGTCCACCCATTGTGTCAGATCCAGCAGGACCGCCCATCGTGCCTGGCTCGCCGGGAGCGTTCATGAAGGGGGAGTCACCCTGACTGTCCGGACTTCCTGTTCCGGATCCGATGTTGAGTGCCTGTTCCGTTGCCATCCCCGTTTCGGGAGAACTTGTTCCAGGGGTTGCAGCAGCATGCGCTATGCCATAACCCAAAACGACCAGGCCTAAAGTCAGACTGGCGGCCAATCCCAATAATTGGGTACGAACACGTTTCATGGTAAGACTCCTATACGATTGGGTCACGTTGATTTTACCGATACAGGCGGAGATCCAAAACGCCCGATATAAGAGGGAGCCGCCAGGCGGCAAGACATTCCCGTCAGGTTCCTTCCGGATCTCCTGGAAGGGTAAGATCAAGAATGCAGACAAGAACCCGTGACCAACCCACTTCATGGCCAGGAGCCAAAGAGACATGAACCATGGTTCGGAGTGTTTTTCCGTGCAGGGTTCGGTGTCGTGATTCACAAGAGTAGGTGCTCTCTCCATCGGCCAGGGCGACCAGACCATCGATGAAGGTCCGGGTTGACTCCGGCGTCATGATTTTTGGCAATATGCGATAAAACTGCTCCTTGTCGCCTGCCCCGTAGAGCGTCAGGGAGGCGCGGTTGACGTTTGTGATGCGTACCTGCCGCACACACTCTTCCAGAACATCCGGATGTGTGTGCAGATAGCTTCCCAGATCCTCGACGCCCTTGTTGGTCAAATCCTCCAACAAATTTCTGACCCGGGAAAGATCCTCTTCCCAATAGGGAATGGGAGCATTGTCAAACACTCCCCAATAGCGTCTTTCACTCTCCTTGAGGGCTGTGACCGACTCCTTTCTCTTGGTGACATCCACCATTTGCAGAATCAGGCCATTCGTCTCTCCACGTGGCACGTTCAAGGGGGTCAGGGAGCAGTCCCAATAGAGGCCGGATTGTTTGACAGTATCAGGAAATTGAAAAGGATAATCAAAAGCCACCCAGGGTTTGCCCGAACTCAAAGCCCGTCTGAAATGGCTCAGAAGCGTGGGGTTGGGAAAAAGGTCAAAATAGTTGCGTCCAATGTAATATTCCGGGGGGTGTCCGCCCGCTTCGGCGTACAGGTGATTGACGCGCACAAAGTTGCCACGGCTATCCAAACGGGCGATCAAGAGATGATTGCTGGAGAAGATGTTATCCAGAAAAGCGTTCAATTCCAGTTGAATGCGTTCCAGGCGTTCGCGCTCCACCTGATGTCGTTCGAAGAGGCGGTTTTTTTCATGGAGACGACGATTGGCGTCATTGAGGCGCCCGGTGAATTCATTGAAAGTGGCCACCAGATCGCCCAGTTCATCCGACCTGTCACAGGGGACGGGCTGTTGTCCATGTTCTCCCGTACCCACTTGTTGCACGGCCCGGCTGACCTCTTCCAAAGGGCGAACCAGACGCTGCATGAGGAAAACAACCCCAATGAGGGCCACCAGCCCCATGCCGGCCAGGATGGCCAGGGTGTTGCTCCAGGCCTGTCTGACGGGGGCATAGGCCTCTTCGGCGTTGATTTTGACGACCAGGTTCCAGCCAAACCTCTCCAGGGGACGCATGATGACCAGAAGCGGGCGTCCCTGGTCGTCCATACCCTCCTCGACATCATAATGTCCTTTGGGCAGGGGTGGTCGCAGGATCTGATCCAGGCCATTATCCGGGGATGGTCGTGCTACGGAGGAGGGGAGAGCGGAACGGGGAGGCGTGATGCGGAGGAGATCGCCGTTGGCCTGTTTGCGGACCAGCATGGCGTCGCTGTCTCGACCGAAACCTGTGTCGTCCTGGAGTACGCTCAGCAACCGGCGCATGCGAAATTCGATCAGGATGATACCCAGGATGCGGCTATCCAGAAAGAGGGGAGCTCCCAGACGTGCGGCCAATTCGCCCGATTCGTCCAGAAACGGATCCCCGAACGTCACTCCCTCCCGTGCCTTGGCAAAATAACTCTCTTGGAAGTGATGGATGCTCTTCTCGCCCGGGTCCGAGGAGACGATCACCACCCCGGAAAGATTCAACAAGGAAATTTTGCGAAAACCAGGTATGGCATGGAGCATTTCCAAGAGGTTTGAACGCATTTCCAGCCGCAGCTGATCCTCTTCCCGGGTCAGATACCGGGAGAGGGCCGTGCGTAGGCTGGATTGGCTGGCTACCAAGTGAGTCCGCTCAATAGTCCACTCCAGAATGTTGTCGAGATGTTTTTGTTGGATCGAGGCGACGGAGCGCAGGTGACTATGGATCTTTTTTTCCAGGGCATAGCCGAAAACCACGTACTGGAAAAGGATGGCTCCGGCAAGGAGCGACAAGATCACAGGTGTTGCCAGGAGGATCGCACGGGTGCGAATTTTCATCTTTCGGATCCGAGGGGGACCACTCAAGGAAAGTCCAGTCTCTCAGTGTCGCACATGCCGGTTTCAAAATCCAGGCCTGCATCCTTTACCCGTGTTGATTTTTGTGGCAGCTGTTTCCAGGATCGACACTTTGGCCAGTTCCATCTGTTCGCTGATCAGTTTTGTTGCCACTTCAGCCTCACGGCGGGAGGGAAAAGGTCCGGAGCAAAGGGCGTCCACATGGCCCTGACTGACGGGAACATTTTGCTTGATCACGGGAAGACCAAACTCCAACAACCGTTTTTGCAAGGAATCAACACGGTTTTTTTTGCCGAAGGCACCCAGATAGACCAGATATTTTGTCTCATCGGATGGAGAGTCCGCCGATGGGGTTGGAACGGATGGAGGCGGCGCCTCCTCGGAGGTGGCGGGTGAGGATTCCTCTTTCCCGGCCATTCCTTTCTGGGAGTGCGGTGCGGGCCAGATCTGGGGGGGATGGGCGGAGGGGAGGGTTTGCTGCTGCAACATGCCCTGGATGCCTGATTTCTTGGCAATCCACCGTTGGGCCTCCTCGCCGGCTTTTTGGGATGAAAAAGGCCCGGCCATGACTGTCAAAACGTGTCGGTCCCGTATCTCCTGGTTTTGGATGAAGGCGGGTACCCCCCAGCTCAGCAGCTTTGTTTTCATCTGTTCTGCCATCTCCTGGTCAAAGTAGGAAACCACCTGGATGGTCAGTGGCGCGGCCTCTCGCGTCATGTTTGTCGTGGGATCCGGATCTGATTTGGCTTGGGGTTGTCCGGGAACGGGGGCTGGATTGGATTTGTCGGGGTCTTTCACCGGAAGGATGGTACCGCCGTGACCTGTTTGTCGCGCTGCAATGCGTACTGCCTCTTTGGCGGCAGCGCGGTTTTGAAAAGGTCCCAGGTAGATTTGATGGCGACGATGACCGTCAATCATGGTTTCCTTCTGAAAGACAGGCAGACCCGATCGTTCAAGTTCCTGTTGTTTTTGATCGGCGCGATTCTTATTGGCATAAGCCTGCATCTTGACGGCAATTCGTTTTTTTTCCTGGCTGGACGGGGTTTCTTGTGGCGGTGTTGGCTCGGGTTTGCGCGTTGGTGTCTCCGGATGCGTGTTGGTGTGACGCTCCTCCGGTTGGTGGGCTGGGGAGGCCGGAGATGTCGAGTCGCGGGCAGGCGAAACCGCCTGCGGACCGGGCACCGAAATGCCCTGCCTGCTGGACATGGGGGTTCCCTTGATGCCAAGTTTGTCCTGTATGGCATTCAGGGCGGCCGTCATTTTTTTCGGGTCGGGCAACGGACCGACAAACAGCCGGGTGAAGGGTTGCGGACCGATCTGGGTTTGTTGGTGAAAAACCGGCAGGTCGAGCTTCTCCAGTTTCTGGTAATTCTCCCGGGCTGCCTTTCGGTCGGGGTATGACCCGACGTAGATCAGATCGGCCTTGGGCGACGATGGTTTCTCCTCGTTCCGGGCGCCGGTTTTCGATTCAGGCGCCGGGCGGGCATCGGCGATTGCCTGGGTCAGGTCATGGACACTCCCCTTGATGCCGGTTTTTTCCTCGATCAGTCTGGCTGCCAGTTCTGCCTCGGAGGCCTTGGCAAAAGATCCGGCATTCACCCGGTAGTAGTGTTTGTCATCGACGGTGATGATTTTATAAAAACTGGGAATTCCCAGAGAGTTGACGCGCGAGGTGACATGTTCGGCATTGCCGCTGCTGCCGTAGGATCCCAAATAGATGGAAAAACCGCTGCCCTGGGAAACGGCAGGTACAGGTGCGGAAGGGGTGGGAGATGACGCCTCGGCAGGTTCATGCGTTGCCGGAGATTGCGGAGGAGAAGCCGTCGTCGCTGCAGGTCGGCTACGGGTCGGGGGAGACTCCTCCTCTGCCAGCGAGTCCGGTGAGAATTGAAAATCGCCCAACGGAGAGGATCTTGCTGGTGCGGGGGAAGAGGCGTGACGTCTCGCTTTTTCCTGTTCCGGTTTCCGCTCTGCCTGTACCGGATCCCGGGTCATGATGTAAAAGGTGCTGAGATGTTGCCGCTCTTTGCGATTGACCTGGTCAAACACCTTGAAAAACAACCATCCGCTGGGAAACTCCCCGGCCACGGAGCCGACCACCGTATAAATGTGATCCTTGTCCTGGACCTTGACCGGATCGTAGGCAATGTCGGCAATTTTTTTCGAGTTGCGGTCGAGGATGTCGATCTGGAGTTGATGGGTTCCCAGCTCGACGAAGGCCACGTCCATGATGAAATAGCCATTGACGCCAGAGACATTGGAGGGCAGGACGCTCACCACGGAGCTGGGGCGCAAGACCTCCCCGACCTCTACCAGCTTGTCGGAAAAATAGGCATTGGTGATGAAAGCTCCCTGATCGCCAATCCCCCCCAGGGCCAGCCACGGGAGCATCAGCATGCAGGCGAAAAACAGAGTTGCGGCAATCCCTGGCGCCATGTGTCGTCCTTGTCAAACGGTTTTGAGGCGTCAGCATACCATCACGCCAAAAATGTCGTCCAGGAGTGACACGATCCTTTGTCGAGGCACCTTTGCCCCAGGCCTGTTCGTGAAACCTTGGCGCCGACCCCTGGAATCCATTAGCCTAGCGACATGACACCGGCACTGACCATAGTGGGACTGGCCAAACGTTATCGAAACGGCGCCGAGGCTCTGCAGGGAATCGACCTCGAGGTTGGCAGGGGGGAGTTTTTTGCCATTCTTGGACCCAACGGGGCTGGCAAATCGACCCTGATCAACATTCTGGCTCAGGTGGTCACCAAGAGTTCCGGGCATGTCACGGTGTTTGGTCTCTCCATCGACAAGCATCCGCAGCGTACCCGCATGTTGCTGGGATACACCCCGCAGGAGATTGCCCTGGATCCCTTCTTTTCGGTGCGGGAGATCTTGCGGCATCACAGTGGCTATTATGGTATCGCCGACAATCGGGCTTGGATCGATGAACTCCTGGAACGGCTTCACTTGACCCCTTATGCCGACAAGAACAGCAAGGCTCTCTCCGGGGGAATGCGTCGACGGTTGACCATCGCCAAGGCGCTGGCCCACAAACCGCGTTTATTGATTCTCGACGAGCCTACCGCCGGGGTGGATGTGGCACTGCGCCACTCCTTGTGGGAGTTTGTCCGGGAGCTGCACCGGAACGGAACCACGGTCATCCTGACGACCCACTACATCGAGGAGGCCCAGGAGTTGGCCCAGCGCGTGGCCATTTTGCGTGACGGTCAGCTGGTGGCGTGTGATCGGACGGTGGCGTTGTTGGCCTCTTTTGGCTATCGGCGGTTTGCGATCGATCTGCATGCGACCGTGCCTTTTCCCACCGGGCTGGCCGTTGGCGACACTCAGGCGGATGGTCTGCATCTTGAGGGTGAGTTTGCCGTTGGTCGGAGTCGGGAGTTTTTTTCCTGGTTGGGGAGCATAGCCGACAAGGTGGTTGACCTGCGCATCGATCAATCGCGTCTGGAGGATGTTTTTTTGCGCTTGACGGGGAATCCAACGTGAACTGGTACGGCAACTGGGCGCTGTTCCGTCGGGAGTGTCAGCGGTTTTTGTGGATCTGGTTGCAGACGTTGGGCGCGCCTTTGGTTTCGGCCATGCTCTATTTTGCCATTTTTGGCGGGGCGTTGGGACAGCGCATCGGGGAGGCTGGCGATGGGATCACCTACCTGCAATTTTTGACCCCGGGTCTGGCGGCCATGGGGATCATCCAGCATGCCTTTCAAAACACCAGCTCTTCGTTGATCCAGATGAAATATCTGGGCATGTTGCAGGCCGATCTGTTGGCTCTGCCTCTGAAACCCGTGCAAATTGTTTTTTCTTTTACGGCGGCGGCTGTGTTGCGGGGGGTTCTGGTTGGCGCGGGCACCCTGCTCATTGCGCGCTTGTTTATCACCTTTGGCATAGCCAAACCTGTGTTGTTGATCGGTGCCGCTCTGGTCATGGCGGCCATTTCCGGCTTGCTGGGATTGTTGACCGGCATCTGGGCCAGGAGCTTCGATCAGGTTGCCCTGGTGGGAAATTTTATCTTGACGCCCATGGTTTATCTCGGCGGGGTCTTTTTTGCCAACGCGATGCTTCCCGCCGGATGGCAGAGGGTTCCTCTGTTCAATCCGGTCTTTTACCTGGTGGATCTGTTTCGCCAGGGCGTTCTGGGGGTGGGGCAAACGCAACCGGAGAGTGCCATTCTGGCTGTGTCGGCGGTCCTGACGGGACTCTTCGCCCTGGCGGTGGTGCTTTTTCGCACGGGGTGGCGGCTGAAAAACTGACCCTTGATCGATAGTTACGAAAAAACTATGTATTCCGAAGTGGATCTGGTTTGGTTTTTGTCATGGTTGCACGGGTTTTTTTTCCGCTGGCCACGGCCAGCAGCTCCTGGATGAGCGCAACCGTCTCTTTGGCCAGACGGGTGCTCTCTTGCAGCTGGTCGGCCTCGGCACGGGTGGCGGCGGAAAGATGGGCGATGGTCGCAGGGATTCCCTGAACGGCAACAACCATCTCCGTGACGTTACGGGTGACATCGCTGATGCCGGATGAGACATCCTGGACGCTGCGATTGACATCCGTGATGCCGATGACCGACTCGCTCAAACGGTGCAGGGCATCGCCCGTTTCCGTCGAGGCACTGGCCATGGCCTGGGCCACATCCTGCATGGTCTGATCTTGTTGCTCCACTTCCAGAAGGATCTCATCATTGGCATCACGGATGCGGTCGACAAATTTGATCACATTCTGGGTCGAGTCGACCACCTCCTTGGTGTTGTTCTGGATCTCTTTGACCTGCTTGGAGATCATGCGGGTGGCGTGACTGGTCTGCCGGGCAAGCTCCTTGACCTCATTGGCCACGACAGCGAACCCTTTGCCGGCCTCGCCGGCTCCGGCGGCTTCGATGGAGGCGTTCAGCGCCAGCATGTTGGTCTGCTCGGCAATGTCGTTGATGACTTCGACCACCTTGCCGATTTCGGAAGTGGATTGAGACAATTTGGCCATGATCTCGGCGGTACTGTCCACCTGGATGCTGGCGCGTTCGGATTCATCCCGTGCGTGTTCGCAGCGCACCTTGATGGCGCCCAGGGTGGTGGTCATGTTGTCGATGGAGGCGGTGACGGCATCGAGGCGACCACCGGAGCGCTCTGCCGCCTCACGGACTTGGCTCAGGTTGGTGCTGGCCTCTTCCGATGCCGCCGCCACGGTGTGCAGGTTCGAGCTGACTGTTTCAGCGGTCGCCGAAATGGTGGCCATGCTGGTACTGATCTCTTCGATCGATGCCGAAACCGTGCGCAGATCCTGGTCGTTTTGTTCCATGGACTGCGCAATTCCCTGAAGAGAAGACAAATTTTTCTCCGAGGTGGTCGCCGCCTCCTGGATGCGTTGCACAAAGCGGGAGGTGTCGATTCCGGTTTCCCCGGCGGGGGGGGGCTGTGGCTTTGTGGTGGCTGCGAGTTGTTGCTTTTGCCTGGCCAGCTCTCCCCGCAGATTGTCCAGGGTGGTGGCCAGTTCGGCCAGGGAGCGGGTCTGCTGGCTGAGAATATCGTCACCAACAGGAAGCAGATCGGCGGCAGTGATCTCCCCGACCGCGAGGCGGCGTACCTGTTCTGCACTGGAACCGACCTGTTGCAGAACCCGCCTGCCGAGCCAGTGTATCAGGGCAACTCCCGGTAAAAATACAACAAAAATAAATATATATACGAGAGTGCGGGAGTCGGACCCAGTCTCCTGCGTACCAGATTGACAGATGACACCAGCCAATAGAGCGATGCCAAGCAGGAGCGCCGTGCTGCCGACCATGGCAGAGATTTTCGCATTCAGACCCGATTTGTTCATGCCACGCCCCGTCGTGTCCCAGAGCCAACCCCGTCAACCCTCTGCTGCCCCCTTGCTCGACCTTGGTTCATGTTAAACAAATTTGGCCATAAGGTCCAACGCCGAATCCAGGCCATCACGGGAGTCCGTAGCGACTCTCAATGGTCAAGAGGGGGGAGGGAGGCTTTCCCCGTCCATGCCGCGTCAGCGCCGATGACAAGAACACCCGCCTGGCGAGACACGGAGCGGGGCGCTCACAACCCGTCCGGAAAAGCCGACGGCTTGGTAAAGATCTGACGTGCGTCCGGATGGACTTGAGAGCGGAATGGACCAGGTGGCTGGCAAGGGCCTTGAGAGACCCCATGGCCCCAGGCGGAAGCGCCCTGTCTGTCATGGCGCGGGGAGGCCGGGACGCAGGAGCGGGGAGAGGGAGCCTAGGGATGAAAATCGACGAGTGTTTCGGATACCCGAATCTCCTCTGGCGGGACAAACACCAAGCGGCCTTCGCGCCACTCCACCATGGTGATGCCAGCGCGTTTGTTTTCCAAAGCAGCCTGACGACCGGCTGCCGCCACAGCGGCCAATGTTCTGGCAGCGAACGCCGCCGCTGTCACTTCCGCGTTGGGTCGTGTCCCATCCGTGGGTTTCCAATCAGTGGTGCCTTCATTTACCGCCATATTGTCTCTCCCAGACAGCGTAGGTGTCAGCCTGCGGGGTTTCCAATGCAAAATCGGACCCACTATATGCCACAATCGCGGGTGTGGCGACAAGGGAATTGTCGATAAGCGACCATCGGTCGACGACCGGGCAGTAAAGAGTGAAAAAATTGGTAATACCACGATAAAAACGACGACGCACAATCTTCTCTGGTACGTTATGACCGCCTTTCAGGACACGCTCGGCGACTCTTGCCAAGGCCACCTCCGGGGACGATAAGGCGAGGAATAACAAGTTGACTTTGTAACCCTCTTTTTGGCACCTGACCAGCCAGGGAACATAACTGCGTGTTGCCAACGTTGTTTCAAAGGCGAAGTGACCACCCTTGGCATGCAGACGACGCAATTCCCGCAGCATGATACGTCCGGCCTGCATGGCGGCTTGTTCTGGAGCAAAAGAAAGACCCGCCGCGATGGTGTCGGCGTTCACATAATCGTGTACTCCGTAGTGCTGACGCAAAAGCACGGGAGCTGTGGTGGACTTTCCGGCCCCGTTGGGTCCGGCTATGACGAAAATATGCGGAGATTTGTCCCCGGTTTCAAATCCCCACATCAAGCCATGATCGAGCGGCGAAGTGATGGTTGATTCCATGATGCTTGGCTCCCTGACGGTTGACGCCAGAAAATGGTGATGAATGGCACAGGCGATCCCCTCGCTGGCGCCATTATCGAACCGATTCCGATGGCAGGCAACAGTCGGTTTTGTCGCTGTCGCTTCTTGATCAGGCAACAGTCGGTTTTGTCGCTGCCGCTTCTTGACATTGCTTTTTTTTATTATAGATTGTCTGGTTTACCGGCGGGATCGTTTGTCTCATTTTTTTGGGGGCGGGACAGGGTCTGATGCCACTATCGTTGCTCGCAGTCAGACTTAAGAACGGTCTGCTTCATCCGTGATCAAGAGGAAATGCCATGACCACCCCGTTGAGTCGTTACTATCCCATGTTGCCGTCGGGTCTGGAGGGTTTGATCGATCTGGCACTGGATCTGCGCTTCTCCTGGAACCATGAGGCGGATGCCCTGTGGAAGCAGCTCAATCAGGAAGTGTGGCATATGACCCACAACCCCTGGCTCGTATTGCAGTCCGTTTCCAGACAGACCCTTGATAAACTCAAGGAGAATAAAGAGTTTCATGCCACTGTTCACTCGCTTATCGAGGTGCAGAACAGGGTCGCCAACAGCGAACTCTGGTTTGCTCGGCGGCATCGTGAATCTCCCCTGAAGAATATAGTCTATTTTTGCATGGAATTTGGTTTGAGCGAGGCATTGCCCATCTACTCGGGAGGTCTTGGTCTGCTGGCGGGCGATCACCTGAAAGCCGCCAGCGAATTGGGTATCCCCCTGACCGGCGTAGGCATCCTCTACCAAAGCGGCTACTTCCGCCAGGCGGTGGACGAGGACGGCAACCAGATCGCCATGTATCCGGCCAACAATACGAGCGAACTGCCCGTCACCCAGGTGCGCGATGCCGCTGGGGAGTGGTTGCGGTTGCATCTGCCTCTGTTTCCGGGGCGGAATGTCTGGGTGCGTGTCTGGCAGGCTCGCATCGGTGGCATCACCCTCTATCTGCTCGACACCAACGACCCCCTGAACTCCCCCATGGATCGCTGCATCAGCACCGAACTCTATGGCGGTGGCCTGGAGCAGCGTCTGCAACAGGAGATCCTGCTGGGTATTGGTGGCTGGAGTTTGTTGCAAGCCCTCAAGATCGAGCCGGATGTCTGCCATTTGAACGAGGGCCACGCCGCGTTGGTGGTGTTGGCACGGGCCAAGAGTTTCATGCGCGCCCACGATGTCACCTTCGAAGAGGCCCTCGCGATCACCCGGGCAGGCAACCTCTTTACCACCCACACCCCGGTGAAGGCGGGCTTTGACCGTTTTCCGCGTCACCTGGTGGAGCGCTATCTGGGTAAATATGCCAGCGAAGGGTTGCATATCACCCTCGACGCCATGATGGAACTGGCACGGGCGCCGGATGAGGGGCCTGATGCCCCGTTCAATATGGCTTATCTGGCCATTCGCGGCAGTCATGCCATCAACGGGGTGAGTCGGCTGCACGGGCAGGTGAGCCAGGGGTTGTTTGTCAATCTGTTCCCCGCCTGGCCTCTGGCGGAGGTTCCGGTCGGACATGTCACCAACGGTGTGCATGTCCCCTCTTGGGAGTCTCCTCCGTCCCTGGCTTTTTGGGACAAGGCCTGCGGCCGCGATCGCTGGGACGACGAACTCCAGGGCATGGAAGACCGCATCCGTCAGCGCTCCGATGCCGACCTCTGGCGCCTGCGGATGGACAATCGCCACCGCTTGGTCAACTATGTCCGCTCCTATGACGAGCAACATCAAATCGGTTCCACCTCCCCGGATCGTCTGCAAATCGAGCCTCTGTTCGATGCCAACATTCTGACGATTGGCTTTGCCCGGCGGTTTGCCACCTACAAACGGCCCAACCTGCTGTTGCGCGATCCGGATCGCCTGGTGCGCATTCTGAACCATCCCGAGCGACCCGTGCAGTTGATCATTGCCGGCAAGGCGCATCCTGCCGACAGGTTTGGCCAGGATATGGTACGGGCCTGGGTGCAGTTCTGCCGTCGGCCGGATGTGCGGCAGAGGGCCATCTACATCAGCGACTATGACATGCTCCTGGCCGAACGCATGGTGCAGGGGGTTGACGTGTGGCTGAACAATCCGCGTCGCCCGTGGGAAGCCAGCGGTACCAGCGGCATGAAGGTGCTGGTCAATGGCGGTCTCAACCTTTCGGTCCAGGATGGGTGGTGGGCCGAGGCCTATGATCCGGCCGTGGGTTGGTCCCTGGGTGATGGCATGGAGCATGCCGAGGAACACAACGAACACCTCGACGCCACCGAAGCGGAAGAGCTTTACCGCTTGTTGGAAAACGAGATCGTTCCCGATTTTTATCAGCGTGACACGCAGGGGATTCCTGCCGCCTGGGTCAAGCGTATGCGCGAGAGCATGGCCCGCCTCACCCCCTTCTTTTCCACCAACCGCATGGTTCGCGAGTACACCGAGAAGTATTATATTCCTCTGGCCGAAGGCTATGCCAAACGCTCCAAACAGGGAGGACGTCAGGGGCGCGATCTGGTGGCCTGGCGACGTTCGCTCAACAGGGGGCGTGGCACGGTGCGTTTTGGTGGTCGCAGCGTCGAGACCTTGGATAATGGGCAACGCCGCTTCAGCGTTCCTGTCTATCTGGGTGATGTGGCGGCGGAGCATGTTCAGGTTCAGCTCTATGCCGACAACCCCAAACAGGCACCGACCGTAGTGACCCTGCGTCGGCATCACCCGCTCCTGGGTGCCGTCAATGGCTACACCTATATCGGTGAAGTCTCCGCCGACCGGCCTGCCGAACACTATACCCCACGGGTGGTTCCCGCTGGCACCAATGCCTCGGTTCCCCTGGATATCAACTGGATCGTCTGGGATAAATGAGCCGGAACCAAAAGAAAACAGACGGAATAAAAAAAGAATTTGTTGGGGTGTTGCCTCGAACGCCCTGAGAATGGCGGGCTTTGTTGGGGTTTTGTTCCAGACTTTGCCGGGGTTTTGTTCGGGCTCTGCCGGGGCTTCGCCCCAGACCCCACCAAGAGGAAGGGCGCAGCCCTTCCTCTTGCACCTCCATCTCTGGTCTTTTAATAGTTAAAGAAACGTAACGATCTGGTACTCCCTCAAGAAAGGCCTGGACATGAAAGCCTTTGTCAGGGCTTCGCCCCGAACCCC
>JADGCJ010000091.1 GCA_015229045.1 Magnetococcales bacterium
TGTCAATATTTTTTCGATCACAAAAAACTACGTGTCCCAAAATAGACGCGGTTTAGGATGCTTTTTATTGGGGCTTCGCCCCAAACCCCACCGGGACTCTGTCCTGGACCTGTCCGGTCGCCAGCCCCCTGGACCCCGTTTTCGCTAGCCCCTTATAAACCAACCCTCTCGAAAGATGAGTGACCATGGCCGATGCCACGATTGACATCACGCAAGATACCTGTCCCCTGACCTTTGTGAAAGTCAAACTGAAGTTGGAGAACATGGCTCCGGGTCAAATCCTGCGTATTCGCCTGCGGGGTGATGAGCCGCGACAAAACCTTCCCCTGACCTTGCGGGAGGAGGGGTTTCAGACGAGTGAGCCTTGGGCTGAGGGGGATGGCACCTTTCTCATGGAGGTGGTGAAGTCGTGAATAAAACCTCCCGGGAACTGTTTTCCACTTTGTCCTGGATGCAGGGAGAGGGATATAAAAGAGGAGGGGTCGGTCGGCTCTGCGGAGGTGACCTTCCGAAAGAGAACGACACTTCAAGTTTTGGTTCATCTGCAAAGGAGAGCAACGGAAATGGAGCTCAGTGCATTGACGGCTCTTTCGCCCCTGGACGGTCGCTATGGCAGCAAGGTCGGCGATCTGCGGGGCCTGTTCTCGGAGTTTGGCCTGATCCGTTTTCGGGTTCTGGTGGAGTTGCGCTGGCTGGAAGCCCTGGCCGCCGAACCGCACATCCCCGAAGTGCCGTCGTTTGACACCACGACCCGCGATCTATGGGTAACCATCGGTCGTGATTTTTCGGAGCGGGATGCCCGGCGCGTCAAAGAGATCGAGGCGGTGACCAATCATGATGTCAAAGCGGTGGAGTATTTTCTCAAGGAGCGCCTGGTCGATACGCCAGCAGCCCCGTTGACCGAGTTTTTGCATTTTGCCTGCACCTCGGAGGATATCAACAATCTGGCGCACGGCCTGATGCTCCATGAGGCGCGGCAAAATATCCTGCTGCCGGTCATGGATCGCGTGATCCGGAAAATGTGTGACTTGGCCCAACAGCACAAGAACCTGGCCATGCTGGCCCGCACACACGGACAGCCCGCCACCCCCACCACCCTGGGCAAGGAGATGGCCAATGTGGCGGCGCGTCTGCACCGGCAGCGGGTGGTGTTCGCGACGACGCCGATCCTTGGCAAGATCAATGGCGCTGTCGGCAACTTCAATGCCCACGTAGTCGCCTACCCGGAGGTGGATTGGCCCGGATTGGCGGAACGCTTCGTCCGGGGGTTGGGGCTTGCCTATCAACCCTTCACCACCCAGATCGAACCCCACGACGGCATGGCGGAGTTGTTCCAGGCCCTGAGTCGCTTCAATACCATCCTGCTCGATTTTGACCGCGACGTCTGGACCTACATCTCCATGGGATATTTTCGGCAGAAGACCAAAGCCGGCGAGGTGGGATCCTCCACCATGCCCCATAAGGTCAATCCCATCGATTTTGAAAATTCCGAGGGCAACCTGGGTATGGCCAATGCGGTTTTGGGGCATTTGGCGGCCAAACTGCCCCTCTCCCGCCTGCAGCGCGATCTGACCGACTCCACAGTGCTGCGCAACATGGGGGTTGGTTGTGGATATACCCTGCTCGCCTGCGACTCCACCCTGAAAGGGATGGGTAAGCTGGAGGCCGATCCGCAACGCATCGCCAGGGATTTGCAGGAGGCCTGGGAGGTGCTGGCCGAACCGATCCAGACTGTCATGCGTCGCTACGGGGTTGCCAAACCCTACGAACGACTCAAGGAGTTGACCCGCAATCGGACCGTCACCCGGGAGACCCTGACCGATTTCATCCGGGGATTGGAGATTCCGCAGCCAGCCAAGACAGACCTGCTGCAACTGACGCCCGAACGTTATACCGGACTGGCTGCCTCCCTGGTCGATCAAATTGTGCAACACATCGAACAGGAATAAAATTAAACCGTGTCTGAATTGCGTCCACTTTGAAATGTGTCATGTAACTGCCCAGGTACCCCCTCAAGAAAGGCCCGGACATGAAAGCCTTTGTCAGGGCTTCGCCCCGAACCCCACCAGGACTCTGTCCTGGACCTGTCCGGTCGCCAGCCCCCTGGACCCCGGTTCGTTACCATGTGCTGAATAGTTACTCAAAAACCACGCATCCCACAATGGATTTGGTTTGAATCGCGTCTGTTTTGGAACAAGTCGTTACAAGAAACGATCATGGCCGACCGCTACCACATCGACAGTCACAAGTTGATTTACCACCCGGCCCGCACCGCCGAACTCCTGGCCGTGGGGGACTCCTGGGAAAGAGCCAAGAAGATCTATCCGATCTACATGGAAATCTCCCCGATTGGAGCCTGCAACCACCGCTGCACTTTTTGTGCGGTGGATTATGTCGGTTATGCCCCCAATCGCCTCGACCTGGCAATCATGCAGGAGCGTCTGCCGGAGATGGGGCGGCTCGGCGTCAAGAGCATCATGTATGGCGGCGAAGGAGAACCTCTGTTGCACAAGGAGATCAGCGCCTTCATTCGTGCAACCCGTGCGGCGGGGATCGATGTGGCCCTGACCACCAATGCCAGTGTTCTTCCCGCCGACTTTCTGGAACACGCCCTGCCAAACCTGGCCTGGATGAAGGTCTCCATCAACGCCGGCACGGAGGAGACCTATGCCCGGATTCATCGTACCAGGGAGAGGGATTTCCAGCAGGTCGTCACCCATTTGAAAACGGCAGTGGCTTGCAAAAAATCGGCGAAGTTGAGTTGTGTCATGGGCGCTCAGTCGCTTTTGTTGCCTGACAATGCTCGGGAGATGGCCCAGTTGGCCCGTTTGTGTCGGGACGAAATCGGGCTTGATTATCTCGTCATCAAACCCTATTCCCAGCACCTGTTCAGTCAGACCCGCCTTTACAGCCAGCTCGATTATCAGGAACTCCTGGCCCTGGAAGAGGAGTTGCGGGGATTGGATACCGAGTGTTTCCAGGTCATTTTCCGGTCCGAGACCATGCGCAAGTACACGGCGTCCGATCGTTATGATCGGTGCCAGGCCACCCCTTTCCTGTGGGCCTACATCATGGCCGACGGAACGGTTTCCGGGTGCAGTGCCTTCTTGCTGGACAAGCGCTTTGAATACGGCAACATCAACCACAATACCTTCCAGGAGATCTGGGAAGGAGAGCGGCGGCGGCAGGGGTTCGAGTTTGTTCGCAACCATCTCGACATCAGTGCTTGTCGGCGCAATTGCCGGATGGATGCCATCAATCGGTATTTATATCAGATGACGGCAGATCGGGTTGCGCATGTCAATTTTATTTGATTTGGGGAATTCGAGGGGGCGAAGCCCCAAAAATTTGGGGCAACCATGGAACTGATTGGTACCACAGCCCTGATTACAGGCGCCGGACGCCGCCTCGGGGCAGCCTGCGCCCTGGCCCTGGCCAACGCCGGAGTGACAACCACACTGCATTATGGTCACTCGAAGGCCGCAGCCTCGACCCTCACCGAACAAATCCAACAAGCCGGTGGCATGGCATTCACCCTGGCTGCCGATCTGGCCGATCCGGAACAAGCCACTGCCCTGTTGCCGCGTGCGGCAGCTGTCATGGGACGGGTGGACATTCTGGTCAACAGCGCGGCCATCTTCGAGCCGGGCAGGATTGACGACACGGAGTGGACCTCGTGGCAACGGCATCTGGCCATCAACCTGACCGCCCCGTTCCTGCTGACGCAATCCTTTGCCCAACAGCCTCATTTGCATAGAAAAAATGGTGCGGGTGTGCGCGGCAAGGTGATCAATATGCTGGATCAGCGCATCAGGCATCCCCGCTCCGGCCATCTGGCTTACACCACGGCCAAGAGCGCCCTGTGGAGCGTGACCCAAATGGCCGCACTCGAATTGGCACCAACGATTCTGGTCAATGCCATCGCGCCAGGGCCGATTCTCGCGGCTCCGGATGCCTCTCAGGAACAGTTTCAGCGTATTGCCGCCACCACTCCGGCGGGTCGTTCGGGAACGCCAAAAGAGATCACGGATACCCTCCTGTTTTTATTGAGACACGATTACATGACCGGCGAGATGGTCTGCGTCGATGGCGGTGAACATTTGTTGTGAGTGTTGTGTTTCAGTCATGAGCAAGGGTCGGCCTGTTAACGGGGTCCAGGGGGCTGGCTCCCTGGCAGGTCCAGGACGGAGTCCTGGTGGGGTTTGGGGCGAAGCCCCAATAAAGTCTTTCATGTCAATGTTTTTCGTAACTATTCGGCACCCCGGTTGGGAAATAAAAAAAGATTTGGGAAGAAAGACTTTGTTGGGGCTTCGCCCCAAACCCCACTGGGGCTTCGCCCCAGACTCCACCAGGAGGAAGGGCGCAGCCCTTCCTCCTGGACCTCCATCCCAGTCTTTCAAACGTTGAAAATGGCGTATCGCACAATAGATTTGGTTCAAATGCGATTGCCCTGCGATCACAAAAAACGACGTGCCTCGAAGTGGACGCGGCTAAACAACAGCTTGACGCAGTCGATCCCACGCCTGCAAATAAGTCGAAAGGTGCGGTCGTTTGTCGGCCTCTTTTTCCAGCAGGGTACGCACGGCGGTCTGTTCGATCTCATAACGGGCCGCATCCAGATGACCGGAAAAAAACAAGGCACGCAGCCACAGTAAATAAGTTGTCAGGGCGTCAAATTCATTGTAGGCGACGATCCGTTCCAACTGCCCGGTCAGCCACAACTCTGGTACCTGTTCACCGGAGACATCCATTTTGCCCGGGATGCCGCACAAGGTGGCTATTTCGTGCAGGGAGGGACTGCCATGTCCCCAGCCCGGGGTGACCACATCTTTCAAATCAATGTTCCAGTCGCTCCCCTTGGCGAGATAATCCACCCCCTCCCAGGGTTTGTTGGGGCGGTGGCAAAACTCCTTGGCCTGGATCCCCAGGATCATGCCGCGTTGCACCAGAATACGCAGATCGGCAGCCAGGGAGTTGTAGCCAACCAGCATGGGTCTGTTTTTTCCCAAAGAGTGCAAAAATTTCTCGACGATACCTCGCTCGCTCTCTTCCCGGCCTGCCCCCGCCGGATCCTGGGGCAGAGAGTGCAACCAGAGTCCGACTTGTCCGCGTTGCTCCTTGCGAATCACCATCGCGATGGAGACTACGCGGCATAAAACCGTTTTCAGGTAGGGAGTCGGATCTTCCGGTGTGGCTCCTCCCTGTCGCCACATCTCTTCCATCACCTCCCGATCCGTGGCCGACTCTGCCACACCGTACAACAAACGTCCGGCCCGGGGGTCAGGAACCCATTCGGCATCAAACGCCCAAACCGGATCGTTGATTTTCTTGAACATTGTCATATTCCTTTCACTTTTGCCGGGGCGAAGTCCCGCGCAATCGATCAGGCGTGATCCCCTGCCGATTGATCCGTTTGATCGACCCGATCCATTTCGGGATACGTCATTTTCAACGTTTGAAAGACCCGGTCCTGTATCACGAGAAAGAGACCAGGTGCATCAGCTCGTACATGCGCGAAATGGATCTTTGGAAGGCAAAGGCCACCGGCCCTGTCTCGCAGAGATGATCCAGGGGCACGGCACTGAAAATACGCAGGGGTGTGCGGCTTTCGTAGAGAAGATCGATGAGTACGACCAGGCGCATGGCGGCATCGGCGGTTTCCGGACCCAGTTTGGGGACGCCGGAGATGATGACCGTTCCGGTTTGTTGCACCAGATCCATGTACTCGGCCACACCGATGGCCTGATTGCACAGAGTGTTGAAATCAAACCAGAACACCCTTTTCTCGACACCATGGGCGACGATCTCCATTCCCTGGAGAGAGATCAACTCCGGTTTGGGAGCCACCCCGGTCAGTTTGGCATACAGCGCCTCGGGGGTATCGATCTGTTCCTCTTCGTCGGATGATTCTCCTCTCTTGTCGCGACGCCAATCCGCTCCCTGGGAAAGATTGACTGCCAGGGCATGATCGGTCAGGATTTTGATGAAGGGCATGAATCGACCACGATTGAGACCCTCCTGATAGAGATCCTCCGGTGGCCAGTTGCTGGTGGCGCAAAGCGTCACGCCGCACTTGAACAAGGCCTCCAGCAGACGCCCCAGCAGCATGGCATCGGCAATGTTGGTGACGCAAAACTCATCAAAGCAGAGCAGACGTGCATCGGCGGCAATCTGGCTGGCGATGAAGAGCAGCAAATCGACCCCCTGGGGAGGCTTGCTTTGGTGCATGCGCTCCTGTAATTCGCGCATGAAGGGCTGAAAATGCACCCGTCGCTTGGCCGTGACCTCCGTGGCATCGAAAACGAGCTGCATGAGCATGGATTTGCCGCGCCCGACCGAACCAAACAGGTAGAGTCCTCTGGGCACGGGCTGCTGATCTTCCAGACGCCACACCTCGACGCCACGCCATTTGCCCCGCACCGCAGGCTGTCGCAAAGCTGCCACCAACCCATCCAGGATGGGCAGAACCGCCAGTTGATCCTTGTCGGGACGCAACTCTCCATCTTCCAAAAGTTCATGATAGAGGCGACTGGGCGTGACGAAACCAGGCTGGGAAAGAGGTGGCGCAGATGCCTCGGGTATCTTTTCGACAAGCGGCTCCGGAGCGGGAGAGGAGGGTTGCAAACCGGATGCAGCGGAAGTCGTGACCGGGTCAGCGATCCCGCTCCCTCTCCGGCGTCGACCCCACATGGCCACAGCCAATACGATGACCACGACCAGGATTGATACGACAATACCCGATGGTGCTGCAAAAGATTCTGGATTCATGATCGATCGCGTCCGCTTTGGAACACATGTCAAGATCGCTTCGCCCCTTCGTCCTGCTCCAGGTAGCGAAACCAGACCGCTGTCGCCTTGGCTATGGAGTCCGGTTCCCAGACCGGCGCCGTGCGCCAATCCTCCAAGTGCCGAAGCATCTGTGCCACACCATCGGCGAAGGGCACCTGAGCTTTCCATCCCAGCAGGTCGTGGATCTTGCGCGTGTCGGCAAAAGTGATGTCGGGCTCTCCGGGACGCTTGGGAAGGCGGATGACCTCCCGGCATTCCAGCAGTTCCACGAGCCGGTTGACACTTTGGTGGGCACCGCTGCCGACATTCATTGCTTCGCCGCTTATCTCGGAAGAGGCTGCGGCCAGAAAAGCCCGGGCCACATCGGTCACAAAAGTGAAGTCCCGACTCTGGGTTCCATCGCCCACCACGGTCAAGGGTTTATTGTTGAGTTTCTGCGCCAGGAAAACCCCGAACACCGCCCCGTAAGCCCCGGTGGTTCGGGAGCGCGGGCCGTAAACATTGAACAGTCGCAGTGATACCGCTGACAGACGGTAAGTCCGCGCCCAATGCAAGACAAGCTCTTCACCCATGTGCTTGGTCAGGGCGTAGGGATACTGGGCACGCATGGGGGCGCTCTCCGGTGTCGGGTAGCAGTCCGGAATGCCATATGAGGAAGAGGAAGCCGTATAGACCAACCGGCGCACACCGGCCGCCCGGGCACTCTGCAAAAGATTGAGGGTTCCCTGAACATTGACGGCGAAATAGCGCTCCGGTTGTTCGATGGAAGGGACGATATCCGCCACCCCGGCCAGATGAAAAACCCAATCCACTCCCACCATGCACCGATCCAGGCCCTCCCGATCCAGAATGCTGACCCGATGGATGGTCAGGTGAGGATCTTTCTCGAACGAGCGGAGATTTTCCAGACGACCCGTGGAAAAATCGTCCACCAGGTGCACCTGATGTCCTTCGGCCAGCAGCAACTGACACAAATGGCTGCCAATGAACCCGGCGCCCCCGGTGACCAGCGCAATCATGGTGTGGACTCTCCCTTTACGACCAGAAGATCAGAAAAGCAATCGGGGCACACGACAGGTGCCCCGACTTGATTCCACCAGTGTCCGGTCTGCCCCTGTCGATGACCATCAGCGGGATCAACCCAGGAAAGGAACACCCGACCCGATCAGGTGGTCACTCGACCGGCTTTTTCTTGGCGGCTTTTTTGGCTTTCTTGTACTTTTTGCCTTTTGCCTTCTTCTTGCTTTTGGCGTGGCTTTGCACTTTTTCGGAGGTGGCACCGGCAGGAGCGGCAGCCGGCTCCGCTGCGAGGGCGCTCCCCGAGAACGCCAGAGCTGTGATGGAAGCAATGAGCATATTTCTGATCTTCATTTGAATCTCCTTGTTTCAACAAAATTTTATCTGTTTTGCGCCTGATATGCCCTACGATCGTGTACGTCGATCCAAAGCCTGAAAACAATGACTCCCCAACCGCCTCTGCTCAACCCCGGAGGGAGCGCAGCTCGAGAGAATGGTGCCGAAATCAAATCTGGTCGCGGGTGGCGAGACAGGAGAGGTGTGACAGATGGCCCTGTTCATGTAACATTTCAAGGCAAGAAAACAATAACTTAACGATGTTGCCGTCTTTTCCCCCGATCAAAAACGCCCGACTGTACCACGCACGATCACGCCAGGGAAACAAATTATTTTGGTCCGGACCATTTTTGCTTGCAACCCGGTCCGGAGAGGAATTCCACCTGAAAAAAGGAATTGAAGGATTGATCTGCCGGGGTTTTGACTTTTTGCCATCATGTTCTATATTGCCTGGGGTACGTCATTTGTTTCACGAAGAGAGCGAGACAACTCCATGCTTGGTGTCCCGATCCTGAATACGGTCGCAAGAATCATTTTGCAAGCCGGTCGCTTTGTGTGGAAAGGTGATCGGGAAAAGAGCCGAACCATGCAGGAAACGGCGCTCAGTCTCAACAGGACCGAACGCTTTCTGCAAGAGCACGGTGCCCGGTCCAATCCCGCAGCCCTGGAGCTGGTCCGGCAGGTGGACAGGCTGCGAGCCAGATGGACCATGTTTGTGGAAGACCATGTCCGCAATGGATGCGAACCCCTGTTTGCCGAACGCGGCATCCATTTCAACCGTATGCAGCAGCGTGTGCAGGTGTTCCAGGAGGATGGCAGCGTTGTGCGCATCGACATCATGGCCATGAGCGGCGACGTGGTCATCCTGATGGAAGTGGAAAGCACCCTGAGAGTCGAGGATGTCGAAAAACACATGGTCTGTTTGCAGCGGTTCCGGGAGCTGTTCCCTGTGTATGCCGATTGTCAGGTGATGGGTGCCGTGTCCGGGGTTTTGACCGATGAAGACGCGGAGCTTCTGGCTCGTGATCAAGGTATGTTCGTCATTCTCCACGCCGGAGACAAAGTGTGGCTTGCCAACGACAAGGAGTTTGTTCCGCGCCGCTGGTGACACCTCCCATCCTGCAAACATTTTTTGGTGATATGAACCATGAAAGTTGAATTTTATCGACATGCCCTGGGCGAGGAGGAGATCGCCTCGGTGGTGGAGACCCTGCATTCGGTGTTTTTGACCGCCGGTCCCAAGACGCGTGCCTTCGAGGAGGCCTTTGCCCACTATTTGGGGGTGCGCCGGGTGGTGGGGTTCTCCAGTTGCACGAGTGCCTTGTGGCTGACCTTGCGCGCTCTGAACATCGGTCCCGGGGATGAGGTGATCACCACCCCCATGACCTTCATCGCCACGGCCAATGCCATCATCGAGGCGGGAGCGACGCCGGTCTTCGTCGATGTGGAGGCCACCACCGGCAATCTGGATGCCGAACGGATCGAGGCAGCCATCACCCCGCGTACCAAGGCCATTCTGCCGGTCCATCTGTATGGACAGATGTGCGACATGCGCAGGTTGCGGGTGATCGCCGACCGGCACAAGCTGGCGATTGTCGAGGATGCCGCCCATTGCGTCGAAGGCGAACGGGATGGAATTCGCCCGGGTCAGTTGAGCGATGCCGCCTGCTTCAGTTTCTACGCCACGAAAAACTTGTGCTCCGGCGAAGGAGGGGCGGTGGCCACCGAACGCGACGAACTGGCCGAACGCCTCCTTCTCTGTCGTTCCCATGGCATGGACAAGGGGGCTGCCGATCGTTATCACGGCCGCTATCAGCACTGGGACATGGTGTGCCTGGGACAAAAGGCCAACATGTTTGACATTCAGGCCGCCTTGCTGCTGCCGCAGATTCCGAAAATTGCACGTCACTGGCAGAGGCGCTGCGAAATTGCCGCCAACTATGAATCAGCCCTGGCAGGCTTGCCGGGTGTCGAACTGCATCGCTGTCCGCTCGACTCCCGCCATGCCCGGCATCTGTTCACCATCCTGGTTCCGGCCCAAACCCGGGATGGCTTTCTTGCCCGACTGCAGGCTCACGGTGTCGGCTGCACCGTCAATTATCGTGCGATTCACCTGTTGACCTACTACCAGCAACGCCTCGGCCTGCAACGTGGCACTTTTCCGGTGGCCGAAGCCATCGGCGATCGCACCGTCTCCCTTCCCCTGTGGATCGGGCTGCAGGAACACGAAATACGTCATGTCATTGACGGTGTGCGTGTGTGCCTGGATCAAATCCCAATGCAGTAAGTCGCCAGGCCTGTTTGATTGCGTACCCGATCGGCGGCGGCCTTGGCCTCTTCGCGCTTGCTGAACGGTCCTACCAGAACCTGGACAAAACGGCGCCCACCGACAACGGTCTCGTTCAAGTAGTATTTGACCCCCCGGGTCGTCAGACGATTCAATGTGTGGTCGGCCTCGTTTGAATGGTTGAACACACCCACCAGGACGGCAAACTGCCCCGTCACATTTTTGGCAACAACCAGGTCGGCTCCTTTTGTTTCCTGTGCGCTGCGTCCAACGACAGGAGGAGTTTCGCCTCGTTTGGCATCGTGGGTTGCCCTCTCTCTGTCCGATGCCGACGGATTGTCTTGGACCGGCGACACGGTCACACCGCGCAAAAAGGCTGGGAGGGCCAAGTCCGGCAGACGTGTCGGCGGCGGCGGCGCGGCGGAGGTCGACGGATGGGTTGCCCGAGCCAGGGACGGCCTCGCATCGGGGATCGGGTCCGGTGGACGTGGTGGTGGCACTGAACGGGCCATCCGGGCCAGGGGGGGCTCCCGATCGGTTGGCGGCACCTGCCGTTTGGGCGCTGTCTGCCGACGGCTTGCCGACGCAGGGTCAACGTTGGCCAGACGTGTCGACCGTTTGGGTGTCGCCAGGTGATGGGCCAGAGCGGCCTTTCTTTCCGGCGATTGCCATAGTCGGACGGCTTTGCGTGGGGTCTCCAGGGTTACCACCCAGGCCCGCATCTGGGTGCGCAACTGCAAGGCAGATGACGCCAGATCTGCCTGCTCACGGGTGGCATACGGTCCCACGAGCAGACGATGATAGAGCTGACCTCTGATCTCCGTTTTTTCCATCGTGTAGAGAATACCGTTGCCACTCAACATGTTCTGTGCCTGGGCCAGACTGAAGGTGCTGGCAAAGGAGCCGGCGACGATCATGAAACGACCATCCTGAAAGGGCGGGAAATCATCCGGAGGAAGCAACGCCTTGGTTGGATCCATGGGTTCCCCGGGATGGCCGGTTCTGGGGGCGATGAGGGGAAATACCTCCTGACGGGTCTGCTCTGTCAGCAGATAGGCAGCCTGGATCGACTCGGTCGAGGTGGCAAAGGGTCCAGCCACAAGATGGATATATTCCTGTTCCAGATAGGTCGATCGACTGACCAGGGGGGTGATACCAAGGGTGGACAATCGATCTTTGGCTGCCTGGATTTTCGTGTCATCCGTGGAGGATTCGATCAGGACAAAGTGCCTCCCCGCCTGGATGGCCGGGAGTTTTGTGACAGGAGCCAGAGATTGGCGCAGATTTTTCTCTCTCAGCGCCTTGCTTGCCGACTCTTCAGCCTCGATAGCGGCCAACTCCACGATCTCCATGCCGGCAGCCGTCAACTCGGCACTGACGTCATCCTTGACGGAATCGGCAACACTTTGACTCGGGGTATACCCTTGCCAGGATTTGGATTCCGGCTGCTTTTTCTCCCCGGGGGGTGTTTCCCCAATGGCTCCCGCTACCGGAACTTCCGTTTCATAGTCCTTGGGTGCAGGCATCGTGGATGCTGCCGACGTGGAGACTTCCGGCGTACTGCTTGTCCGCGCAGCCGGTTCCAGTGCGGATGACTCCGATCCGGACGATGTCGGGGATGGTTCAGAGAGCTTGGCGAGGGCTTTGGCTTCGAGATCCCGAAGGTCGACTACCGAAACATCCGATTCGGGGGAAGCAGGAGTTGTCTGTGCTGTCGTGGAGACATGTTCGGGGGACTCCAGATCGACGACCTGTACCGCCTCTTTCTTTTCTGCCACCTGGGGAGACTCTTCTCCCACGGGGCGTTCCTCGCCTTCCGGAATCTCCGTAGTCTGTGATGCGCTACTCTCTGCTTCGCCGGGGCCTTTGAATAGGGTGATCACTGGCATGGTGGCCGTAATGCCGGCAGTACCGACCATGCTCCAATAGACCAGGGCAAACACAACTCCCCATCCGCGTTGCGGGCGCAGACGCAGGCCGTTCCGAATCGTCTTCAGAGTCTGGAGCAGATTGCCGGAGGGTACGGGTCCGTCATCGCTATGAATGTGAGGCGTTGCCTCGTCTTCTGCCATTGCCTGCTTTCCCGGTCCAGCTGTCGCCACGGTGGCGGACGGCTTACGGGCAGGATGAGCAATTTCCAGACCAATACCAAAAAAGTGTTGAGGGCGAAGCCCCAACAAAATCTCTCATCATCAGAAGGGGCAAAGCCCCAACAGAGTCCTTTTCAGAAGGGGCAAAGCCCCAACAGAGTCCTTTTCAGAAGGGGCGAAGCCCCAACAAAGTCCTTTGTTATTAAAAGGGGTTGGGGGATCCAAGGGGGAGGCTCCGCCTGCCCCCTTGGCGGGGTCTG
>JADGCJ010000092.1 GCA_015229045.1 Magnetococcales bacterium
GACAGAGTCCTGGTGGGGTTCGGGGCGAAGCCCTGACAAAGGCTTTCATGTCCAGACCTTTCTTGAGGGGGTACCTGGGCAGTTACGTTTTTTGCAGTGTTGAAAGGAGTCATCATGCCTGTCCCGTCGTCGCGTTTTGATCATTTCCGGCAATCCCTCACCGAACGGATCTTGATCCTGGACGGGGCGATGGGGACCATGATCCAGAAGCTGGATCTGGCAGAGACCGATTTTCGTGGCAGCCGCTTTGCCACACATCCGGTGTCGCTCAAGGGCAACAACGATCTGCTGGTCCTCACCCGCCCGGAGATCATTCGCGACCTGCACCGCGCCTACCTGGATGCCGGGGCCGACATCCTCGAAACCAACACCTTCAGCGCCAATGCCGTTTCTCTGGCCGATTATGGCCTGGCCGAGCTGGTCTACGAACTCAACCGGGCTGCCGCCTCTCTGGCCAGGGAGGTGGCCGACAGCGCGCCCCTTCCGCCGCGTTTTGTGGCGGGTGTTCTGGGTCCGACCAACCGTTGCGCCTCCCTCTCGCCCGAGGTCAACGACCCCGGATTTCGCAATGTCACCTTCGATGCGCTGGTCCACACCTACCGGGAGGCCGCCCTGGGTCTCCTGGATGGCGGGGCGGATCTGCTCCTGGTGGAGACCGTCTTCGATACCCTGAATTGCAAAGCGGCCCTGTTTGCCATCCTGGAGCTGGCCGAGGAGCGCCAGCAAGAGATCCCCATCATGATCTCGTTCACCATCACCGATAAAAGCGGGCGAACGCTTTCCGGGCAGACGGTCGCGGCCTTCTGGAACTCCGTGGCGCATGCCAGGCCGGTCACCATCGGCCTCAACTGCGCCATGGGCGCCGAACAGTTGCGCCCCTTCGTCCAGGAGTTGGCACGGATTGCCGATACGCATCTCTCCGTCCACCCCAACGCCGGTCTGCCCAACCCCTTCGGCGGCTACGACGAAACCCCCGCCATGATGGCAGACAAGCTCGGAGAGTTCGCCCGCTCCGGACTGGTCAATATCGTGGGAGGGTGCTGTGGCACCACACCGGAGCATATTCGCGCCATGGCTGCCGCCGTGCGAGGCATCCCTCCGCGTTCCATTCCCGCCGTTCCCAGGGAGTGCCGACTGAGCGGACTCGAACCCCTGAACATTGGCGACCGCTCCCTGTTCGTCAATGTCGGTGAACGAACCAATGTCTCCGGCTCCCGGCGTTTTGCCCGTCTCCTGCGCGATCAGGATCTGGAGGCGGCCATCCAGGTCGCTGCCCAACAGGTGGAGAACGGCGCCCAGATCATCGATGTCAACATGGATGATCCGATGCTCGATCCTCGCCAGACAATGGTCACCTTTCTCAATCGGATCGCTGCCGAACCCGATATCAGCCGGGTGCCGGTGATGGTCGACTCCTCCAGCTGGGAGGTGTTGGAGGCGGGCCTGAAATGTCTGCAAGGCAAGGGGGTGGTCAACTCCATCAGTCTCAAGGAGGGGGACGAGATCTTTCTGCGCCAGGCAGGTCTGGCACGCAGACTGGGCGCTGCGGTCGTCGTCATGGCCTTCGATGAACAGGGACAGGCCGACTCCCTCTCGCGGCGCAAGGAGATCATCACCCGCTCCTATCGTCTTCTCACCGAAAAGGCCGGTTTCCCCCCCGAAGATATTCTGTTCGATCCCAATGTCTTTGCCGTGGCCACGGGGATTCCGGCCCATGACCGCTATGCCCTCGATTTCATCGAAGCCACGCGCTGGCTGCGCGACACGTTTCCGCATGCCCTGGTCTCCGGGGGTATCAGCAATGTCTCCTTCTCTTTCCGGGGCAATGACCCGATGCGCGAGGCGATGCACGCCGTCTTTCTGTTTCATGCCATTCGCGCCGGTCTGAGCATGGGCATTGTCAACGCCGGTCAGCTTGCCGTCTATGTCGACATTCCACCCCCTCTGCGGGAGCGCATCGAGGATGTCATCCTTTGCCGTCGTCCCGATGCCACGGATCGCCTTCTGGAGATCGCCGATGCCTTCAAGGGCGAAACCACCGCCCGCGTCAACGATCAGGCGTGGCGCTCCGCCCCGGTCGACGAACGCATCCGCCACGCCATGATCAGTGGCATCACCGAGTTCATCGAAACCGACACGGAGGCTGCCCGCCAGGCCGCGGCCCATCCACTCTCCGTGGTGGAAGGCCCCCTCATGGCCGGCATGAACGCCGTCGGCGAACTCTTCGGCGCCGGCAAGATGTTTCTGCCCCAGGTGGTCAAAAGCGCCAGAGTGATGAAAAAGGCCGTGGGGTACCTCATCCCCTACATCGAAGCCGCCAAGGAGCCTGGTACGCTCTCCAAACCCCGTGCCCGGATTCTCATGGCCACCGTCAAGGGGGATGTCCATGACATTGGCAAAAACATTGTCAAGGTGGTCTTGCAATGCAACAACTATGAGGTGATCGATCTGGGGGTGATGGTGCCGACGGAGATCATTCTCCAGGCGGCCAAGACCCACCAGGTGGATATGATCGGCCTCTCCGGACTCATCACCCCGTCGCTCGAATACATGATCGAGGTCGCTGCCGGCATGCAACGCCTGGGTATGACCATACCGCTGCTCATCGGAGGGGCCACCACCTCGCGCATCCACACCGCCGTCAAGATCGCTCCCCGCTATGACGGCCCGGTGTTTCACATCCAGGATGCGTCGCGTGCCGCCGGGGTGATCGCCGAGATTCTCCATCCCGAACAGCGTCTCTCCCTGGTGGCCGATCTCCGGCTCTCCCAGAAGCGTCTGCGCGATGATCACCAGGCCCGGCAGGTGCAGGTTCGCCTGGTCCCCCTGGCCGAGGCCCGCGCCAACAAACCACGCCTGGATTGGATCAAGACACCACCTGCTCCCAGGCCCCTCCGGCCCGGCATCACTGTCCTGCAGGACTACCCCCTGGAATCTTTGCGCAACACCATCGACTGGACACCCTTTTTCCATGTCTGGGAGCTGAAAGGCCGCTATCCGGGCATCCTGGACAAACACCCCGAGGCGGCAGCTCTTTTCCAGGATGCCCAGGTGTGGCTGGAACGCCTCGTGCGCGACAAACCCTTGCGCGCCCATGGTGTGGTCGGGATCTTCCCCGCCAACAGCATCGATGATGACACCATGGCCGTCTATACCGACGAGCAGCGCATCGGCACACGGATCCTGGTTCATACCCTGCGCCAGCAACTCGAGCACCCCGACGGCCAGCCCTGCCGCGCCCTCGCCGACTGGATCGCCCCCCGCGATACCAACCTGCCGGATTATCTGGGGTTTTTTGCCGTCACCGCCGGTATCGGCATGGAGGAGCTTGTCAAGCAACTGGAAGAGGAGCGCGATGATTATGGCGCCATCATGGTCAAGGCCCTGGCCGATCGCCTGGCCGAAGCCTTTGCCGAACACCTCCACGAGCGGGTGCGTCGGGAGTTCTGGGGCTACGCCCCCGACGAAAATCTCGACAACGATGCCCTGATTCGCGAAGCCTACCAGGGAATCCGGCCCGCCCCCGGCTATCCGGCCTCACCCGAACATGCCGCCAAGAAAGAGCTGTTCGACATTCTGAACGTCACCGCCAACACCGGCATCGAACTGACCGAGAGCTTTGCCATGTTGCCGACAGCTTCCATTTGTGGCTACTATTTTTCCCATCCTGACGCTCGTTATTTCAGCGTTGGCAAGATGGGTCACGATCAGGCCAGAGTTCACGCCGAACGCACCGGACAGTCCCTGGCCACCGTCATCGCCCGCCTGGCACCCCACCTGGATGAGGAGTCTTGACTGTGTTGTGCAAAACCCTGATGAGGTACCTGATCATGCTGCCCGCCGCCATTTTATGGCTGGGGGGTTGCCAGACTGTCCGCTACGACATGACCCCTCCGTCGACAGAGGGGGGCCGGGCTTGCGTGACACAATGTGCCGCGATACGCGAAACCTGCCGGGGCAATGCCATCCTGCGCGCCAATGGCGAGCGGGAAGAGTGCGAACATCAGTCGAAACAGGCCCTGCGTCTCTGCCTCGCCAACGCCGATAACAAGGAAAAGAAAAGTAAATGCGAAAAAGAGAAAAGCAGCTGCTGGAGCAGCAAAAGCAGCTCCCACTGCGAAGGTGAGTATCGGACCTGCTACAGGCAGTGCGGCGGCACAGTGACCAAGGTCATCACCGAGTGAGACCTGCAAAACGTATTTTGCAAGACGTTCTGGGAGGCCTCAGCCATTGAGAAACGGATTATGCCGACGCTCCCGGCCAATGGTGGTATCGGGGCCATGACCCGGATAACAGGCAAGATCGTCGGGAAGCGCCAGAACCCTCTCTTTCAACGAGCGGATCAGTTGCTTGTGGTTGCCACCGGGCAGATCGGTGCGACCGATGGAACCGGCAAAAAGGGTGTCCCCCACGGCCATGCCGCCCGACCAACGCAGACACACCCCGCCCGGAGTGTGCCCTGGTGTGTGAATGACCTCCAGGGTCAGGCCAGGAAATGCCAGGATCTCGCCATCGACGAAGGTGCGATCGATCCGTGGCACCGGACCAAAAGGCATCCCCCAGAATGCGGCATGGGAAGGGGCCTGCTCGACCAGCTCCCGCTCCTCGGGATGGATCCAAAACTCGCAACCCGTCGCCTGCTGCAAACCGGCCACCCCGCCAATATGGTCAAAATGGGCATGGGTGTTGACAATGTGGGTCAGCCGAAGGCCCAACCCCTTCAACCGCGCCAGCAGTTTTTGGGCATCACCGCCCGGATCGATCAAAACAGCCGTGCCATCGTCACGCGATCCCAACAGCTGGCAGTTGACAAGCAACGGGCCGGTTTCCACAATCTCATGAATCAGGCTCATCGGATCTCTTCTCCGTTTTGATGAAAGGGGCCAGGGAGGCTTTGATGCCTTCCTGCATGACCACACTGTACCCCTCACGGGTCAGCCGGTCACGCAGATCCTGCAGGGAGGTCAGGGCGTCCTGCAGCTCGTCGTGGGGCGTCTTGCGCAGGGTGCCGGGAGATCCGGCCCGTCCCCACTCCCGGATCACATGCCAGCGACCCCACAAATCCGGCTGGATCTGGATGGAATAAAACGTGATGAGGTCCGTGGCCGGATTCAAGCGTTGCAAATAGACCTTCATGGGCAACAATTCTCTCGCGTCGAAGCTGGAGGGGCCAACATGTGGACCATACCAAGAAGCGTCGTCAATCATATCCTGGGACACGCCCAACGCACAGCCCCCTTGGAGTGCGTGGGTATCCTATCCGGAAACGGCCGCCTGGTCACAGGCTGGCACCCTCTGCCCAACCTGCACAAGGATCCCCGCCGATTTCTTGCCGATCCCGAGGCACAAATCACCCTCTTTCGGGAGCTGCGCACGGCCGACCGCGAGGTGGTGGCCATCTATCACAGTCACCCCACCGGACCCCTCGCGCCCTCGCACGATGACCTGGCCCAGACGGCCTACCCTGACGCCCTCTATCTGATCGTCTCCCTGGAAACCCGGGGCTGCCTCGAACTGGGAGGGTTTTTGCTGCGCGACGGCCACGCCGAACCCCAGGAGATTGGCATCGTCGAAGATGGATCGCTCTGAACGGGAGCCACGATCGAATCAAAACGGCAACAGCTTTTTCAGGGGTGTGCCGAGCTGTTTTTCCAGTTTGTGCATTTTTTCCTGAATCTTCGGGTCTTGCAGCTTTTCTCCCAGTTTATTGCCCACTTTGTCCATGGCCTTGGTACGCAGGGCCGACTCCAGCAGTCTGGCCAAATCCACCCGGATGGCCGGTTGACGGAACCCCCCCGTCAAATGGATCGGGATGTCAAATCCTTGTAAATCCTTGGCGGTAGGGTCGATCTCCTCCAGAGCGGGAAGGATGCGTGCCTTGATGCCGTAGTCCATCTGCTGCCGGACCAGATCAAACTGCCCGGCACCTTGCAGATTGAGCACTCTGGAAACGGCTTGCAAATCCTGATTGTCCGCCACGCCGTTGCGCAACGTTGCCGAGGCCGTCAGCTCCGTGAAGGGGGTTTTGCCCCTGTCCGCCGGAAGCGAAGCCACCGGACGCTGCTTCAAGGCAGCATAGGCGGTCAGGATGCGGTTCTCCAGGTCGATCCCTTCCAAGGCGCCGTCATGCACGACGAGTTGCAGGGTGCCACTCAGGGTTTTTCGCCAGGCGTCGCCGGGGGCAAGGCGGGCCTCAAGTCGTATTTGACCATCGGCCCGCCCGCTGACGGGTTGCGGATGGCCAGTCTCGCGCAACAAAAGACCCACATCGATCCCCTTCAGGGCAAGCCTGCCCATACGCAAAAGGGGTTCCTGGTCATGCAGATCCAGCTGGGTCTGGGTCTCCACGCTGCCACCATACAACTGCGTCCGCAAAGGTTCGACCTTGACCACTCCCTGCCCAACGATGAGGGTCATGTCGGTCCCGGTCAATTTGACTCCCTGCACCTTGAACTGGTCCACCTGCACCTTGCCCTGGATATCCCCCTTGGCCACAAGAGATGGTGGAGCCGATTGTGCAGTACCGGTTGCCGCATGGAGCTGCTCCGAGTCATACGCGTCCGACTCTTCGGCCCGCGCGTCGCCGCCCCTGCCAACCTGCCCTTCGAGCTGATCATCCTCCTCGGATTCGAGGTCGGACTGATCCTGGACACCTGCACCAGGCACGGCGGTCATGTCGTCTCGTTTTTGGGGGGGCCTGCCCTTGTCCGCCGTCTCCCCCTGAGCGTGAGTGAGCTGATAGCGATCAGCATCCATCTGGTCCACATGCAGGTTGAAACGAACGACCGGATTCTGGAAATGGTCAACCTGCAACGTGCCCGTCAAGTGGGTATCATCCAAACGTCCCTTGATCCCGGTCAGGGCCAGGTGATCCGGACCGGCTTGGAGTGTCGTTTCCAGGGAGGCGGTGCGCATCACCTTGGGATCCTGGAACATCAGGGAAGAGTGACCCAGACGTTGCAGCACCACCTGAGGCACAAACTCAGCCGCCGTCAGGAGCGACTTGAACTCCGGCTTGTGCATGATGTCGCGACCATCCAGGGTTCCCCGAACCTGCACATGATCCAGGAGTGTCAGGCGCACATCGGCCATCTGCAGGCTCTCTGCCGCCCAATCCATTGTCATGTCACCCGATAGTTTCAGGTTGAGGACCGCCGTGGATTTTCCTCCCTCCTGGGCATCCATCCTGAGTTCGGTTTTGTCGGTCCGCAGGGTTTTTCGCAGCAAGTCGGCCTGGATCTCGGTATGCAAAACGGCTTGCAGGTTCTCCACCATCGGCAGATCATTGCCGGTAACGGTGAGTTTGATCTGCGTATTTCTGGCCTGCACACTCCCTTTGGCATCATCCCAGAGCAACTCCGTCGCCAGACTCGCCGAACCGGCCAGCTCCGGGCTGGCGAGGCTCCACTCCGTCTCGATATCGCCACGCACAGGCTGACCGGCACGTATGGAACCCACCCTGATGGTCAACTCTTCCAAAGCCAGACTGTTGTCCGTGGCATCATCCTGATAACGCAGGGCAGCACCCGTGATATCGATGCCATCCACCGTCAGGGCCGCGACGGTCAAAAGGGCCGCCCCCTCCTTGCCAGGCGACGCCGGGGGGGTGGTCGCGTCCGATGGTACGGAAACAACCTCGGTCACGGACCGGGTTTGATCCAACAGGGAGCGGGTTGGTGAGGCCGGGGATCCTCTCCCCCGGCCCGCCAGGGTCTCCTGGATGCCGGACCAGTTGCCCCGTCCTGCCCGATCACGCGCCAGATTGAGATAAAGCCCCTGTATGGTGACCCTGTCCACTTCAAGGCGATGCTGTAACAAAGGCAGCAGTTTGACCTTGACGCCAATCTCCTCGATCTCCGCGATGGGATCCAAACCGAATGAAGGATCGTTGGCGAGGGTGGCATCCGCGATCTTGAAGCCGATCCAGGGATAGAAGGTCAAGACGACCCCCCCCCGGATCATCAGCAGCCGACCTGTATGCCTCTCCACCCAATCGGCAATCTGGCTCTTCGCCCGGTCGGGTGAGAGCATGCTGGAAGCCACCAGGAGCAGACCCCCGGCAACAATGCCCAATATCAGGAAAACAATAAGTAATTTCTTGGCTGACCCACTCATGATGGCTCCTGCCCACCAATCATCCCTGCAAGCACACACCGCACCCACCAGCACGATGGCTGCTCACGATCCAACTCTGCATGGGCGGGGAAAGCCTCCCTCCACCCTTCAGCCATGAGAGTCGCTGCGCGATTTTCACGACAAGGGACCGGCAGCCCTCCCCTTTGAGATACCTCATTAAACCTGTTTATTTCAATGATAAATCAGAATCGGGACGGAGTGTTTTTCTTTAAATTATTTGATTTTTTGGCTATTTTCGGACAGATTTCCCAATTCTCTTCGGAATGTTTCCGGTTCCATTCCTGACGACCATCGGAACACCCCCCTTGAATGCCATGACGCACGACGTTTTGCCTCTTGCCTCGCCCGACCCGTCATTCTCTCCGGACAGGCGGGGAGACCGGCATCTCCATTGGGCCATCTTTTGGGTATTCCTGACAGCGATCCTGCCCTTTTTTCAGGCCCGTGCTTTTGATTTCATCACCATGGATGACCCCTCCTATGTGTACGACAATCCCTTTGTCCGTGCAGGGGTTACCTGGGAGGGGGTACGTTGGGCCATCTCCTCCACCCACCATGGCTGGCTGCCCCTGACACGGCTCTCCCTCATGCTGGATGTCACCCTGTTTGGTGTCAATCCCGGGGCGATGCACCTGGTCAATCTTTTTTTTCACGTTTGTAACGCCTTGTTGATCCTCCTGTTATTGTATCGGGCAACAGGAAACCTGTGGGCTGGTGCCTGCACGGCGGCCCTGTTTGCCGTGCATCCGTTGCGCGTGGAGTCGGTGGTCTGGATCAGCGAGCGCAAGGATGTCCTGTTCGCTTTTTTTATCCTGCTGGCTCTGTACGCCTATCAGGAGGCCCGGCAGCGTCGGGATTGGCAGCGCCTCCTGCCGACCCTGTTTTTGTTTGTGGCTGCCGGCATGGCCAAGCCGATGGCAGTGACGCTGCCCGTCATGCTCCTGCTGTGGGACTATTGGCCCCTGCACCGCTTTCCCGCCGAGTGGCGGCGCCTGCTTCTGGAAAAGATCCCCTTTTTTGTCCTGGCCACTCTTCTGGCTGGTACCACTCTGTGGATTGCCCATGATCTGGACAATGTCTCCTCTCTGGGCCAATTTTCATTGACAGACCGTCTGGCCAATACCGTCATCTCATATGGCGTGTACGGGCTGCAGACTCTCTGGCCTGTCGATCTGGATTTTTTCTATCCACATCCTCTGTCTCACTGGCGGGGAGGCCACCTGCTTCTGGCTGCGGCATTTTTGATCGTCATGACCCTGTATGCCGTCCATCAACGCCATCGAGCGCCTTATCTCCTGTTTGGCTGGCTGTGGTTTCTGCTGACACTTCTGCCTGTCATCGGCATTCTGCAGGCGAGTGCCATGGTTCGGGCTGATCGTTTCACCTACATTCCCCATTTGGGATTGGGGGTGGCCCTCACCTGGGAGGCGCAACGACTTTTGCGCCATCGTCGCGCTGGCGTTCCCGTTCTGGCAGGTTTGGCGCTTCTTGGCACCGCGTTGCTTGGCTACAACACCTGGTTGCAGGCCCAACAGTGGCGCAACACCGAGGTTTTGGCCACGCGCAGTCTGGAAATTTCCGGTCCCAATTTTATCAATTTGCGCATTTTGGGTCTGGCTCATGCCAGTCAAGGCGATTGGGAAAAGGCCTCGGAGCGATTTCAGCAGTCCCTGCAATTTTCCCCTCATGATCCTGTCAGTCAAAGAACTGCCGCCGATGCCCTGATCCACCTGCAACGCCACCAGGAGGCGTTGGAGCTGCTGCAAAAAGCCACCCGAGACAAACCAGACGACCCCAAGAATCACATGATGGTCGGTGCGGTCCTGCTGCAACTCAACCGCACGGACGAGGCCAAACAGGCCTTTGAACGGGCTTTCCCTCTCCATACGAACCCCGATCAACTCATGGATCAGGCCGGCATCCACTTTGCTTTCAAGAATCTACCCCAGGAGGCCACCCCCTATTTTCGGCGTGCCCAGGCCCTGAACCCCAACTCTTTTCCAGTCAACATGCACCTCGGCATCTCTTTGGAAAACGACCCCGCTTCGGCCCTGCCTTTTTTCGTGCAGGCCGTCCGTTTGCAGCCGCGCCATGTGGCGGCGCTCTTCCAGCTGGGAAAAATGCACAATCGCCTGAAGGATCATACCCAGGCCTCGGATGTTCTGCGCCGGGCACTGGAGATTCAACCCCTTGATCCCAATATCCATTATGAACTGGCCTATGCCTTGTTGAAATCAGGGGTACGTTCTGCGGCCATCGATCATCTGCAAGAGGCTCTGCGTCTCAAGCCGGATCATACCCCGGCTCGGCAACTCCTGGCCGTGGCGCAAACTGTCACACCATGAGCGAGACACCCGCCACCCGGCTTCGGATCGACAAATGGCTGTGGGCTGCCCGTTTTTTCAAGACCAGGAGTCTGGCAGCCGAGGCCGTGACCGGGGGCAGGGTACATCTGAACAATGCCCGCACCAAGGCTGGTCATGACATCAAGGTGGGGGATGTGCTGACCATTCACCGGGGAGCTTGTGAGTTCATCGTCGAGGTGCGTCAACTCTCGGCCCAGCGCCGTTCTGCTCCGGAGGCTGCCGCGCTCTACGAAGAGACCCCGGAGAGCTGCCGGACGCGAGAGATTCAGGCCGAGCAACGCCGCATGCAGGGTTCCATGCAGCCCGTTGCCGGGGGACGGCCCACCAAAAAGGCTCGTCGCGATTTGCGTCGCATTCTGACCGATGGATAAAGACCAAAACGTCAAGGACGTCTATTTCACCAGGCGCAAATGATTGCGAGCCGGGGATTTTTTTCTGGCATCGGAAGAGGTATCGGAATCCGGCTCGGTGCGTCCTTCAATGACCGCGAACCTGTGGCGCTCCTCGCTGTTTTTGGTTGGGAGTTCTTTCATGGGCTTGACGTGCCCCAGGGAGTTGATCTGAGCCGACCCGTGCTTGTCGTCAGCCACGCCCTGGGTGGCGAAATAGCTCCTGCGGACAGCCTCCGGCATGGCCTCGGACCACAACATGCCCTGACCCGAATCGGGATTGAAGGCACCCCACAAAGCCTCATAGGGGATGATGCAGTAATGGGGAATGCCACCAAACCGCAACTCGGACTCCACGGCCTTGGGACCAATCTCGATCGATTGTGGCATTTTTGCGTTGAGGACAAGCCGCAACCCGGTATCGGAGGCGAAACGACGAGGCACCTCCACGCCCTTGCATGTGGCATCCACACAGAGCATGACCCGCCCTTCCCGTTCCAACAGGGCGCGAATCACCTCACCTTTGCCGACTTGTTGTTCGTGAGCCATGGAATTATTCTATAACACCCCAACCCCTTCACGGCAAGGCTTCCGGGACAAGACGCAGCCCGGCCAACCACACCAGGAAAACAGCCACCATGACCACATCATCGAACAATGCCACGTTGATCCACCGACTGGAAATATCGCCGCGTCTGACTGTTTTTCGCGTTCGACCAGACGAGCCGGTCCTTTTCACTCCGGGGCAATTCACCGTTTTGGGGTTGACATACGCCTCTCCCCGGGTGCCGGAAGCCGATGCCGAACCCGTACCCCCGGAAAAGGCCAACCGCCTGATTCGGCGCGCCTACTCCATCAGTTCCGGCAGCCACGAAACCGACTATCTGGAATTTTACATCTCTTTGGTCACTGGAGGTCAACTCACGCCGCGACTTTTTGCCCTCAAAACCGGCGACCGGCTTTTCGTTGGTCCCAAAGCCACGGGCATGTTCACTCTGGATCGGGTTCCTGCCGGACAACATATTCTCATGGTGGCGACGGGGACAGGTCTGGCTCCCTATCTGAGCATGGTACGCACGCTGGCCGTGAACACCCAGTGTCCGGCCAGCTCTCTGGCCATTCTGCATGGGGCGAGTCACTCCTGGGATCTGGGCTATCGAACCGATCTTGAGCTGCTCAGCCAGAAGTGTCCCACCATTCGTTACACCCCGGTCGTTTCACGGCCCCACGACGAGAGCAACTGGCAGGGCCGCACGGGGCGCCTGACCGAGTGGTTGACCCGCGAGCGTTTGCAAGAGATCAGCGGTTTTCCGATCGATCCGGCGCGTACCCACATTTTTCTCTGTGGTCATCCCCATCTGGTAGAGGATGGCACACGCATCTTTCAGGAGTGTGGTTTTGATCCTGGCAGTCGCAAGGAGCCGGGTAATCTGCACATGGAGAAGTACTGGTAAACCGAATCCATTTCGAGATGTGCAGTTTTTTTGTAACTATTCAGTACCCCCTCAAGAAAGGCCTGGACATGAAAGCTTTTGTCAGGGCTTCGCCCCGA
>JADGCJ010000093.1 GCA_015229045.1 Magnetococcales bacterium
CTCCGATGTACCCCCCATTGACACCCCACCCCCGCACCCCTATCTATTCAGGGAGCCGTTTGACGAGGCATCAAGTGGAGCATGGGGTATGGATGACGGGGCAAGGATGGGTCTGGAGGATCTGGTCAGGTTGCGGCATCAGGCGGCGGCGTTGGCGTTGCCGGGATCGGTGCGGACGGCCAATCCCTGGGCGGGCCCCTTTCGCTCGTTGTTTCGCGGCAGGGGGATGGAGTTCGAGGAGACGCGCCTCTATCAACCCGGCGATGACATACGCAGCATGGATTGGCAGGTGACAGCCCGCACCGGCAAGCCCCACTCCAAGGTGTTCAGGGAGGAGCGGGAACGACCCGTCTTTCTGGTGGTCGATCTCAACCCGGGAATGGCCTTCGGGACGAAGGTGGCGTTCAAGTCGGTGGTGGCGGTCCGGCTGGCGGGTCTGCTGGGCTGGGTGGCGGCATTGGCCGGGGATCGCATCGGCGGGGTGGTACTGGGAGCGGCGGGTCCGCTCTTGTGTCGCCCGGCAGGGGGGCAGCGCGGCTTGTTGCCTCTGCTGCGTGCTTTGGCCTCGCGGCAACCAGTCCCCGGCGGCAATGGGCCGTCATCCCCCTGGCTGGCGGATGGCCTGGCCCGCTTGCGCCGCGTGGCACGACCAGGCTCTTTGATGATCCTCTTGAGCGATTTCACCTCCCTGGACGCGACGGCGGAGCGTTTGCTCGGTCTGCTGGCGCCACACAACACCCTGCTGGGGGTGATGATCCACGACCCCCTGGAGGTGACGTTACCGGCGGAGGGCATTTTTTCCTTTACCGATGGCCAACGCATCTTGCGGCTGGAGACCGGCGCGGCAACCCTGCGTGCCCGACACCAGCAACGCTTTCGGGAACGACAAGCGGCGGCGGAGAGATTGTTCGGACGGCTCGCAGCGCCTCTGCTGACGCTGGCGACCGATCAGCCGATAACCGGATTTTTGCGCCGGGAGATGCAGCCGCTCCTCTCGCACCGGGGGCAGCGATGAACGACACCGATCCTCTGGCCGGACTGCGGGGCTTGCACGACCCGGCACCGATTCCCCTCTGGCCACCGGCCCCGGGGTGGTGGATCGTGTCGGGATCGCTGCTCCTGCTCGCCGCCGGACTGGGCGGCTGGGCCTGGTGGCGCCGCCGGAGGGGTCGCGACCCCCGACGCGCCGCCCTGGCCGAGCTGGCCAACCTCGAAACACGCTTTCGCACAGACGGCGATGCCACGGCGCTGGCAACCGGGGTCTCTGTTGTGCTGAAACGCAGCGCTCTGGTACGCTTTGAGCGACAGCGGGTGGCCTCGTTGACCGGCGAGGCCTGGCTGCAATTTTTGGACGCGACCGGCCACTGCACGGCTTTCACGCATGGCGCCGGGCGGGTATTGGCCACGGCTCCTTATCGACCGGGCGTGGCGGTGGATCCCGAACCCCTGCTGGCGGCAGCCAGGGAGTGGATCCAGCAAGCCGGTCGGCAGGCGGGAAGGTAGACGATGGAGAGCGGTCTGCACCTCCAATGGCCCTGGATGGGCCTGTTTCTGCCGCTGCCCTGGTTGGTGTGGCGTTTTTTGTCGCCGGGAAGAGTCTCCGCCGGGCAGGCGTTGCTGGTGCCCTTTTTTCAGGCATTGCTGCGAGGAAGTGGCTCTGCGCCGCCACCTCGCTCACCCTCGTTCAGGATCGGGCTGGGGCTGGGCGGCGTGATCTGGCTGTTGCTGGTCGCCGGGGCATTGCGGCCCCAATGGCTGGAAAAACCGGCTCTGCAACCCTCGACGGGACGCGATCTGTTGCTGGCGGTGGATCTCTCCGAGAGCATGTTGATCAAGGACTTTGCCTGGCAGGGGCAGCAGATCAATCGCTTGCAGGCGATCAAGGCGGTGGCGGGGCCATTCATCCGGCGACGCACCGGCGACCGCCTGGGCCTGATCCTGTTTGCCGATCACGCCTATCTGCAAACACCGTTGACCTTCGATCTGGAGACCGTGGCCACCATGCTGCGCGAGGCGGAAATCGGGCTGGCCGGCAAGATGACGGCCATCGGCGAGGGGATTGGTCTGGCGGTACGCCGTCTGCGCGAACGACCCCAACAAGGGCGCGCCCTGATCCTGCTGACCGATGGCGCCAACACAGCCGGCACCGTCGATCCGCACAAGGCGGCCCGGTTGGCAGCCCAGGAGGGGGTGCGCATCTATCCCATCGGCGTCGGCTCGACCAAGCCCATGGCGGTGGAGACCTTTTTTGGAACGCAGATGGTCAATCCATCAGAGGATCTCGATGAACCCGGCCTGAAGGAGATGGCCCGCATCACCGGCGGACGCTATTTCCGGGCAGCGGATACCGAGGCCATGGCGGAGATTTATCAGGAGCTTGACCGGCTCGAACCCACCCTCTCCAAACCCGAACAATACATGGTGCGCACCGAGCTGCATCCCTGGTTGTTGGGACCGGCCCTGGTGCTGTCGATGCTGTTGGCCCTCCTGATCCTCAGACGGAGGCGCGGTCGTGGTTGACAATGGCCTCCATTTTTTGCGTCCCCTGTGGCTGTGGGGCATGGTGCCGCTGCTGGCCATCTTGTGGCAACTGTGGCACACCACCCAGGGCGGACAGGAGTGGCGCAGGGTGTGCGATGCCCATTTATTGCCGCATCTGCTGCGAACAGGCGGCGAACGCCAGGAACGCAGCTGGTTCTGGCTGTTGAGCACGGGAATGCTGGGGTTGCTGCTGGTCCTGGCGGGACCGACCTGGTCGCGGGTGCCGACGCCGCTGTTTCGCCCCCAGGAGGCCCTGGTGGTGGTCCTCGATCTCTCCCGTTCCATGCTCGTGGCGGATGTGTTGCCTTCGCGCCTGGAGCGGGCCAAACAAAAAGTCCAGGATCTCCTGCAAAGGGTGGGGCCAGGACAGAGCGGACTGGTGGTCTTTGCCGGCGATGCCTTCATCACCGCGCCACTGACCGATGATGTCCATACCATCCTTGCCCTGCTCGGCTCCCTGGAACCGGGACTGATGCCGGTTCAGGGGAGTCTGCCGCATCGGGGACTGGAGATGGCCCTCAAGGTGCTGGAACAGACGGTCGTCAATCAAGGCGCCATACTCCTGGTCACCGATGGCGATGCCGCCCCCTCCAGCACCCTGGAAGCCGCCCATCGTCTGGCCGCCAAGGGGTATCGACTCTCCGTTCTTGGCGTGGGAAGCGCTGCGGGCGGTCCCATTCCCGATCCGGGCGGAGGATTTATTCTCGATCGGAAAGGACGGCCTCTTCTGGCCACCTTCTCCGGTGACTCCCTGGCGGCGCTGGCCCGGGTAGGAGGCGGCATCTACACCGCGTTGACCCCGGATGATCACGATCTCGACCTCCTCCTGGCCGGTTTGGCACATGGGGGTACGCTGGGACCGGCCCGGTCGTCGCGCGCCACCACCGACGTGTGGGACGAACAGGCTCCCTGGCTGTTGCTCCTGATTCTGCCCCTGGCAGCGCTGGCCTTTCGTCGCGGCTGGCTGCCGGGGATGGGATTGGCGCTGCTGTTGACGTTGCCGCGTCCGGTCCTGGCCATGACCTGGGACGACTGGTGGCTGCGCCCTGACCAACAGGCCGAACGGGCACTGCAAGCCGGCAATCCGGCGCGAGCCGCCGAGCTGTTTCAGGATCCCGGCTGGCGTGGCATGGCGCAACATCAGGCTGGTCGGCAGGAGCAGGCCGCCGAGTCGTTCGCCCACTGGGGCAGCGCCGATGGCCATTACAACCGAGGCAATCTTTTGGCCCGCCAGGGGCACCTCCAGGAGGCCATTCAAGCCTACGATCAGGCCCTGCAACTCGATCCCGCCATGCAGGATGCCAAGGCCAACCGGCACCTGGTCGAACAATTGTTGAAGAAAGAAAAAGAGAAAGAACAACCCTCCCCTCAACAGTCGCCCAAGAGCGCCGATCAGCCCCAACAAGGTTCATCCTCTGCCGAAAACAAGGAGAATAAAGAGAAAAACGGCGAGAAGGAGAAAAATCAGGCAGACGAAAAGTCCGGGGAGAAGCCACTCTCAAGCGGGTCAGCTTCCAACGAGAACCAACAGCCGGACACCCAAGAGGGGAAGAGAGAGAAGGAAAAGGAAAAGGAAAAGGAAAAGGAAAAGGAAAAGGAAAAGGATCAGCACGCAACAACCACCGACAGCAACCAAAAAAATACACCTGACAAAAAAGATCTCCCCAGGAAAGAGTTGGCGGACCGTACACCCCTCGATGCGGAGAACCGGCAAGCCCTGGAGCAGTGGTTGCAGCGGATTCCCGACGACCCCGGGGGGTTGTTGCGACGCAAATTTCTTCTGGAACAACGGCGGCGTGGCCGCCCGACTGAGGTGACGGAGCCATGGTGACAGTACGGTCGTTTCTACTCTCTCTGCTCCTGGCGCTCCTGGTTGGCATGCAACCGGGAGTCGTTGTCGGGGCTGGTGTCATCGCCCGGGTCGATCAGTCGGTCGTTCCCGAAGGGGAGTCTCTGCGTCTCACCCTGTCGCTCTCCGGCAGTCAGGGCAGGGTGCCGCAACCGGATTTGACCCCCCTGGAGAAGGATTTTCAGGTGCTGGGTACCAGCTCCGAGAGTACCATGCACATCATCAACGGGCATATGGAGTCGACGGTCGGCCTGACCATCACCCTGTTGCCCCTGCGACCAGGCAAAGGGGTCATCCCCAGCCTGGAGGTGGCCGGCATGAAGACCGCGCCGATTGCCATCGAGGTGGTTCCGGCGACCTCCCAAGCCGGAAACAACCGGGCCGGGAACGGAACCCCCGCCGAGGCCGGGGCCTATTTTCTGGAAACGGAAGTGGACAGCAAAACCCCTTATGTCCAGGGACAGGTGGTGTTGAAGGTGCGTTTTTATCGCGCCGTGACGTTTACGCAGGGCGAGATCGCCGATCCGGTCATCGAGGATGCCGTGGTGGAGCGCATGGGGGAGGATCGCTCCTTCAGCACCGAAATCAGGGGCCGTACCTACGAGGTTTTGGAGCGTTCCTACGCAATTTTTCCCCAGAAGAGCGGTCCGGTCATCTTGCCTGGACTGGTCTTTCAGGGACAGGTGCGCCTCTCCCGGCCCCGGCCCCGGACACGGGATCCGGGTGGCATCAGCCCCTTTGCCAACGACCCGTTTTTTCAGAATTTCTTTGGGCGCGACCCCTTTGCCGGTCTGCTGGAACAGACCCGCCCGGTCAAGTTGCGCAGCGATCCGCTTCCGCTGGAGGTACGGCCACGCCCGGCGGAATTCAACGGCCCCTGGTGGTTGCCAGCGGCGCAAGTCACCCTGTCTGACAGCGGCCTGTCCGATCCGATCGAGGTGCGGGTGGGGGATCCTCTGACGCGCACGGTGGGTCTGCATGCCAAAGGTCTGGCCGCGACACAGCTGCCGGAGATACCCAAACCGCGTCTGGATGGCCTCAGCATCTATCCTGATCAACCCGTGATCCAATCGCAACCCAAGGGAAAGTGGATTCTCGGGGAGCGCGTGGAAAAATGGGCCATGGTTCCCTCCCGGCCAGGGAGCTATACCCTGCCCGCCATCGACATTCCCTGGTGGGATGTGACCGAAAATCGCGCCAAGGTGGCCCAATTACCCCCTCGGACCCTCACGGTTTTGCCGACCGCCGGTTCGACCTCTCCGGCAACGTCGGGTGTGGCGTCACCGCTCGCACAGGCACCCTCTGTCTCGGGAGCGACAGGTACACCTGCCGAGCAAAACGCCCCGGTTTCGATCCCCTCGCCAACACCACCCCCCTCTGCCGCTGGAGAGTCTGCCACGACGGTCGGGCATGCAAAATATTCCGGCGGTGATGGCGCGGCCTTCCATGGTGCATCGGCTGGTTATTGGCCCTGGGTGGCGGGAGGCATGCTGCTGGTCTGGCTGGCGACCCTGGGCGTGTGGTGGAGGCAACGCTCCCGCCTGATGCAATCGGCGGGAGCCGCCTCATCCCCCCTGCCTCACTCTACCAGAAAACCGCGACCCGATGTGGCACCCGTGGAGAAGGCCTGTGCAACCAACGATCCGCGCCGCATCGCCGAGGCCTTGCTCACCTGGGCAGCCCAGGCTTGGCCGGATAATCCACCCCGTACCCTGGGCGCCTTGCAGGCTCGGTTGGACCCGTTCGCCGCCCCGGCCATCATCGGCCGCTTGGAGCAAACTCTCTACGCCCCAGACACTCCCTGGAATGGAACAAATTTTTGGCAGGCTATACACCCTTTGCTGCACCTGCCTGATGCCGGGGCCTCCACACCACCATCCACGGTGTTGCCCTCCTTGAATCCGGAGCAAAAACCACAATAGAATTTTTTATGCCACAATTTTTTTGATCACGAAACAGGCGTTCTTTTACTTGCGGAACGCATGGTGTTTCGGCTACCAATGCACGGTGGGGTATCTTGCCGGGGCGTACCCCCTGGCGAACTCTCTTGCCCCTTTGGTTTGTTTTTCCGGAGTGCTTTTGGTGTTGACAAATTTTATGGCACGAAAATTTGGGCAAGGGCCTGTCGAAAACAGGGTCCGGGAGGCTGGCAATCGGACAGGTCCAGGACAGACTCCTGGTGGAGATTGGGGCAAAACCCCAACAAGACAGCCTTCAAACAGCCGAAATAACGGTCAAATCCGAAAATCGCTTGAAAATGATGCGACCTCCCCACGGTTGCTCCCTGCCAGGACCGGCCCATGAAAACCGAAGAGTGGATTGGTCTGGTTGGGGCGATATTTTTGTTGGTCGTCGTTGTTTTGGCGGTGGTGCCTTGGGATGTGCGCAAGAGCTCTTCCCAGTCGGGTGGTGGGGCTGAGGGTGTCAATCTGCTGGTGCCGCAGCCTGGTTTTGTTGGTGCATTGCCGCCTGGCGGGGGAGCGTCTCTTTTTCCTGGTATGGGGCAGGCGATTCCTGTGGCGGCCCAGACCAGTGTGCCCGGGGGTCCGCCGACCCCGACCCTGGCCGAGGGGGCGACGGTCGCCCAACCCGGTCTCATGCCGTTCGAGCAGGCCCCCATGGTGCGTTTCGATGGTGTCATTCAACAGATGACCGAGTTGCCGCAGCAGGATCGGCAGGTTCACATCTGGATTCACGAGGGGGGTGGGCGGGAGAGTCATGTCAGCGTCGGTCCGCAATGGTTTTTGAATTACATGGGGTGCGATCTGGTCCACGATCAGCACGTATCCGGCAAGGGGTTTCGCTTTGATCGCACCCGTCTCGAGCCGGACCCGGTCATTTATGCCAAGCAGTTGCTGGTCAACGGGCGCTGGTGCCAGCTGCGCAACGATGAAGGGTTCGCCTTGTGGTCGAACCAATTGCGGTAGACCGGGATGAAGAGTCGGCGACCGAACCGGGCCAAACCCTTGTCGAGCATGTTGATGGTCCTGGTCATTCTCGGTGCGGGGGCGCTGTTGTACGAAAAATACAAAGGAACCCTTGCGGAGTGGACGCAAACCCGGCTACCCCGTTTCATTCGCGGGGAGATTTTTGGTTCCATGCCCACCCCGACCGAACCGACCATGCCGGATGTGGTGATCGATACGATGCAGGTACAGCCCGCCCGATCCGTGAAGATGGTGGTGAGACGGTTGCCGATCATAGCGCATAATGCAAAGATTCCGCATACTTATTGGGGGCCATGTACCAGGTGTCACCTGATCCGGGGCGGCGATCCGCCCGGGAGTCAACCCATCACCCCGGTGGGAAAGGTTTTGGAGCGGGTGTCGTCGATTTACAAGATCGGTCCCCCCATTCTGCCTGATTCCACGCGTCACCATCCGGCGGCGGGTCGTTGCATCAAGTGCCATGACATCGTCGTCCAGATGCCTGCCCGCTGACGGGAGAGTGCCATGTCGGAACAGCTTGTCACCCTGATTGTTGCCCCCGCCACGGCCTGGTTTTTGGCCTTTTTTGTCTTGTTGCTGGGCATTCTGGAGTGGGGCAATCTGATCTATTTTCGTTTGCATGGTGTGCGCCAGCAACTGGATCAGGCCCTGCACTGGCTGGAGTCGAGTCCCGAGGATGTCGAGGCGTTTGCCGAGGCATTTCGTCCCCTGAACGCCAAATGGGGCGGCATCGCCTTTCTTCAGCTCACCTGGAGTGCGTTTCGCGGCACGATCGTCATGCCGGCCGGAGGGGGCGGGGTGCGTTCGCTGGTCCGGGCGACGGCCTTTTTCGACCCGGATCTTTTGCTCCCCATGGCGCTGCCGATGCGCCGCATCCGCGCCGTGCCCTATTTTTTGCTGGGCACGGGCGGCATGGCCTCTCTGGTGATGCTGTTGACCACCCTGCTGGTGTATTTGCGTGGTGCGACGCCCGACGATGGCGCTGCCGTGCAGGCCATTGTCCAGGATGCATGGCGTTACCTGCCTTTGCAGTTGCTGCCGACGGCGATGGGCGTTTTTGTTGGCATCTGGGTTGGCCTGGAGAGTCGGCGCCATTTGGCCGGACTCGAGGCGCGCATCCGCCAGTTTGCCCAGGGGGTGGAGAGCCGCATTCACTACATGGCCGACGCCACCCTGCTGGTCGACCACCTGCGCAGCACGGGCCAGACTGCCGGGGTGGGCCTGCCTGCCGATTGGACGGAACGGCTGGTCGATGCCCTGCGGGATCTTTTGAAGGAACAGAATATTTCCTCCCACAAGGGCGTCGAAGCGGAGGGGCTGTGGGTGCGAAAAATGGAAGAGATTTTCGCCCCGATGGCGCAGGAGCTGGAGAGGAACGGGGCGCGTTGGGAGAGCCTGTTGGAACTTCTGGACAAGAGCAACAGCCGTCGCAACGAGGGTCTGGAGCGACTGGGCCAGCGTTTTGGCGAGATGCAGAAGGTCACGACCCGCGAGCTTGATCAGACGCTGACGGCGGCTGTTCAGGGGGTCGGGATCCAGGTTGGTGCGGCGTTTCAGGAACAGATGGAACGCCTGGCCAAACGCCAGGAGCAGGGGGAGCGGTGGCGTGGCGACTTGAACACGACGCTGGCCACGCTGGCCCAGGCGAACCAGAGCCAGGCGGAGCGTCTGGCGCAGGTGCTGGAGGGAGTACGTTCCGCTCTCGAACAGATACGGCAGATTCTGCACTCCGGCTCGACGCAGCAGCAGGCTGAACTGCGCGAACAGTGGCGCCAGATGCGCACCCTGGTGCAGGAGTTGGCGAAAGATATTCATCAGGGCCTGGATCGGCAACAGGAGAAGATTGTGCCGACGCTGACCCGTTTCAGTGCCACCCTGGCTGAACTGGAGAGCAGGCAGGCCGTTCATGAGCAGAAGGTGCAGAAAAACATTCTGGAGACGGTGACCTCGACTCTGCACGACGAGGGGGAGAGGCTGGTCAAGCGCCAGGGCGAGAGTGCGCAACAGCTGTTGCACGAGGTGCGCCAGCGCATGGCAAGCCTTGTTCCGGACGATGCCCGGCATTTGAGCGTTCTGGCGGAGAAGCTGGAGCGGGTGCTGGTCGTGCTGTCGGCCCGGGGCGGGGGGAGTGGCGGGAGCGAGGGGAGCGGCGGGAGTGGCGGCGAGGGGAATGGTGTATCGCTGGAGCCGGTCATCGCCTGGGTGCAGGAGGAGAGCGCCCGCATGGCCGAACGCCACGAGGCTCTCCTGCGCGGGGTGCTTGGCGAGTGGCTGGCGGCGATTCCTGATCAGGGCGTGGAGCGGGAGCAGTTGGAGCGGTTCATGCAGCGCATGGAGGCGGCCAGCCACAAGCTCGAAGAGGGTATCGATTTGCTGACCAGCGTCGGCAGCCTCGATGCACAGAGCGCTCCACCGCAGGGGCACGAGCAGGCCATTGTCGATGGCATGGCCGCAGTCAAGACGCTTTTGGAGGGGATCAGGGAGGAGTTGCATCTGCGCGAACAGAGTGCAGCCGACCTGCAGGCCGGTCTCGAACGTCTGGAGCGGGGGCTTGTCGAAAACGGGGTCCGGGAGACTGGCGACGATGGGGGCCAGGGGGCTGGCGACAATGGGGTCCAGGGGGCTGGCTCCCTGGCGGGTCCAGGGCAGAGCCCTGGCGGGGTTTGGGGCGGCGCCCCAACAAACAAAGACGGGGTCCAGGGGACTGGCGACCGGACAGGCCCAGGGCAAAGCCCTGGCGGGGTTTGGGGCGGCGCCCCAATGGAGCAGCTCGTTGGGGAGAGTCTGGCGCGTTTTGAGAGGCAACTGCAGGAAAATATTGATCAATTTTTGAACGACCACGGTCGGAAGATGACCGGCAGCCTGCATGTAGCGGAGGAGGGTTTGCTGTCGCTGCTGACGCGCTTCCAGGAGCAGGTGGCGTCGAGCCAGGAGCGTGACCGGAGCGATCAGCAGGTGCAGGAGGGACTGCATCAGCTCCAGGAGGCGCTGCTTTGGCAGATGCAGGCGGAGGGCGGCAAGGTTGACGGCATTGGCCAGGCGGTGCGGGAGGGGTTGGCACGTCTGGAGGAGCGACTGCGTGACCAGCCGGCGGCGTTCTGGGCGGATGGAGGTCAAAAGATCAGCGATCTTGTGCAGGGCCTGGCCCGGGAGCTGGGCGTCCAGGTGAGTGCGACCCTGACGGCGGATTTGCGCCAACAAACCGATGTTTTGCAAGAGACTTTGCAGGAGATTGGGCGTCGTCCGGTTGCCTTGACCCAGGCGGCGGTGAGCGAGCTGGCGGAGCGGGTGCGCGGGGGTGTTTCCCAGGCGACCGAGGAGGCCCTGCTGACCCTGATGACGTTGTTTCAGGAGCATCTGGAGAGGGGCCAGGGGCAGCAGCAGGCAGCATTCCGGGAGCTGTTGAGCGGCATGACCACGCACCTGGAGGGGCTGTTTGCACAGGGCCTGAAACCGGCCGGGGAGACCCTGACCTGGTTGCGGGAGGCGTTGACGCACAATACGACCACGGCGCAGCAGGAGTTGTTGGCACAGATGGGCCAGTTGGCGCGTCAGGTCGAAGCCTCCCATCAGGTCGGCGAGCAGGAGCGCAAGGCGGCGTTTCAGACGGCGCTGGAGGCGTTGTTCGAGCGCATGCGTGGTGTTGTCGATGAGCGCCTGGAACCGATCCGGGTTGCACTGGAAGAGGTGCGTGGCACCGTCGGCGACGAGGTTGCGTTGGCCAATCAGGAGCTCATGGAGAAGATGCTCCATCTGACCAACCGCATCGAAGAGGTGCAGGAGAACGCAGCCGATATTCTGTCCGAACTGGCCACCCTCGATGAACCCTTCATCCAGCTGGCCGCCGCCATCCGGGAGAGCATCACCGGCATGGAACAGACCCAGGATGCGGTCTTTTTCTTCACGGAGAAGTTCCCCGAACTCCTGGCCACCTACCTGGAGGCCATCGAGGATGAAAACGACAGATCACAGACCCAAGGAGATCAACCATGAAGGGATTCGAGCCGAATCACTTTTCGGTTGTCATTGAGCTGGTGGTGGGATTGATGGTCACGGCCGTTTTGTTGCTGCTAATCGGCAACGTGGTGGTTTGGGGCAGTCGGCCATCCACCCCCTCGACCAGGCTGGTACCAGCAACGATTGGCCAGGAAACACCTGCCCAGGGAAGTTCCTCTGCACCAAAGACCAAGACAGGATATGCCCCCACAACCACCGGCCACGTCACCAAAGGTGCAGGCGATCCTCTTGGCGCTCCGCCCCCGCCAGGCGCCCTGCCAAAACGCACCACCCCTGACGAAACAATAGCCCCGTCCCTCCCCCTGAAGGGTGACCCTACCAGGTCGAACATGCTCCAGATCCCGCCCCCCACCCCGGAAGAGGAGTCGACCAAGGCGACGGCACCCCATGACAACCCGGTAAAGGCAGCCCGTAGCGACCTTCTGGATCGTTTGGAAACACTTTTCCACGCCAAAAACATGGTTTTTGAATCTGACCGAGAGACTGGCACCCTGTTTCTGCCGGAACTTTTTCAGTTTTCCCTGGGATCGGCCAAACTGGACTCTCACAAGCAGGACAAAATCAAGACCGCATTGGACATCCTCGCCGATGTGGTGCCGTGCTTCGTCCCGGAGAGTGCTGCACCGGTGCCCTGTTCGGGTACGGTAAGCCCGGTCAAACTCAGGGGTATCTTCATCGTCGGCACCTCCAATCACGAAGGGGATCAAGCCCGCCGAATTACCAACATGACCCTGGCCTTTGGTCGCGCCTCGACGGCCTTCGCGACCATGGTCAGGCTCCATCCGCAGCTTTTCAGTCTGCTGGGAAGCGATGGTCACGGCCTGTTTCGTGTCGAAGCCATGAGCGTCAAGGCCGATCAACCGGAAGTGTTGCGGCGCGTGGTGTTGCGTTTTTCGCTCGCCGCGCCGACAAAGCCGACCGCTACCAAGTAGCCGTGCCCTGGTTGACAACAGGGCAATCGCATTTGAGATTTTCGGGGACCATGAACAGTGATTCGGGGACCTGTCAAAACGGGGTCCAGGGGGCTGGCTCCCTGGCGGGTC
>JADGCJ010000094.1 GCA_015229045.1 Magnetococcales bacterium
ACCAGGAGGAAGGGCACAGCCCTTCCTCCTGGACCTCCATCCCAGTCTTTCAATAATTTTTTTCTAAGCAGATCAAGTTTTTGGATCACCACGCAGCCCCTGGGCCGCAAGAATCGCCTGGATTTTTTCCAACGGCCACTTGCGCCGATAAATCGCCAGGTTGGTACGGCGGGAGCGGTCATACTCCTCCTGCGTCAAATAGGGCATGGAGGCACTGTGCAAATGTACAAGCCTCGCCTGGGGCGCAAAGCGGATGCGATACCCTGCGGCGCTGATGCGCAAAGACAGGTCCGTGTCCTCCATGAAGACAATATCATACTCATCATCAAAAAAACCGACCTCCTCCAGTACCGTGCGCCGCAACACCACCCCGGTCCCCATGAAGGCCTCCAGGAACGTCAACGCCTGCACCTCCGGGGCATCCGCCTGCAAGCCAGCCAAATGGTACTGTGGCAAACCGAGCGCATCAAAACGGGCACCGCAGGTTTGCGTTTTCCAGGCCGACAGAGGCGTGTTCTCTGCCGGGAGAAGAATCAACCCCTGTACAGCAGCGCATTGAGCGTCTGCCGCAAAATGGTCCAGAATGGGCGCCAGCCAGGGTTGGAAAAAAAACATGTCCGAGTTGATCAGAGCAATAAACTCCCCGCGGCTCTGCTGCAAACCACGATTGTTGGCCTTGCCAAAACCAAGATTGCCGGCATTGCGCAGGATCGTCACCCGAGGATCCGAGCGAATCGAGTCATAAAAGGCATCCATACCCGGCTCTGTAGAGTGATTATCAATAAAAATCAGCTCGATGGGATGGTCTGTTGTCTGGGCGGCAAGGGAACGGTAAAGCAGGGTGACACATTGCAGATTGTTGAACACCGGCACCAGAACTGAGGTCAAACCAGGAATGATGCCCTGCGTTGCTGCGTGAAAAGAGGCTGGATGCTGGGGCTCACCCACGACATGGTGCGAAGCTGGATTGACTGTGGCCAACATGGACATCTCTCCCGTTCAACGCTCTTTTTTCTTCTTTTTTTTCTTTCTCCTTGGCTCCTCCTCGTCAAGACAGTTTTCCGAGACGAGGGTCGGCATGGTCAGGGGTTCGTCGAGTATCCGCGATTGCAGGGTGGTGACCAAACTTTTCTCCCGTTCCAGGGCACGGCCCAGTTGCAACCCCAGCATGGCAGCCTGGGCCTCCTTGCGACCCAACAGGGCAAAGCCGGCACGTAACAGGTGCAGAATGGAGAGAGGCTTTCCCTCTCCCCCCTCGCCAACGGTACCGCTGTTTTCCAGGATACGATCCAGAACCTCGGGGGTGATTCCCGCCAATGCGGCGGCATCCTCCCGCGAGAGGGGCGGCAAATTTTCAAAAGGTGCAAGATCAAACACAATGACCTCCCGACAACATCGGACCCCAGGAGCAACGTGCCGAGTCTACCCTGGCGACAGGTTGAGTGGTATGGATTTTGCTGAACAGCCTGGCAGGGAGACCCCCGGCACGTCGAGCCTCCCTCTCATAAAAGGTTAACATGAACCCTGCAATGTGATAATAATCCAAACTCCGTGTGACGCTCCTTTTCGGGGCATCTTCTTCGTGACCATGATCTGGAGCTACCTATAACCTGGGGGTCTCAAGGATGGAAGACAACGAACAAAGAAAGACCATCGGCCTCATCGGCGGCAATGACAACGCCGCCCGGTTGCTGCACATGTTTTCCGGAAGCCATCGCGTCGAAATCCTCTACATGGTGGATCCCAATACCAGCTCGCCCGGCATGGCCAAGTCCAAGGCCTTGGGAGTCAAGACTCTGACCAACATTGAGTCCGCTGTAAAGAACATTCCGGTCGATTTTATCATCGATGCCAGCGGCGACGAGGAGACCTTGGCCCTGGTGACCGCCAACAAGCAGCATGGCGAGGTCATCAGTGGTGCCGCCACGCTTTTGTTCTTTGAGGTCCTGGAAGATCAACGAGGTACCACCAACCAGCAGGTGTTTCGCGATCTCTCCGGCGTCCGCCGCGAGATCGACCGCAATACCCGCGATGTCTCCAAAACATTGCATGGCATCGAGAAAATTTCCAACGAACTGGAAGTTTTGGCCATCAATGCCGGCATTCAGGCCTCCCGGGCCGGAGAGTTTGGCAAGGGGTTCGCGGTGGTGGCCGGCGAAGTCAAAAGTACCGCCCGCGTCGCCAGAGAGTTGGCAGGGGATATCGACCGAGTCATCAGCGAAATCTCTTCCATGTCGGAAAAGATTGAGCAGTCCCTGAAAAAAGTGCAGTGACCGGCCACGAGGTCACAGGCTGACGGACAGGGTTGCCGTGCCCCTGCTGCCCGGGTGGATCGCCCCCAGAACGGCCCCCCGTGCAGCGCCGGTGGCCCCCGGCACAGAGGAGGGCAATCCCCTCAGGGTGCGCACGGCAAACCAGGCGAAGGCCTGCGCCTCCAGGGCGTCCGGGTCCACGCCCAGGGCACGGCTCTCCTGGAGGGTGGTCTCCGGCAGCAAGTCGGCCAGATGGCGCACCAGCTCCGGGTTGCGAGCACCCCCCCCGCACAACACCATGTCGTGAGGCGATGGAGGGAGCATGCTCCGGGCAGCCTCCGCCACGCTGGCAGCAGTGAACCGCGTCAACGTGGCAAACTGATCCGGCACGGCGATCTCCGGGAACTGCTCCAGAAACCGATCCAGAAAGGTCGGCCCAAACAACTCCCGTCCCGTCGATTTCGGAAAGGAGCGCCGCAAATACGGGTGATCCATGAGCCAGGCCAGGGCACGAGGGTCGACTTTGCCGCTGGCGGCATAACGACCATCCCGGTCACAAACCTCCCGCCCGTCGGAGACCCGTGCAGCAAGCAGATCCAAAAGTGTGTTGGCCGGCCCGGTGTCGCCGGAAAGCAGGGGCTGGTCAGGATGCTCGTACAGGGCGGTCACGTTGGCGATTCCGCCCAGATTGACCACCGCCACGCGCCGACCTGGCCGACTGAACAGACATTGATGAAACAGAGGGGCCAAAGGTGCCCCTTCACCACCCCAGGCGATATCCGCCGGTCGAAAATCGGCAACCGTGGTGATGCCGGTCGTCACGCTGATGCGAAAAGGGTTGCCAATCTGCAACGAAAAGTGCGGCGGACGGTGCCGCACCGTCTGGCCATGACTGCCAATGACCGTGACCTGGTCAGGCGACACACCCGCAACACCGCACACCTCCAGAGCGGCCCGGGCAAACAGATCGCCCAGATCCCGATCCAGCACCCCCAAACGATCGATCTCCTCGGAACCAGGCTGTTGTAAAACCAACACCCTCTGACGTACATCCGCCGGGTACGGATGACTCCGAAAGGCCAGAAGCCGGGGAGGCGCTTCGCCGTCAGTTCGGATCAGGGCAGCATCGATGCCATCGGCAGAGGTTCCGGACATCAAGCCAATCGCCAACCATGGTCCATCCATTGCAAACCTCTTCCATGAAGTAACCGTTTAACCCGTTTTCACCGGGGCGCTGCCCCCAGACCCCCGCTGCGGGGCCAGGCGGCGACTCCCCCAACCACTTTCAAATAATGGGGTCCAGGGGGCTGGCTCCCTGGCAGGTCCAGGACAGAGTCCTGGCGGGGTTTGGGGCGAAGCCCCAATAAAATAGCAGCTCAACGCCAGATGACCTCAACGCCCCCCGCCAGCAACACAATGCCAAACCCCTGCATGAGATGTTGGTGCGACAAAGCATTGTTACGTTGCCAACCCCACGGAGCCGTAACCAGGGCACCCAGAATCAAGGCCACAATGACCCCGGGAAGAATGAGTCCGACAGAGCCGAAGGGCAACACCTCCTGGTGCCAACCTGCATCGACCAGACCCGTGGCCCCGGCCAGAGAGAAAAAAAAACTCATCACCGCAGTGGTGGCAATGCTCTGCTGCACCGGCAACCCCGTGATCAATATCAGCGTCGGCACGAGCAGGATCGTTCCACCGATGCCAGACATCCCCCCCAAAAAACCAATCCCTATCCCCAACAGACTGCTCAGACGCCAGCCATCCCTTTGCAGAGAGTCGACCGGGAGCGCCGACTCCTCATCCGGTCCGGTGGAGTTGGTGATCGCATCTTTTCCGCTCTCTTCAGCGGGGAGTTCCTGCACCATGCGCAAACCGGCAGCCATCATGAGAAACCCCAGACCGATCTCGATGAAGGTTCCCTCCAACAGCGGCGAGAAGGAGATCCCAACCCATAACCCCAGCAGAATACTCAGCAGAAAACCTGGCACCAGATCCCAACGCACACCCTGGTGGCGAAGATAAAGTCGGGCAACGACCAGATCGATCACCACGGAAGCCAGAAGCGTACTGCCAACAGCAAGTTGCCATGCCAGAAACGGAGCCAGACCATCCAGGTGGAAAAGAAGCAGCAAGGCGGGTACCATGACCATGCCACCGCCTATGCCGAACAGACCAGAAAAATATCCCCCAAACAGACCCACAACAATGCTGCCCAAGATCAGGAGAGACATATGGCCCTTCGTCCCAGCGGAGTCTTTCAGTTGGTAACTTGAATCCCTGCTCGCCAAACCGGGCCACTGTAACCCGAACCATGTCAAAAAACAAAACCCCGCATACAACCCTCACGCCTGCCGCTGCCCGGGTGGCGCGTCTGCTCCGTCGTGCCGGTTTGACACCCTATCCGGGGCCAATCGATCCCAAAGGGGGCAAGGGTGGCACCTTCCGCATCAAGGTGAGCAACGACCGGGGACGTATCCGCATCCGGGTGGCCGCCGGCGGTGTACAGGAGATCTATCTCTATGGCCCGGTGCAACTTGCCAGGGTGGTGGAGATTCTCGCTGCCCATTTGGGACCACAAGCCCTGGAACATGTCGAGGAATAGTTGAAAAGTCAAAAAAGGCCTTGATCGTCGTTTCGGCCAAGGGCCTGGTAAAACGGGGTCCAGGGGACTGGCGACCGGACAGGTCCAGGATAGAGTCCTGGTGGGGTTTGGGGCGAAGCCCCAATGAATGCAGCCTGGTATCAGGGTCCCGGACGAGAAATCTCCGCCATCATCCCTTCGATGCTGCTTTGCACCCGGTGCAAAACCTCCTGTCGGGCATGACGAGACAGACCAGCGGTCATGATGGGCGGACCGATGCGCACCCGAATCTCTCCCGATCGCTTCAAAAAGGCCCGGCGCCCCCAGAACTCACCGGCATTATGGGCAACCGGCACGATGGGAACCCCGGCAGCCATGGCAATTCCCACCCCGCCAGGCTTGTATTCACCGACACTGCCCGGGGCAACACGTGTCCCCTCCGGAAAAACCAGCAACGACACCCCACGCCGAAAATTCTCCTGTCCCTGCCGATGGAGTTTCTTCATCGCCTCGATCCCATGCGATCGGTCGATAAAAATCTGCCCCGAAGCCTGCAACGACCAACCAAACAAGGGAATATATTTGAGGCTATGCTTCAAAACCCAGACAAAATTTGGAAAGAAATTATGAAAAACAACAGTCTCCCACGCCGATTGATGCTTGGACATGATGACGTAAGGCGGCGGCGGCAAATTCTCCACCCCCTCCAACCGATGCCGCAAACCACAGGTCAAGGCGAGAATCCGGCTGTTGTAGCTGGCCCAGGAACGCGTCAAACGTTGCCGAAAGGTGAGCGGAACCACCGGCCAAAGCATGACGATCAGCATGGCAAAAAAGAGAATGCCCAGTATGAACAGAGTGAAAAACAGTGTAGAACGTACAACGATCATGCTCTTTTCTCCATTGCAACCAGATGAATTTCGGTTAAATATTCCAGAGAGCGTAGCGGAATGCAAATCTCCATGCCATGTCCGAAAGGAATTGACTGCCCATGACCCGTGCCGTGATCCCAGTCGACCAGTTGGGAGAACTGGAAAGCTATCTGGCGGAGATCAACCGCTTCCCCCTGCTGACCCGGGAAGAGGAGCTCGCCCTGGCTCTGCGCTTCCGGGAACAGGCCGATCTGGAGGCCGCTCACAAGCTGGTCTCTTCCTACCTGCGCTATGTGGTGCGCATCGCCCGCGAGTATCACAGCTACTACGGCCTGCGCCTGATGGACCTGGTTCAGGAAGGCTCCATCGGCCTCATGCAGGCGGTCAAACGCTTTGATCCCCACAAGGGGTATCGTCTGGCCACCTATGCCCTGTGGTGGATCCGTGCTGCCATCCAGGAGTTTATCCTGCGCACCTGGAGTCTGGTCAAGATTGGGACGACAGCGGCCCAACGCAAGCTGATCCACCATCTGCGCCAGATACGCAATCGCATCGAACGCCTCGACGACCCGCAGGTCAAGAGTCTGGCCAACACCCTGGGCATCGACTCCCAGACCGTGCTGGAGATGAATCAGCGCATCTCCGCCCCCGATGAAAGCCTGAACCGCTCCCTCGTCGAAGGGGGAGAGGAGATGCAAAACCTGCTCGAGGACTCCCGACCCAATCAGGAGTTGCTCCTTTTGGCCGCCGAAGAGGCGTCGTGGCGTCATCGCATCAGCAGCCAGGCCCTGGCGACCCTGGATCCCCGCGAACGCCTCATCGTGGAAAAACGCATCATGGCCGACACCCCGGTGACGCTTGAATGGCTCGGAGAGCAAATGGGCATCTCCCGCGAACGGGTCCGCCAACTGGAAAAAAGATCCCTGGTCAAAATGCGCCAGGCCGTCGGTGACACTCTCCCTCCGTAACGAGCGACAGTACGTTTTACCGTGAAAGTCGTGCAGCGACTCTCATGGTCGGAGGGTGGAGGGAGGCTTTCCCCATCCGTGCACGTGGTGTCACACAATCAAAAAAAATCAGGCATGAAAGACTCTGTTGGGGCTTCGCCCCAAACCCCACCAGGACTCCGTCCTGGACCTGCCAGGGAGCCAGCCCCCTGGACCCCGATTCGTTGCCAAGTGCTGAATAGTTACAAAATCAGGCATGAAAGACTTCATTGGGGCTTCGCCCCAAACCCCACCAGGACTCCGTCCTGGACCTGCCAGGGAGCCAGCCTCCTGGACCCCGTTCAATGTCAGGCGTTCAGCCGCACCCGTCTCACCCGCTCCTCATGGATGGCATCACCCATCGCCTTCCCGGTCAACCCCCGCGCTTGAAACGGCGCCGTGTCGATCTCCTGACAAACAGCCAAGGCAGCACGGAGCAGTCGCTGCTGCGGATAGTCGACAGCCGCCATGCCGCGTCCTTGTACATCGGCCTCGCAGGCCAGCAACATGGCCTCAAAACGCCCGGGATTGCGAAAGGCATCGGCATCGGTCAGCAGGCGGACGATGGTTTTCGGCTGCATCTCCACGGAACGATGCACCCGCGTATGCAAACCGGCCACCATCATCCCCAATCGTTGAAAGTCACCCGGAATCCGCAGGCGTTGACACATTTTTTCCACACATGCAACCCCGCGCTCCTCGTGGCCATAGTGGTGCGGCAGGAGCGATGCAGGCGTCAGCCCCTTGCCCAGATCATGCACCAGCGCAGCAAAACGCACGACAGGATCGGATGTCATGCGGCTGATCTGTTCAAGGACCAGCAAGGTATGCTCCCAGGCATCCCCTTCCGGATGATGCCTGGGCGGCTGCGTCTGACCACGCAGGGCCGCCAGTTCAGGAAAGACCACCGACAAAGCACCACAGGCGTTCAGAACACGCAGATAAGTTGCCGGAGCTTGCGTGGCGAGGGCCTTGGCTGTCTCCTGCCAGACCCGTTCCGGCGTCAAGGTCGCCAGCTCGCCGGAACGCGCCAATTGCTTCATGAGCAGCAAAGTCTCCGGAGCCACCCGAAAACCAAGAGGAGCCAACCGGGCAGCGAAACGTGCCACGCGCAGCACCCGCAGGGGATCCTCGGCAAAAGCGGGCGAAACATGCCGCAACAGCCGATTTTCCAGATCCTGCCGCCCGCCATGGGGGTCGATCAACCCGGTTGTCTCGTCCCAGGCCATGGCATTGATGGTCAAATCGCGGCGGAAGAGATCCTCTTCCAGGGTTACTGTGGCATCAAAGTGGGTGACAAATCCCTTGTAACCGGATCCACTCTTGCGCTCGGTCCGTGCCAGGGCATATTCAGCCCCGGTTTCGGGGTGCAAAAAGACAGGAAAATCCGCCCCGACCTGCCGAAATCCCCGGGCCAGCATCATCTCCGGCGTGACACCCATCACCACCCAGTCGGCATCACCCGCCGACAACCCCAGCAAGTGATCGCGAACCCACCCCCCCACCCGATAGACACGCCACCCGGCCACCGTCGCCCCTTCTGACCGGCCATCCGTCATTCGGGTCTCCTTACCGGGTTTCGACGGGGATGACATGACCGGAGACCCCAAGCCGCTCCTGAACCATTTTGGCAACCTGTTCGGCCTCCTGGCGGCTGACAAAAGAGGCGATGACCACCCGATACCAGGCGGTCTCTCCCATCCGCACCCCACGACTGGAGACCGGCAAAGGTCGATCCCGGAAACGTATCTGGGTCACTTGACGCACCAGGGCCTCCGCCTCGCTCTCCGAGGTAAAGGAGTCCAGTTGCACCGCAAAACCACCCGCAGCCCGCCCTGAAGACCTGTTTTCCCCCACGGGTGTCACAACCCCCTCGGACCCTTTGGCCGCGACCCCACCACCTCGTTCCAGGGCCTGCCGCAGACGCGCCTCCAAGACCACCACTTTCTCCTCGGCGGCCTGTGCCTGGCGCAGGCGGGCTTCCAACTCCGCCACCCAGCTCTCGGCGGCCTGTGCCCGGCGCAGACGCTCTTCCAAGTCGCTGACCCGGTTCTCGGCGGCCTGTGCCAGACGCAAACGCTCTTCCGTTCTGGCCAAGCGCTGCCGAAGCGTATCAATTGTCTGGGTCTGCTCTTCGCTGGAAAGGGCGTCGAGCGCTGCCACTCTGGATTCGGGCACCAGAGCGGGTGTCAACGGCTTGTTTTCCCCTGTCTTGCCCTCCTCCCCCTTGTTCCCCATGTCGGCGGCCAGGCCAGGCACACGGGACGGTCCCTCCACGACGGGTTGGGGAGGGGCTTGTGCCTGTCTGGCTTCCAACGTATCGGGAGTCTCCGTCTCGTAGGTCACCGCCTTGCCCGGGACGACTGGAGGAACATGGACAAAGGTCGTATCTGCCCTGGCTCTTTCCGGCACGGGAGAGTTGGCACGCCCCGCGCCCGCGCCACCAAGGGCCATGTCCGCCGTACTTGTCTCTTTCGCGGACGAGTCGCTGCGCCCCGCATCCGCGCTACGCGGAGAGTGCTCTTCAGTCAGCGTCCCGGCGTCGGTCAAGTCCGCTTCCGGTTCACCCTCCTCGACAGCCCACCACACGACGCCCACGATGCCGACGACGATCAACACAGCCAGGGTGATCCAGAGCACCATGCGCGATCCGCGATACCGCTCGGACTCCGACGTGGCGCTCGATCGGACACGGGCGTCTGCATCCAGATCCCCATCAGGGTCTGGTGTCTCCCCTTGATACCAGGCCGCTTCATGCGTCAGGGCAGCAGAGCGCCCGGAGGAAGCCTGCCGATCCCGGGAATCCTCCCTTGCTCGGGGAGATGCCGGGGGGTGCCGAAGATCTTTCCGGAGGGAGTCCCCCTCCCGAACCGGCTCCGTTGCCCTCTCTTCCTGGTCATCCTGTGGGGCGACGTCGCACTCCTGGGCATCCGGCGAGAGACTCTCCATCTCCTCTTGCGGTAGCGGCCCATGCGTTGCCAAAGCGGGTGGAACGATCGCTGGTGGGGGTTGACTGACCACCTCTTCGGTCGGCGAGGGGGTCATCGCATGGATGAAAGCCATGGCCGAGGCCAAGCGCTGCCGGGGATCCCAGTGCAGTGCCCGTTCCAGGATCATGTTCTGTTCGTCACTCAACGCGGGCAGTGGCCGCAGGACGGGGCCTTCATTATGCCAGCGTGCGGCACTCAGGGCGAGACGGTCATCGTCCGAGAACGGCGTCACACCAGCAACCATTTCGTGGAACATGACTGCCAGGGCATAGATATCCCCACCCGAATCCGGGGTCTGCCCCAAAAAACGGGCACCGCCATGTTCCGCAAACAGGAGGGTGTCCCGGGCCTGTCCCCTCCCGGCACTTTTGACCACATACTGCTCAGGCGAGGCGTAGGGGACCTGTTCCTGCAGAACCTTCTGGTCAAAGGCCACACCCCGGCTCCATGCCAGGGCGCGCAGGGCATACGCCAGCCCAAAATTGACCAGGCTGACATCCCCGTTCGGCTGAATGATCACATTGCCGGGATTGAGATTGCGATGGCAAACCCCCTCCAGGTGGGCATGATTGAGAACAACGGCAATCTTCCGTGCCAACTCCAGAGCTGCATGGGGGGAAACCCTGCCATCCGGCTGTTTTTTCCGAAACTCGGCGAGCGGTCCCCCTTCCACATAGAGCGAGAGAAAAAAACGCCGCTTCTGGACAGCATCGAAGACATGGCCAACCGACGGGATGATGCCCGGATGCGCAGAGAGCTTTAAAATCTCTGCCACCACCTTTTCAAAATGTTGAAAAAATTCGGTCTCGGCGGAGGAGAAAATCTCCGGCAGGGAGCGCATGACCAGCATGCGGCCCGCACCCGACTCCTCCACCAGATAAACGGAACCCAGCGCCCAACGTCCAAAAGGACGACGGACGGTGTAACGACCCCCATCGATCTTTGTGCCAATATCCATACCGACTAGAGATACTCGAAAAAAACGGGGAGACTCAACCGCTATTGAGACTTTTTTTAAAAATTCAGGAAAAAAATTCCCTTGCAACTTTTCAATTAAAAAAACCAGGCCACTCGCGAGAACAACGGGAAGTGGTTGACAGATCGATTTCGTTGCGGCATCGCCGTCTACATGGAGACCTGCGATCGACCGGCAGCCTTGGCCCGATACAAGGCCTCATCGACCCGATTCATGAATGCCACCATGGACTCCTCGCCCTCCCAGCATGCCAGGCCGATGCTCACCCCCAACCGCTTGGCACCAGGCGCCTGGATACCCAAACCCGCAATCGACTGGCAAAGGCGATCAAGCAGGTGCCGGGCATTGTCCCTGTCCGTGTTGGCCAGGATCAGGGCAAATTCGTCCCCTCCTACCCGTGCCAGCACGTCGGTATCCCGCACCATGCCTGACAGGGTACGGGCCACCTGGCACAGGACATCGTCGCCCTCTCCGTGCCCCATACGATCATTGATGGCCTTGAAATGGTCCAGATCCAACCCGGCCAACGCCAGAGGCGTCCCATAGCGATGCGCCTTGGAAAGCTCCTGTTCCAGGCGTTCGTTGAACACCCGCCGATTGACCAGCCCCGTCAGGTGGTCCCGGCGCGCCTGATCGTAGAGATCCTCGTAGGCCAGGGCACGTTCCAGGGGGCCGCGCAGCTCGCTCGACACTTCGCCCATGAAGGGCACCAGGACCGACTCCGCTTCGGCGGTTGCCCGGTGCAACATCAGGATGCCTTCCATGGAGCCATTTGGATTCAAATCGACAAAGCAATAACGCAAACCCCGGCGATCGGCACAAGACCCACACCCCGACACAGGCCGACTCGACATGAGCTCCTGGGCATAATCCAACAGTTCCTGACGCTGGGCACCATGCGTCGAACAGACCATGTGCCCCCGATTGCGTCCCTCGTTGCGATAGGCCACCAGATCGTGCCGCATGTGCGGAGCGAGCCAGGCTGAAAACGCGTCAACCATGGAGGCCAGATCCAGCATGCCGGACAACTTTTTGTGCAGGTCGTAGATGCGCGCCAAATGCTCGCTCCGACGCCGATACCAATCCAACTCCTCGATCAGGTTGGACGAGTAGCTGGTCAGCAGCACGTTTGTCTGACTCTCCAGTGTCCGGTTTTTCAGGTTGAGGATGATACCCATCGTTTTTGCTCCCAATCCAGGATCAACAGCAGGGTTCTTCGCTACCTAACGTCACCATTGAGGTTAGCCAAGTTCGTGCCAATCCCGGCCACCTCCCCCGCCATAATAATTTGTTTCAATAAAAACAGTTCATTAAATTTACTTACTGGCCGGGGAACCTTCCCTGTGCGTTGCTTGTCCGTCGACCACGGGGAGATTTTTGCCTCCCCCGGGGCAGAAAATTTTCAGCCGTTCGCAGGCAGTTCCTGCCCCCCGTTCAACTAAAACCCGACGTAACTATTCAGCACCCCCTCAAGAAAGGCCTGGACATGAAAGCCTTTGTCAGG
>JADGCJ010000095.1 GCA_015229045.1 Magnetococcales bacterium
CAGGCCCCACTGGGGCTTCGCCCCAGGCCCCACTGGGGCTTCGCCCCAGGCCCCACTGGGGCTTCGCCCCAGGCCCCACTGGGGCTTCGCCCCAGGCCCCACTGGGGCTTCGCCCCAGGCCCCAGCCCCACTGGGGCTTCGCCCCAGGCCCCACCAAGGGGGCAGGCGGAGCCTCCCCCTTGGATCCCCCAACCACTTTCAATAAATTATTTTTTTGGGGCTTCGCCCCAAAATCCACCGGCATAAATTTCGCGAAAAACACGACGACCACTTGACAATAGGCCAAGAGTGCCTACATTGGCACTCAGCCCCGGAGAGTGCCAAAGGTTCGTTCCAGATCACATGCAGGTTTCGCAGGGAAAGGACACCGAACAACCTCCGGATCGTCAACCGTTTTGGATAATCATTTAAGACAGTGCAGGAGTTGAGGAGATGAAGACGAAATTTCGTCCGCTTCATGACAGGGTTGTCGTTGAACGCATCGAACAGGATGAGAAGACATCCGGTGGTATCATCATTCCCGATACGGCCAAAGAGAAGCCGATCCAGGGACGCATCCTGGCCGTGGGGAAAGGAGCCATCGGGGACGATGGTCAACTGCGCCCCATGAGCGTGAAAGAGGGTGACCGGGTGCTTTTTGCCAAGTATTCCGGCAGCGAAGTCAAGGTTGACGGAAAAGAGCTGTTGATCATGCGGGAAACCGATATCATGGGTATCCTGGAGTGACGACAGATCAGGGCCGGGCTTAAGACAATTGATTGGATTGAAATTGAAAAGGAAGCGAAACAATGGCAGCAAAAGAAGTCAAATTCGGTGAGATTGCCCGGAGCAGGATGCTGACGGGAGTCAACGTCCTTGCCGATGCCGTCAAAGTGACTCTGGGGCCCAAAGGACGCAACGTGGTCCTGGATAAATCCTGGGGTGCCCCCCGGGTGACCAAGGATGGCGTGACCGTGGCCAAAGAGATCGAGCTGGAAGGCAAGTTCGAGAACATGGGCGCCCAGATGGTCAAAGAGGTGGCCTCCAAAACCGCCGATGAAGCCGGCGATGGCACCACGACGGCCACCGTTCTGGCCCAGGCGATCATCCGCGAAGGGATGAAATCGGTGGCGGCCGGCATGAATCCGATGGATCTGCGCCGTGGCATCGATGCCGCCGTCGAGGCGGTCGTGGCCAACCTGAAGGCCATCTCCAAGGAAGTGACCAGCTCCGAAGAGATCTCCCAGGTGGGAACCATCTCCGCCAACAGCGACCATGAAATCGGCAAGATGATCGCCCAGGCCATGGACAAGGTTGGCAAAGAGGGTGTCATCACTGTCGAAGAGGCCAAAGGTCTGGATACCACCCTGGAAGTGGTGGAGGGAATGCAGTTCGACCGGGGGTATCTCTCGCCCTATTTCGTGACCAACGCTGAAAAAATGCTCGTGGAGTTGAATGAGCCGTACATTCTGCTGGTCGAGAAAAAGGTCAATGGCCTCCAGCAGATTCTCCCGGTTCTGGAGAGTGTGGTGCAGTCCAGTCGGCCCCTGTTGATCATTGCCGAGGATGTCGAAGGGGAGGCCCTGGCCACCCTGGTGGTCAACAAACTGCGTGGCGGCCTGAAAGTGTGTGCCGTGAAGGCCCCCGGTTTCGGGGATCGGCGCAAGGCGATGCTGGAAGATATCGCCATTCTGACCGGCGGCACGGTGGCCTCGGAAGATCTTGGCGTGAAACTGGAGAATGTCACCCTGGACATGCTGGGATCGGCCAAATCGATCACCATCACCAAGGAAGATACCACCATCGTTGGTGGCTCTGGCGCCAGCGCGGATATCAAAGGTCGCGTCAACCAGATTCGTGCCCAGATCGAGGAGACCACGTCGGATTATGACCGGGAAAAGCTGCAAGAGCGTCTGGCGAAGCTGGCCGGCGGTGTTGCGGTGATCAAGGTTGGCGGCGGCACCGAAGTGGAAGTGAAAGAGCGCAAAGACCGTGTCGACGATGCCCTGCATGCCACCCGTGCAGCGGTGGAAGAGGGAATCGTCGCTGGTGGTGGCGTGGCCCTGTTGCGCAGCCAAAAATGCCTGGAATCGGTCAAGCGCGACAATGAAGACCAGCAGATGGGGGTCAAGATTGTCCGGCGGGCGCTGGAAGAGCCGTTGCGGGTGATCGTCGGCAATGCCGGGGCCGAGGGATCGGTTGTGGTGGCGCGGATCATTGAAGACAGCAATCCCAACTTTGGCTATGATGCTTCCAAGGAAGAGTATGCCGATCTGGTGCAGCGTGGCGTGATCGATCCGACCAAGGTGGTGCGGCATGCGTTGTTGGCTGCGGCTTCCATTGCCGGTTTGATGATCACCACGGAGGCCATGGTGGCCGAGTTGCCCAAGAAAGAGAGTGCCGGTGGCATGCCCGAAGGTGGCGGCATGGGTGGTATGGGCGGCATGGGTGGCATGGGCGGCATGGGGATGTAGGTGTTGTTCCTGTCCTGATTTGTGCCTGATGATGGACGCCCCCGGTTGCAATTGTGGCCGGGGGTGTTTTATTTCTAGGCTATGCTTGGGCCTGTCGACAATGGGGTCCAGGGGGCTGGCCCCCTGGCAGGTCCAGGACGGAGTCCTGGTGGGGTTTGGGGCGAAGCCCCAATGGGGTTTGGGGCGAAGCCCCAATGGGGTTTGGGGCGAAGCCCCAATGGGGTTTGGGGCGAAGCCCCAATGGGGTTTGGGGCGAAGCCCCAACAAAATCTTTCTATCCAAACTTTTTTTCTGTTTGAGTATTTTTTTGAATATTTTTCGGCAGCCTCTTTGAGGATCCGGATTTCACTCTTGCGACGGAGATGACCATCATGGAGCTTTTCAATCTGATTCCCCTGGCGGCCCTGGGCTGGATGGTCTACGTGGCGATCAAGGGTGGTCGTCGTCATGATCGGACGGATCACTATTTCCAGGAAAACAAACGGTTGACCGGGAAAAAATATCACAATTGGTTTGGTATACCCAGAGCGTTGGATTGATGAGAGGGTTGCCTGTGACAAGGCCTCACTGGGGCTTTGCCCCAGACCCCACTGGGGCTTTGCCCCAGACCCCATTGGGGCTTTGCCCCAGACCCCATTGGGGCTTTGCCCCAGACCCCACTGGGGCTTTGCCCCAGACCCCACTGGGGCTTTGCCCCAGACCCCACCAAGGGGGCAGGCGGAGCCTCCCCCTTGGATCCCCCAACCCCTTTTAATACGAAAAAGGTGTTGGGGGCTTCGCCCCTTTTAATCATTATTTTTTCTATTTTTTCTATTTTTTCTATCTATTTTTTTGGGGAGGATAAACCATGGCAAAGAAACGTATCGGCGTACTGCTGTCCGGATGCGGCGTCTTCGACGGCGCAGAAATCCACGAAGCAACCTTGACACTGTTTTTTCTGGATCGCGCCGGAGCGGAAGCACTCTGCATGGCGCCGGATATCTCCCAGCACCACATCATCAACCACATGACAGGTCAGGAAATGCCCGGTACCCGCAATGTCCTCATCGAGTCGGCCCGCATCGCCCGAGGCAACATTCGCAATCTGGCGACCGTCTCGGTGACGGATGTGGATGGCGTCATCCTGCCAGGAGGATTCGGGGCGGCGAAAAATCTCTCATCGGTGGCTTTCGATGGCCCCAAAGCCAAGGTGGATCCAGGCGTGGCGGCCTTTTTGCGCAGTGTGCGGGAGGCGGGCAAACCCATCGGGGCGTTGTGCATCACGCCGGCAGTGATCTCCCGCATCTTTGCTGACCAGGGCCTGACCCTGACCATCGGCGATGACCCCGGGACCGCCAGCGCCATCGAAGCCATGGGCAATGTCCACCAAAACAGCACGGTGGATGCCATCGTCGTGGACAAGGCCCATAAAATCATCACCTCGGCTGCCTACATGTGCGAGGCCAGCATCGGCGCGGTGGGACAGGGAATCGAAAAACTGGTGGCCGAAGTGCTGCGACAGGCCGGACCATGAACGGACGCATGCTCTATGCCGCCAGCGAACACTCGGCGGATATGTTCTACGCCACCGGCGTCTGGACACCGGACCCGTTTTTGTTCGTGCAGGAGCCGTCAGGACGCCGACATGTGGTGATATCGGCCCTGGAGATCGATCGGGTCCGCCGGGTGGCGCGGGGCGTGGATGTCGTCCACGACTGGGAGCCCCTGCGCCAGCGCTTTGTGCAGGAGAGGCCAGGGAAACCACTGGAAACGGCTGATTTGGTGGATCTCTTCCTGCGTGAGATCAACCTGCGTCAACTCCTGGTGCCACAGGATTTTCCCCTGGGTCTGGCTGACGCCCTGCGCCGGTCCGGGGTGACCCTCGAGGTGGAGAGTGCCGGTTTTTGGCCGGAACGCATACGGAAACGTCCGGATGAAATCGTGGCCATCCAGAAGGCGGTGGCCATCACCGGGCGGGCGATGCAGGCTGGTATTGGCCTGATTATTGCTTCAACCATCGGTGAGGATGGTATGCTCTCTCTGGATGGCGTTCCGCTCACCAGCGAACGGGTTCGGGCGCGCATTCATGGCCATTTGGTGGAAGAGGGGGCCATTGGGCGCGGGACTATCGTGGCGGGAGGTTCACAGGGGGCCGATCCCCACGAACCCGGCTCGGGGCCTCTGTTTGCCCACTGGCCGATCATCCTGGACATCTTTCCGCGTGTGGAAGGGAGCGGCTATTGGGGGGATATGACCCGGACCATCTGCCGGGGAGAGCCCACAGAACGGCTCCAACGCGCCTGGGAAGCGGTACGCCAGGCACAAGAGGTGGCCTTCTCCATGATTCGTCCTGGGGTGGCGAGCACGGAGATCCACACCGCCGTTGCGCGACATTTGACGGCAGCCGGTTTTTTGACAGGACCGGCTCCGGATGGACGCCAAGGGGGGTTTTTCCACGGGACCGGGCATGGTTTGGGCCTGGAGGTTCATGAGGCACCCCGGATCGGGCAGAAGGGTCAGGTTCTGGAGGCGGGGCATGTCGTGACGGTGGAACCGGGGCTTTACTATCCGGACATGGGGGGGGTCCGTCTGGAGGATGTCGTGGTCGTGGAGGCGGAGGGGTGCCGCAATCTGACGGAGTTTCCCAAATATCTGGTCGTATGAGAGTGGAAGGATTTGGCAGGGTTATAGTGGTGCGTCTGTCAAGGTGAAGAAGTCGATCATGTGCATGGAAGGCACGCATGACCTCCGATGGCAGGTTCATCCGGGGGGCATTGGAATGGAAGGACCATGAAAGCATCTCCCAACCGTGAGCAGCAAATATTTTTAATTGTCGGCGGGATCATTTTTGGCCTGATCGTCGTTGTTGTGGTCTACAGCATGATCCAGGATCCGAAACAGACGATGGTCGAGGATGTTGTGCGACGACCCACCGTGGTGGCTCCGGCCAACCGACCCTCCGAGGATGCCAAACGGCCCTGGATCGAGACCGTACGTCCGGCGCCCATTTTTGAGAATGCGCAGGCTCGGACCGTCGTTCCGCCCCGTCCGGACCAGGCTGGAGAGCTGCCGTCCGGTGCAGCGAACGAAGAGGCAGGCCACCCCGACCAGCAGCAAGCCGCCCAGGGTGGTCAGCAGGCCGCCCAGAGTGGCCAGAAGTCACCTCCTGTTGCGGCGGCTGTCGCTCCGGCTGCGGCCAAAAAGGGGGGTAAAACGCCTCCTGCAGCGTCCAAGCCAGGCGGCAACGCGGATGCCATCGGTGCCTGGGCGGCCAACGAACAACGCGAACAGGTGATGCCGGAACCGGAAGAAGGCCCTCAACCCAAAGCCAAGCCCGGAGCCAATGCCAAACAGCCGCCGCGTCCGGCACAGGGTGAACCATCGCCTGCGGCCAAAGGCGTTCGCACGAAAGGGGATCCATCCCCCCCCCGGACCGCTCAACAGACACAGCCGACCAAAGCCCCTGCCCAACCGGCCAATGAAGAGCCTGAAGAGGCTGCTCCCGCCGCTGCGCCCGCTGGTGGAGGTTATTCGGTGCAGCTAGGCTCCTTCAACAGCAGTGATCGGGCCAAGGCCGTTCAGGAGAAGGTGAGAAAGGTGCAGTTCGAGGGGCGTCCCATGCCTTTGTTCCAGAAGGTCAACGTGGTGAGTGGTCAGTCGCATTATCGGGTGCGCATGGGGCCTTTCAGCAGCCAGAAACAGGCTGAACAGGCAGCACAATTGGTCATGCGTCAGACAGGACTTGAAGGCAAGGTTCTCTCACCAGGTAAATAAATAAAGGTTGCATGTCGACCACCCTGTCAACACTTTTCTCGACCACAAAGAGACTGCATGTGCCAAAGTAGACGCAGATGGCAGAACTCCTGACCGAAGGCATCCGCTACCGTTTTGGACGCCAGCGGGTCTTGGATGGCGTCGATTTGCAAGCCGGACCGGGGCAATGTGTGGTGTTGTTCGGGGCCAACGGCTCGGGGAAATCGACGCTGCTGTCCATTCTGGCCACCCGCTATCGCCTGCGCGAGGGACGTTACGTCCTGAACGGGCTGGATGTCACGGCGGGACAGGGAGAGGCGGCACGAGGAGAGTTGATGTTGCTGGGGCACCATACCCATCTGTACGGACATCTCGACGCCCTGGAGAATATGCGTTTCTTTTGCGATCTGCGTGGGTTGTCCGTGGCGCCGGAGAGCATAGAGTCGGCTGTGGAGTCTGTCGGTCTGGGACGCTATTGCCGACGGCCGGTGCGGGGGTTTTCTGCCGGGATGCGCAAGCGTCTGGCCCTGGCGCGGGTCCAGTTGGCCGCCCCGTCCCTCCTGCTTCTGGACGAACCCTACTCGGCCCTGGATGCCGCAGGGGTGGTGTGGTTGAATGCCATGCTGACAACCTTCCTGGCCGACGGCGGCACGGTCGTCATGGCCAGCCATGATCCGGAGCGGGTGGCGGCCCTGGTCCATGTTCCTTATCATCTGGAAGCAGGGCGGCTGGTCGCCCGGCAGGCGGGGCAGGGGAAACCGGCTTGTTGAAGGCAGCCTACCGGATTGCCTGGAAGGATGTGGTCGGCGATTTCCGGCGGCGCTCCACCTTGTCGGCGATGCTCTTTTTCGCCATTGCGGTGCTGGTGGTCTTTCAGGCCGCCTTCGAGCCGGATCGCCAGGAGGCCACCCGGCTGCTGCCCGGCCTGTTGTGGATCACCGTCCTTTTCACCACTCTGGTCGGTCTGGGACGGGTTTTCCAGGCCGAAGAGGAGGATGCCGCCTTCGAGGGGTTGCTTCTTTCGCCCATGCCACGCGGGGTCTTGTATCTGGGAAAATGGTGGGGCAATCTGGCCCTGACGCTGCTCGTGGAGATTCTGCTGTTGCCCTGCATGCTGGTTCTGTTCAACGTCGATGCCTGGGATCGGCTGCACCGGGTGTTGGGCATTCTGGTGTTGGGTACTCTGGGCCTGACGGGCCTGGGTGTTTTATTGGCCGCCTTGACCCAGGCAGCCCGGGCGAGGGAAACTCTGCTGGCTTTGCTGATGTTGCCGCTGGTGGTGCCTCTGCTGATTGCCGGGGTCCAGGCTACGGGCATTGTCCTGACCCAGCATGGCGATATGGGGCCCTGGTTGCAGCTCCTGGTCATTTTTGATGTGGTCTATCTCTCCATTGCCCCCTGGGGGTTTGGCTGGCTGGTCGAGGAGTGACGTGCGGTGATGAATTTTCTGGCCCGGATCCAGGCCTGGGTGGGATGGGCTGCCCTGGTTGCGCTGGCGGGTGGTCTGTTCCTGGTCTACAACGTGCCGCCGGATTTTGTGCAGGGCAATTCGGTGCGTATCATGTACATCCATGTTCCGTCGGCGCAAATGGCGCTGCTCGTCTACCTGTTCGTGTCGGGAGCGAGCGCCGTGTTTCTCTGGAAACGCAGTGAAACCGCCGACATCCTGGCCGAGGCAGCGGCGCCTGTGGGAGCGGCGTTTGCCGTCGTGACCCTGGCCAGCGGTTCCATCTGGGGCAAACCCATGTGGGGGGCGTGGTGGGCGTGGGATGCCCGTTTGACCTCGATGCTCGTGCTGTTGATCCTTTATGTGGGCGTGATGGCCATGCGCAGCGCCCTGGATGAACCCGGCAAAGGGGCCAGGGCCACGGCCATCCTGACCCTGGTGGGGGCGGTGGATCTGCCCATCATTCACTTTTCGGTGGTGTGGTGGCGGACGTTGCACCAGCCTTCGTCGTTTTCGGGGAAGGTCGAGCCGGCCATCAAGGGTGCCCTGTTGCCGCCTCTGCTGGTGATGGCTGTGGCCTTTGCCGTCATGGCGGCCTATTTGATCATTCTCAAAGCCGGAAATGTCGCCGCGCAGCGTCGATTGGAGACTCTCGAGGCCGCAGGAGCCGATCATGGGTGACTATTCAGGTTATGTCACGATCGCTTACGGCATTGCCCTGGCGGTTTATGGTGGAGTGACCCTGCACTGGCAGCGTCAATGGCGGCGCCTGCAAGAGCGGCTGGCGCGTGAAGGAGACACGCATGGCCAACAAAAATAAACGCTTCCTGTTACTGGTGACCGTGGTCATGGTGGGCGGTGCCCTGCTCACCTTGCTCTATACGTCGTTCACCGACGCCCTGGTCTATTTTCATACCCCGACGGAGATGCGCCAGAAATCGGCGGAGTTTGAAGGGCGGAAGGTGCGTATTGGCGGCATGATTCAGGCCGGTTCCCTGGTTCGCAAGGCCGGTACCTTGGAGGTGAATTTCATCCTGACCGATGGCAAAGGTGACGTCATGATCCACTACACGGGTGTGTTGCCGGATCTGTTCCGGGAGGGACAGGGGGCGGTGGTAGAGGGAACCTGGCGGGGGGGAACCCCCCATTTTGAGGCTGCCACGGTCCTGGCCAAGCACTCCGAAGATTATGTGCCGGTCTCCATGACCCAGGAGGGGTTGGAAAAAGCCAGTCGTTCCATCCTCCAGTCGGTGCAGTGACCGCCATGTGGATCGAGGTGGGACACTTTGCCGCCCTGACCGCCCTGGCACTGGCCCTGACCCAGACCGGGGCCGGGGTATTGGGCGGGGTGTTGGGGCGCCCGGTCTGGTTGCGCGTGGCCCGCCAGGCCTCCTTGATGATCGCCGTGCTGCTGACTGTGGCGAGCCTGGGTCTGATCATGGCTTTCCTTCAGCATGATTTTTCCGTGCGCTATGTGGCCGGGCATGCCTCGTTGCGCTTGCCGGTCTTTTATCTTGCCACGGCCATGTGGGGTGGCCATGAGGGGTCGCTGCTGTTGTGGGTGTGGCTGCTGTCGATTTTTTCCGCTGTGGCGGTGTGGCGGCACTGGCCGACGCATCCGGTCTCTATGCCCTGGGTTTTGGGCATTCTGGGCGCGATGCTGGTGGGCTTTTTGTTGCTGGTGTTGTTCCTGTCCAGCCCGTTTGAGCGGCTCTTTCCCGTCCCCGCCGATGGTCGGGACCTCAATCCGATGTTGCAGGATCCGGGCATGGTTTTTCATCCGCCCTTTTTGTATCTGGGTTACGTCGGCTTTTCGGTTCCATATGCCTTTGCCATGGCCGCCCTGATCAACGGTCGTGCCGGTTCCGAGTGGATTCTGGCCATGCGACGCTGGACCCTGTTTGCCTGGGCCATGTTGACCACCGGCATCGTTCTGGGCGCTTATTGGGCCTATTACGTCCTGGGTTGGGGAGGATATTGGGCCTGGGATCCGGTGGAGAACGCCTCCTTCATGCCCTGGCTTACGGCGACCGCCTTTTTGCACTCGGTCATGGTCCAGGAGCGGCGCGACATGTTTCGTACCTGGAACCTTTTTCTGATCATCACTACCTTCGCCCTCTCTTTGTTGGGGACATTCCTGGTACGTTCCGGGGTGTTGTCGTCGGTGCATGCTTTTGCCAACGATCCGGGGCGAGGGGTGTACATTTTGATGTTCATGACGGTGGTGCTGCTTTTCTCTTTTGGGGTGTTGGTGTTTCGCTCCGACCTGCTCAAGAGCGACACGCCGCAGTTGGATACCCTGGTTTGCAGGGAGAGTGCCTATCTTTTCAACAACATGTTTTTCGTCGTGGCGGCGCTGACCGTGCTTCTGGGGACGCTTTATCCCCTGGCCATGGAGACCCTGGTGGGATCGAAGGTCTCGGTGGGTGCCCCGTATTTCAACAAGGTATTCATTCCGATCATGCTGTGCATGTTGGCCTTGATGGGATTGGGGCCGGCCATCCCCTGGCGACGGGCTGACGCGGCGCTTTTGGGGCGTGCCTTCATGCCGTTTCTGCTTCTGGCGATGGTGGCGGCTCTGCTGGCCTGGTTGCTGGGGGTACGGCACCCTTATGGGGTGGCTGGTGTGGGTTTGGTTGTCTTTGTTCTGGCCACCCATGTGCAGGATTTTCGTCAGGGGGTGCTGGCCCGGCGACGGCAGGATGGCAGCTCCCTGTTGCTGGTCGTGTGGCGACTTGTGGGGCGCAATCGGCGGCGTTATGGCGGCATGATCACCCATTTGGGCGTCTTGATGATGGTCATGGGGTTTATGGGTTCGGGGTTGTTCCAGCAGGAGCGGGATCTGGTCATGCGGGTGGGCGATGGCATGCGCATCGGTCCCTGGCAGTTGACCTTCGAGGCGATGCGCCCGGTGGCGCGGCGCAACTGGCAGGCCGACGAGGCGGTCATCCGGGCGGTCCGGGGAGAGAGATCCTTGACGCTGCTTCCTCAGAAACGGCTCTATCATGGGAGCCCGCAGCCTATGACCGAAGCGGCCATCCATTCAACCTGGCGGGAGGATCTCTATGTCGTTTTGGGGGACCCGGTCGGGGAGGGGAGCTGGGCTTTTCGGGTGTATGTGAATCCCCTGGTGGTGTGGATCTGGTGGGGGGCGGCGATGATGGCGTTGGGAGTGGCCCTCTCCATGATGCAGGGCAGAAGGCTGCCAAGGAAAAAGTGATAGTGGACTCTGTCCTGGACCTGTCCGGTTGCCAGCCCCCTGGACCCCGGTTCGTTGCCGGGTACTGACGTAGTTACAAGCGATGAAATCTGGCCAAAGGAAAAAGCGGTATGTGGTGGAAAGCGCTCCTTCTGCTGGTTGTGGCAGGCATCCTGACCCTCTTCGCCCTGGGACTCGGCAACGACCCGCGCCTGATTCCCACGCCGCTGATCAATCGTCCGGCCACCGACTTTGACGCCCAGGCCCTGGATGGCGGCGAGAAAATTCGGCTCAGTGCCTATCGAGGCCGCTGGGTGATGCTCAATTTTTGGGGGTCATGGTGCGGCAGCTGCTGGCAGGAACACCCCTACCTGGTAGAACTGGCCAAAAAGGTCCAATCCAGGAAGGATTTCGTCATCATCGGCATCGATTTCAAGGATAGCATAGAGGGGGGTCGGGAGTTTTTGCGCCGTTATGGCGAGACCGGCTATCGTCACGTCTTCGATCCCGAGCAACGCATCGCCATCGATTGGGGTGTCTATGGTGCCCCGGAGAGCTATCTGGTCGATCCAGAAGGGCGTATTCGCTTGAAACACACCGGCCCGCTCTATCCGGGCTGGTTTGAGAAGGTTGCCCTTCCCCTGATGGCTCAGGGAAAGGGTGGTTCGGAGGGCACCCCATGAAATGGTCACGACGGGCGATCGTTTCCTGCACTCTTGTGCTTGCGCTGGTTTGGCTCACGATCACGTTCGCACCGGCCTGGGCTGGAGAACGCCAGGAGGATCCCAACGAAGCCACGGTGCGCGACATCGCCCTGGGTCTGCGTTGCGCCGTTTGCCAGAATCAGCCGGTCTACGAGTCCAATTCCGATCTCGCCAAAGACATGCTCAAGATGATACGACAACAAGTGCAGGATGGGCGCAATCCGACGGAAATACGCCAGTACTTTCATGACCGTTATGGCGATTACATCTATCTGGAACCCACCCGCCAGGGGAGCAACTGGATCCTGTGGGCAGGGCCTTTTTTGCTCCTGCTCGGAGGAGCGGGCGTGTTAGGCATGGCTCTGCGGCGCTGGCGGCATGCACCGCCCCCCCCGCCGACCGGAACCGGAACAGGGAGCGGCGAAGCCTCAGACCGGCGACAGCAAGCCCAGCGGGAGCTGGATCGCGTGGACTTGTAGAAAAAAAATTGTAACCATTCAGCACCCGGCAACGAATCGGGGTCCAGGGGGCTGGCTCCCTGGCA
>JADGCJ010000096.1 GCA_015229045.1 Magnetococcales bacterium
CTGGCCCCGTGGCAGGCCAAGGACAGAGTCCGGGTGGGGTTGGGGGCGAACCCCCAATAAAGTCTTTCATGTCAATATTTTTCTCGATCACAAAAAACTACGCATGCCAAAGTAGACGCGGCTTGGTTCCTGTTTTGGATCGTCAATCTATGTTTCAGGCGCGTCGAGCTGTCGTTCGGCGAGAGCCGTGGCGATGGCATCCAGCAGACGTTGCCTGGAGACAGGCTTGGTCAGAAAGCCGCTGCACCCGGCCTCGGTGGCCCGATTGGTCTCATCGGCAAAGGCATGCGCGGTCAAAGCGATGATCGGCAAGGGTGGTTTTCCTGTCTCCTGCTCGAATTGGCGGATGAGCCGGGTTGCCGTATAACCATCCATGACGGGCATCTGGACATCCATCAAGACGAGATCGAAGGTCCCCTTTTTGCAAAGCTCCAGGGCCTTCTGACCGTTGTCCGCAATGATCAGGCGGTAGGGAGATTTCTTGAAGTAGATCTCGATCAGCAACTGGTTGTCTTCGGCGTCTTCAGCCAGGAGAATGGTTGCCTGGGTCGTTGTTGTCGAGAGGGGTGTCGTAACAGCGGCAACCACGGCGTTTTCAGCGTCGGAACGCGTTGCCACGGGCATCGGAATGGAAAAATGGAAGGTACTTCCCTGGTTGACTGTACTCTCGACGGCCACGACTCCTCCCATCAATAATATCAAACGTTTGCAGATGGCCAAACCCAGACCGCTGCCGCCAAAACGCCGGGTGATGCTGGTATCGGCCTGGCTGAAACCACGAAAGATCTCTTCCCGCTTGTCGGGTGGGATACCAATGCCGGTATCCTTGATGGTCACCCGTACACCCTGCGGCATGGTCGGGTCCGGGGCAACCCGCAAGGTGACATTGCCGACATGGGTGAACTTGACGGCATTATCCAGCAGGTTCAAGACAACCTGGTAGAAGCGGTGTGCATCACCCGTGACCCAACGCGGGAGAGCAGGATCCATCTCCCTGGTAAACGAGATTCCCTTGGCCCGGGAGCGCGGCTCGATCATTTTTTGCAAGGCATCCAGCGTCTCGTAGAGGTCAAAAGGTTCATGCGCCAAATCCAGCCGCCCGGCCTCCACCTTGCTCAGATCGAGGACATCGTTGATCAGGCGCATAAGACCATGACCAGAGCGACGGAATACTGCAACATACTGCTTTTGTTCCGGGGATAGGTCGGTCTCCAGCAGGGCCTCGGCCATGCCGAGAATGGCATTCATGGGGGTGCGAATTTCATGGCTCATGGTGGCCAGAAAACGGCTCTTGGCTTGATTGCCAGCCTCGGCGGCTGATTTTCTTCTTTCGGCTTCCTGTTGAGCCTCCTGGAGTTCGCGTGTGCGTTCGCGCACTTGCAGCTCCAGTTGATCACGATGGCGTTTGAGTTCGAGGTGGTTCAGGATGCGGTGGCGGATGATCTCTGCATTGAAAGGTTTGGTGATGTAATCATTGCCGCCGACACGAAATCCTTCGGCCTGGTCCGACACTTCACGGCGAGCGGTGACAAAAATGACCGGAATGGAGCGCAGCTCTGGATTTTCCTTGATGCGTTGACAAACTTCATAGCCATTCATCTCCGGCATCATGATGTCGAGCAGAATGATATCCGGTGGGTGATCCAATTGGGTGATCCGCAGGGCCTGTTCCCCGTCAAGAGCGACAAAACGGTCAAATTCACCCAGAATGTCTTTAAGAATATCCACATTGCTGCGCAGGTCATCCACAATCAATACCCGGCTGCGTCCAGGCGTCACGGGGAATGGCCAGGAGCCCGACATGTCAATGCCCAGAGAAGAGGCAATACGCAACAGAATGTCCAGCGCCTCCTTGAAATTGTAATCCTGAACCTGCTTGCTCATTTCCAGAAAGGCCGGGCGGGCTGCCGTAGCGTCAAGAAGTGAACCCAGCCTGGTCACCAGGTCATCGGTCTGGATGCTTTGGCAGGACAGATGGCCCGCCAACGAGACCAGTAACGGGGCCGCCGTGGCTGTATCGATGGTGATTTCCGGCAAGGGAACAACAAGGGGAGGGGCGATCTCCAGACGTGTTGATGAAAGCAACCCCTTCAACCCCGCAATCAGGGATTGTACCTTGCTGGTAAACAGCGTCAGGCTGGCCTGCAGAGCAACGGCATCGCCGCCACCGTCGGCAGCCAGTCCCTCTTCCAGGGCGTCGGCTGTCCGGTAAAGGGGTATGGCGCCGATATTTTTGGCCAATCCCTTGAGGGAGTGCAGCCTGGCCAGGGCCAAATCCACATCTTTCCCGGAAAGTACGGCGCGAGAGACATCATCGCTGATGGCGTTGTAGTCATGGATGAAACGATGCAGAAGCTGTCGATACAGGGCTTGATTGCCAGCGATGCGTTTCAATCCCAGCCGACTGTCCAGACCAGGTATGCGCGGCAAAGATGCATCTTCTTGGAAACGCTCTGTTTTTATATCCTGCTTGACTGGGCTGATCCATTTGGTGATCATGCCATACAGCCGCTCGGGACGTATGGGTTTTTCCAGAAGGGCATTCATGCCTGCCGCCAGGCACTTGTCGAGTTCCTCCGGCACGACATGTGTTGCCATGGCGATGATGGGCAGATCCTTGAACCGCTCCTGGGCGCGAAGGGCCCGGCTGATCGCATAGCTCTCCATGGTTGGCAGGCGAACGTCCATGAGGATGGCGTCAAAGGGATAACGTTCCACCATGCGGATGGCTTCCTGGCCATCGCTGGAGAGCTCCACCACGACACCGACCCGTTCGAGAAGTTCCCAGACCACTTGCTGGTTGATATCGCTCTCTTCGACCAGAAGGATGCGAGCGCCACCCACCTTTTCCGCAGTGGTTTTTTCGGCAGCGAGGTTGTATTTCAACCTCCGGTCGATTCCCTCTGCCCGGATCGGTGTATCACCGAGGATGGTGCGCAACAGGGGGTTGCGGGTGACGGGCTTATCCAGAAAACCATCAACGCCAACCTTGTCGCCCTGGGCACGGATGGTGTCATTGCCAAAGGGGGTCAACAGGATGATTCTGGGAGGAATGCCTGGAGGTGTGGCTGCAGCCAGGCGGGCATGAATTTCCATGGTCGTGGCCAGGCCATCCTGCACGGGCATCTGCCAATCGATAAAGACAAAATCGAACGGATTGACCTCCTTGATGTCGGACAGAAGTGCTGTCACGGCCTCGCTGCCGGAGTGTACAACCGTGGGTATCAGACCCAGCCTGGCCAGCATGGCGGAGAGCTGTTCGCAGAAGGCAGGGTTGTCATCGACCAGCAAGGCCCGCAAGCCCAAAAAGGCATCCGGAAGCCTGGACGGCTCGCGCCGGTTTTCCGAGAAGTGGTCGACGAAGACATGGAAGGAAAAGGTGCTGCCTTGTCCGTAGACGCTCTCCACCTGGATCTGGCCATCCATCAGGTTGACCAGGCGGTTGCAGATGGAAAGTCCCAATCCTGTGCCACCATATTTGCGGGTCGTGGAGCCATCCGCCTGAACAAACGGGGCAAAGAGTTTGGGGAGTTTTTCCGCCTGGATGCCGATGCCGGTATCCTGGATGGTAAAGTCGAGCCGGTAACGTTTTTCAGGCGTGGGCTCCACTTGTACCCGAACGGTGATGGATCCCTGCTCGGTAAATTTGACGGCATTGCGGATCAGGTTGATCAGTATCTGTTCCAGGCGCATGACATCGCCCAGGAGAACCTGATCGAAAGAGAGGGGTGCCAAAATAACCAGCTCGATCCCCCCATCGGCGACCTGCTTGCTGAACAGATCCGCCACCCGGTCAAGAAGCTGATGTAAATCAAAGGAGACAGGATCCAACTCCATGCGCCCGGCATCAATCTTGGAAAAGTCGAGAATATCGTTGATGATCCCCATCAATGACCTCGAGGCATTTTCAATTTTTTCCAGATAGCCCCGCACCTTGGCCGTCAAATCCGCTTTCAGGGCCAGATCGGTGAACCCCAGGACCGCGTTCATTGGGGTGCGAAACTCATGGCTCATGTTGGCGATGAATTCACTCTTTGACCGATTGGCTGTTTCGGCCACAGCCAGGGTCTCTTCCAGGGATTTCAGAAGCTGCTTGCGATCGGTGATATCTTGCAAAAAGGCGGTAAACTGGGGTGAGCCATTCTGCGTCACCCCGGTCAGAGAGACCTGGAGATCGATGATTTTGCCATCGGCGCGCTGGCCACGCACCTCAAAACGGCGGCGCAGCTCGGAGGGATTGTCTCCCGAGCCAATCCACCTGGCAAGACCAGTCGCATGTCGTTCCCGTTCCAGTTCAGGAATAATGAATTCAGTAATGTTCCGACCAAGAACCGCTCTTTTTTCGTAGCCGAATAAACTTTCGGCAGCCGGATTGTAATCCAGGATCAGGCCATGCTCATCGGTGGTAATGATGGCATCGAGGGCGTGTGTCAAAACCGATCGATGACGCTCCAACAGGGCTGCAAGATCCTGGCGACGCTCGATCGTGTCAATGTTTTGGTAAACCCGACACAGCAGCTCTTCCGGTTGAAAGGGTTTGACCAGAAAGTCGTTGGCCCCGGCCTTGATGAATTGCACGGCCAGATCCCTGTCCCCGAAGGAAGAGAGACCAATGGCCGCCACCTCGTCGCGTGAAAAGCGGGTGCGCAACTTTTTCATCAGCCGAATGCCGTCCATCTGGGGCATCTGGTAGTCGGTAACGACAAGATGGATGGGTTGCGTTTCAATGGTGCCCATGGCCATCATGCCATCCACCGCTTCCAGGACATGGAAGCCAAAACGGGCCAACAACCCGCCGATGGCCCGTCGGACACTGCGCGAGTCATCCACAACCAATATGTTGATATGTTTGTTTCTGCGGACACGATCGATGGCGTGAATGACCGAATCGATCACTCCCATATTGTCCTTGACAAAATAATCCAGGACACCCTTCTCCAGGATACGGTCCTGAAACTCCTTCTGGAATGTTCCGGTCAGGACGATGCTGGGAATCTTTTGCGCCAGGACAAAGTCAACGATCTCTCCGTGTGGGGCATCCGGCAGGTTGAGGTCCAGGATGGCCAGAAAAAAACGTTGCGGATGGCTCTGCAGACAGGTTCGGGTCTCCGCCAGCGTCTTGGTGTGAACGACATCCAGAGAGAGCGAGGCTACAATGCGGTTGCGCAGCAGGGAAGCGAAACTGGATGAGTCTTCAACGACCAGGATGGCATCCATGGAAACTCTTCAGGAGGGCGGTGAACAAAAGACTCTGCAGAGGTCCGACAAAGGTAACAGCTCGTGCCTAAAAAGTATACAGGGAGATCGTTGCTTTGGCACCCGCTCGTCGTGGAGAATACCCTCGCTCCCGCCAGAGTTCAACATGCGAAGGAAAGTGTCAAAGCACCGCCTGGCGACCTGACGGGCTTCCCCCCCTCCCGGCCGGGCGCATTGGCAAAGGGTCATCTCTGAATGAAACATTTTGCCAATCGATGGCACACATTAAAAGAGAGGTTGCGTCAACAGGCGTTGCTGATCGGCTTTGATGCAGCCGGTTTTGCAGAGCCGGCGCTGCCGCCGCACGGGGAGAAGTTTTCCGATTGGCTGGAGCAGGGGTGTCAGGGTGACATGGCCTGGCTGGAACGGCACGTGGAGCGGCGCCAGAATCCTCGGCTCCTGTTGGAGGGGGTGGCCTCGATTCTGGTGGTAGGTGCCAACTATCGTCCGGCTGGAGATCCTTTGGACTACCTGAAGGATCCCGGGGCGATGGGCGTCTCAGCCTATGCCCGCAATCGCGATTATCACCTTGTCTTGAAAAAACGCCTGAAGTTTTTGCACCGCTGGTTGGAAAAAGAGTTGGGGCAATCACTCCCGGTGCGCTTGTTTGTCGATACGGCGCCGGTATTGGAAAAACCTCTGGCCGTTCTGGCTGGTCTGGGCTGGCAGGGGAAAAACACCATGCTTGTTTCACGTCGATATGGATGCTGGTTGTTTCTGGCGGAGATATTTTTGACGCTGCCCTTGCCGCCGGATGTACCGGAGCAGGATCATTGCGGCGACTGTCGGCGTTGTCTTGATGCCTGTCCCACCGGGGCGTTGCAGCGGCCTTATTGGCTGGATGCACGACGCTGTCTGGCTTACATCACCATCGAGTCCAGGGGTGACATTCCTGCCGAGTACCAATCCTCGATGGGCAATCGGGTCTATGGGTGTGATGATTGTGTCGTGGCGTGTCCCTTCAACCGTTTTGCCCCGGAGACCGCAGAGCCTGACTATCTGCCGCGAGCCGCCCTGCAATCGCCAAGGTTGCAGGATTTTGTCGGCATGGACGAGGCCTCCTTTCGAGACCTGTTTCGGCAGTCGCCGATCAAGCGCCTGGGGAGGGAGCGTCTTTTGCGCAACATCAACGTGGCGTTGCAAAACATTCCCGACGCCTGAATCGAACGAAGAGAAGGGCGCGTGATCCGCAACAGCGAGCCGGGCGTTGATAACAAGGCCCCCATCAAGATATCGACGGCAGATCAGGTGCCAATCAGACGAAGCCAGAATCAATTGATGAAAACATCCCCCGGCGAGGTGGCGTTCAGGATGCGCATGGTCCATGTTTCCAGCTCTTCCAGGGTGGCATGGAGCAATTTTTCTTCGACCCAATCGGGGGAGGTTGTACCAAATTTTTGTTCCAGCAAGCGGTTGAGAATGGATATGGCTTCGTCCCGGCGACCTTGCTGCATGCCTTGTTGCAAACCCTCTTGCGTAGACTCCTGAATCAGTTTTTGCTTGTACTCTTGTAGGCCGTAGAGCATGGTTCTTACCTCCAACAGGTCTTCTGGCAGGGGATCGAGGTTGATTTTATCCTGGTATCTGGCCATGCCTCTGTCCAGCAGTTCGACAAAGAGTCTTCTCAACTCCTGGAAATCCGGATGCTTGTTGAACCAGGCGACCAGTTCATCGATCAATCCGGCAATTTTCTCCGGACTGGAGATGTGTTCCAGGCGGAAGAGCAGTGCGGTCAGGGAGTGAATTTTTTTCAGCTCTTCTTCCGGAAATCTCTTCTCGTCCAGGAGGAAGTATCGCACATTCGGCTGGAAACGCCAAAGCGGAGAGTGTTCCGGCAGGCTGATCAGGGGATGGAGGGCCGTTGGGGCTTTCCAGGGTCTTGGGCCGTTGTGGATAACGATGGGCAGGACCGGGGGGAGTTTATCACCCGGGCGCAACTCCCCGGCCTGGATCAATTGCTGATAGAGCAGCCCGATGTAGACCTGGAAGCGCACGGCCATCCACCACGCCACCTCTGATTGGAACTCCAGCAGCAGCAACAGGTAGAGGGTCTCGCCGCTGCGGGTGGGGATGTTCCAGATCACATCGGCTTCGCGCTGCTCTCCGGATGCGGCGTGGAACTTGACGTTTTCGCGCTGCAAGCGTGTCAGGTCCAGCTCGGCCAGGATGTTTGGATCGACAAAATTTTCCAATAAATCAACCACCATTCTTGGATGGGAAAAGATGCGGTGGTAGAGGGAGTCGTGTTCGGTCATGAGGTGGTCGTGCCAAGTCTCTGTTGCGTGGATGGTATACTCATCAAAGTATACCACAACGCGTCCCGAGTTCATGAACTCCCAGAAAGATCCTCCACCACCAAAAAATTTACCCCAGAGCAATCGGCAGCGGGATTGCTCAAAATCGTCGTATGCCAAGCACTCCCAAGGTCATTGATTCGGATGCTGACCCGCCTCTGTCAAGGTGTATCTGATATCTTTTAGAGAACCATAAAGCTTCTTGGATCGATCTTTCAACAAGCTGAGTTCCGAAAATATATCTTTAGTATGGTCAACAATATCCATCTTTCGATACCTGTATAGCGCATTTTGAATATTCTGGACCTCGCTTGTGACATGGTAAACAAGTTTATCCCCACTCACAGATCTCCAGACCGAATAATCGACACCACCACCAAGCAGGCTTATCCTGACTTCCATCAACAACCTGCTGATATTAACGCATTTATCTTCAATATCCTCGAAGAACAGATTTCTTTGCTGGTTCAAAAAATCCAACTCTTCGACATACTCCGATGTTTGATTGATCTGATTTGCAATTATATTAAATTGTTCCCGTAGTGAAAAAATACGCGGGCTTTTATATCTTAGAGACATATACAGTATTGTGCTACTGCCTCCAAGCTGAGAATAATCGACAGTATTCATTCTTGCATCCATAATCATTTTTATTTCTTCTTCCATCTCTCCAAGAACATCGGCATAGTGGAGCATGGTTACCTTCCACGGCCTGATCGACAATGAATCGAATTGATCGATCTTCTTCAAAATATTCTTTATATCTCTATCAACCAATATCGGAATCATCATCGAAATATTTAAAATATCATCGATATTATCCATTTCAGCAGATCTTTTTGCTCCTGCATTTTCGTTTAATGACATACAAAAATCATGAATCCACTTTTTATAGGACCACGGAAACAAATTTTCATTTTCGTTGATCGCTGACAGAAAAAACAGGCGAAACAAACGATATGCAAGGTAGTAAACAAAATAGACAAAGACATCTATAACGATATTTTTGTGACATACGGCATCACACTCCCAGACTCGCAACAATCCGAGCGAACCATAACAGGAACATAAACCAGTATCCATGACCGCATGCCCGTTAAAATCATAACTTTCCCTCCTTTCTTGACACTGTTCATGACTAAGTTCCCCATAAGCCATATTGAGAGTTGTTTCAAACTCCTCTCTGATTTTGGATTTTAAATTTTTTCTGTGAATGAATCTTTCCCTGAAACTGATTTTTTTACACAAAGGCACCCCGCAAGATCGTTTCAGGTTCCTGTCAAACCTTTTACGCCCTTTTTTCATGCTTGACAGGAGTCGATCTCCAAATTGAATAAAAAAAGTCTCACCCAATTCACTGTCCCACAACAGATCGGGATACAAAATCTCCAAAAATTTACATTTATCATGATTCAAGCCTAATCGGATACGACTCAAAGAGAGGTCCATGGCACAGATGCCATAGCAAAGATTTTTGCGCACTGTGAACCTGAAAAGACGGGAAAACCAGATTTTCAGAATGGTCAACAACTCTATACCCGCTTCGCCATATCTCAACTTGAAGTTCACGGTGTATAGCCATGTAAAGAATGCATCGGTGATCAATAATTTAGATGGACGAGGCAACCAACTCAGAAGTGAAATCAATATTTCCCTTCTTTCAAAAAACGCATCGATCTCACCGACAACTCCGTCCAGAAATTTTGAAAACACCAGATCACTATTATCAGCAAGAGACCCGTCTTTTTGAGCTGCTTTTATGGTTGAGCGAGCAAATATCAACACTTCTCCAAAATTGACTATAATCAATAACACAACAATAAGTATATGAGCTACCAGTTGAAGATCATGATTTGCCACACCTGCATAGGCATTCCCGGAAATGTGCCCGACATAACCTCCGTTCTCCACCTGTTGCTTCTGCAGGTCACCGTATCTGGAAATCAGTGAGACGATTCCATCATGACTGGTGTAAACAGAGAGAAAAGTCAGCAAGGCAGCCAGGATAATCCAACGCGGATTGGTCACCACCGAATAGACCAATCCACCCCAAAGTTGTCCTTTCTCGGCAAAGCCCTGCAATAAACGATCTTTGAAATCGAGAATGGCCAGAGAGAGAAGAAACCCAGCCACCAGTCCGGCAACATGACGGAGTGTCTCTCCGGAAACACCAAGAAACACTCCCCTGAAGATCTCTTGGGACACGGGACGTTGGAGAAACTCGTTGACCCCACAAAACACGGCCCATGACGACAAAACCAGAAACAGGATCGAGACAAAGGGCTTAACGGAAAACCTCGAGGAAATCGCACACGTATCCACCCGATAATGTTCTGATATCGCATATCTGATAGTCTCTTTGAACGCCCCACGAGCCGATTGCATATTGAGCTGAAAGATCATCTTCATCAACAGAAAGAACGGATTATCGATGATGCTTTCTTCGTCTCTCTCTTTGAGCGCATTCTGAAACACTAAAAACCGATCAAGAATAGGAGTCTTGATGTCGTTCGGTCGGGAGGAGCCGAAAGATGCAACCTGATGTCTCTCCTCCGCTATACTGTTTCGCAACACAGCAATGGCCTGTAAGGTTTCAGACCATTTCTCCTGAGCATGAGAAAAAAAATCCCTCGAACTCTTTTCGCAGGAAAAACACCCGCCACCTTGAGCTGGCAGCAGACACACCAAGTCATCCAGATCAACGTCGGAAGAAAAGATCTCAACAACCATCTGGCCATAAACCACCAGTGGGCGCAGTCTGGGATCCTCATTTTTTTTCTCGGACGACATCTCCAATGCTGTTCCTTATCAGTCCGCCGAAAAGTCCGGCCTCACGTTAAACCGGGTCCATTTCGAGACATGTAATCTTTTTAGAACGTTTGAAGGACTGGGAACGACAACTTTCTCAACTCGCCGTTGTCTCAGGCTTGCTCACATATCTCCTGGGGGAGATCCTTGTTGTCGAAGCTCAGGGTAAACGTTTTCTTTTTACAAGTTTTATCCTGACACAGATATCTCTGCTTCCCGTCGGACTGTCCTTCGAACTGTAAAACCTTCAATCCACCACATCCAGGACACCGAACGGCCTTGGTGTCCACAACAATCTCCTTGGGAACAACTTGGCTGATTCCGCTTAACAATATCTGCTCTGGTGTCGTCAGATAGCCAGCAGCCATAGTATTTTTTGTCACATCCTGCTCTATCTTGTCGGGAAGGGTTTCCCTTCCACAACACGCATCACAAATCTCAAGGTACTCACTGCAACCACACCGCGTGATCCTGACAAAATCATTAATTCTCAGAATAAACAGCGATCGTTCCACATCCTTGCTGGGGTTTCTTATGGAAAATGAATAATTACAATCCTCAGAAAACTGGTGCAGACGCAAAACCAGACCGGTCGACTGACTACAGAAGCCTCTCACATTGGAAAGGTCAACCAATAAACCAAGACCGACCTTCGATTTGTAATTGTCCATCGCCTTCATGATGGAATCGTGTTCCGCGAGATCAAAACACTCACCGGAGAATATCAACAACGTGTTGTTCTTCTTAAAATACTTACAAATCATGTCGTGTATCCTTGTCTTTACCAAACCTTACGAACCAATCCGAATTGGCGCACTATCGAGTACGCAGGGTCACACACAAGGAAACGGCGCATTGAAACCCCTCCATATGCTACAAGCACACCCTCACGAGTTTTGGCCAAGCTCTTTCCTCTTGCATTAATTCCATTTCAAGACGACAATCGGGTCGGAAAGTGTGTGCCTGTCCCACAGCCGTGTGTCAGTAACCGCCGCAACCCGCGCTCGGTGATCACGAAGGCCCCCAAAAACACCTAAGAACCCAGGCGGAGTTGTGAACTAAATCCCCTGCATCGTGTCGAATAAAAGGTAGGAGGCGGGGAGGTTCTCGCTCCCACTCCTTGCCGCTGAAAGGAGCACACCGTTTGAGAATCCAAACCCAGGCGACTTGACCGAAGAGCAGCGCCGTCAACTATCTCCAGAGGGAGGCCCGTTCCGCGTCCTTGTCTCGACCCACGCCGCGCACCTCGACCAGCGGCAAAACCCGGGCGTCTGGACTGACGAATGCCGGTCCCGCGCTGCAGTGACGAAAACCCATGCCTTGCGCGGTCTGAACGCGGCCGCAGTACAACCAACCCGCATCAACGGGGCACACCCAGGATGCAGTCAAACAACCCTGACAAGACAAACTACTCTGCCGACCTGACCTACAATACGTCCGAAAATACCCTCCCAAGGAAACTTGACGTTTGTTACCCGTTCGGTTTCCTATCCTCCAGGAACACTGGCCGAGTACCAAACCTTGGCACAGGCACAGGCACAGGCACAGGCACAGGCACAGGCACAGGCACAGGCACAG
>JADGCJ010000097.1 GCA_015229045.1 Magnetococcales bacterium
CAGGTCCCCGAATCACTATTCATGGTCCTCGAAAATCTCAAATGCGATTGCCCTGCCCCAAGCCGTGAAAAAAACGGGAGCAGGACAACGACCTGCTCCCATTGTGAAGAGGAACCTTGACCCGCAGATCAACCGCCTCTCACCGCACCGGCGCGACGAGCGGCGCAGGCACCACAGGTGCCAGGTAGGTGGGTGCCATCCTTGCCGGCGGCGGGGTTCCGATGCCGGCTGCCGGAGCCTTCACCCCGGTTCCGCTGGATGAAGTTGGCGCCGCAACGGTCGGAGGAGGCGCCCCAATCCCGGCAGCGGCAGCGGCACCAGCCCCGGTTGCAGAGGATGGCGTCGCGGCAGGGGCGGAGGGTGTCGCGGCAGGAGCGGAGGGTGTCGCGGCAGGGGCGGAGGGTGTCGCAACGGGTGCCACTGCACCCGCCGTCGTCCCGGTCGTGGCGGCAGGAGGCGCCGTCGTCCCGGTCGTGGCGGCAGGAGGCGTCGTCGCACCTGTGCCAGCAGGAGGCGTCGCCGTCCCTGTTCCAGCGGGAAGAGGCGTCGTCCCTGTTCCGGCGGAAGGAGGCGTCGCCGTCCCTGTTCCGGCGGGAGGAGGCGTCGTCCCTGTTCCAGCGGGAGGAGGCGTCGTCCCCGTTCCGGCGGGAGGAGGCGTCGCCGTCCCTGTTCCGGCGGGAGGAGGCGTCGTCCCGGCCCCGGCGGGTGGGTTCGTGCCCGTTCCGGCAAGAGGCGCCGTCCCGGCTCCGGCAGCAGTCGGGGTACCCGACGTCGGCCCGCCAGCTGTCGGCGCTTTATTACCTCCCTGAGCGCCTCCCTGAGCGCCCGGCTGAACCGGAGGCGGCGGCGCTTGTTTCACGGCCTGGGTCGGCCCTTGCACGGCTCCGGGCGTCTGTGGCGTTCCTCCAGCTGGCGGGGGAGGCGTCGAAGCCTTCACCCCCACGGAGAACCCACCCCCCAACGGCAGGCCAAAAGGCATGCCCATTCCCGGCCCCATGGGTGCCGGACCTGGTCCGACCGGAGCCATCGGTCCAACCGAACCCATCGGACCACCCGGCCCAACCGGACCACCTGGCCCAACCGGACCGCCCGCTGCTCCGCCAGGCATGACACTCATGCCTCCACCTCCCAAAACCCCGGTCGGTTCAACACGCGCAGTCGGCCCGGCCTGTCCCCGGCCACCCTGGCCTTGTCCAGGTTGGGCCTGACCCTGTCCGGGCTGTCCTTGTCCAGGTTGCCCCTGGCCTTGCTGACCACCCTGGCCTTGTTGACCACCCTGGGCCTGGCCTTGCTGACCACCCTGACCCTGGCCTTGTTGACCACCCTGGGCCTGGCCTTTTCCTTTCCCCTGGTCTCCTTGTCCGGCCTGCCCGCCCGACTGGCGCTGACCCGTCGGTTGCAAAATCGCACCCTGAGTCGTCAAATGGGGCTGCTGGGCAAAGTTCGCGACCATGGCGTTCTGCCCGGGACGTACCTGCAGAAAACCGCCGTTGTTGACCATGGTGACCATCCCTTCCTGCACGGAGACACGCAATGTCTTGTCAACGTTGACAGAAAAGTTGGTACCGCGCACCCCCAGAACGGCAAATTTGGTGCGCAGCTGATATTTTTTCCCCTCCTCCTTGCCAATCTGGCCGGTGATGGCGCGAAACTGGCCGACCATCAGCCGGAGAAAGGAGCGGTTGTCCGACACCTCCTTGCCGGAGTAGGCATAATCCTCGATGGCGAAGGTGGAGTTGGGGTAGACGGAGAGCATGCCGCCGTCGGAGAAGCGCAGTTGAACCTGTCCATCCTTGGCTTCGATGCTGTCACCCGTGAAGAGTTCACCACCCTGCTGCAAGGGTTGTGGTCCGGCGACACTCTTTCTGAGGGCCAACACCTCCCCCTGCACGGCAACCGCCTTGGCGGCATACTTGACCTTGTCACCCGACGGTTCGTCGCCAAAGGTGACACCGGGCCTGGCCACAAGCAAAAACACGGCTGTCAAACAACCAACCGGGACAAAAAAACGGCGCGTCGGCAGCGAAAAAGAGGGAATCATTGGCCGAAACTCCACTGGATAGCCAACGATGCAATGAATCGATCGTAGGCATTGATGGGCACGTTGGAATAGTTATGGATATAGGAAAGCTTGGGCACCAGCAGCCAGGATTTATCCAGCGTGTGGGTCGCGCTCAGAACAGCCTGCAACTGGTTGTCTGCCCTGCGTGTATAATACAGATTTTCCAGATCGGGATGGTAGCGATATTCGTAACCCAGGCTGCCGGAAACAGTCCAGGCGGGATCCGCCTGCCAGGCGGTTCCCAGCGTCAACCCCGCAAGCTTGTAGCCGACGGAGGGCGAGTCCGTATCCTGGGCAAACTCCTTGCCGACATATACAAGCTGGGAATGGGTCAGCGGGATGTCCGTCATCTTGAACGTATGGGTGGTGCCCAGGGCCAGGCGCTGGGTATCGTTGGTCGGGTAGTCGGGGTAGGTGGTGTTGATGAATTGCAGATAGGAGGTCAGTGACTGCTGGTTGTTCAGCGGCTTGGCTACGTTGACCTGACCACCCCAATATTTTTGCAATAAAACGCCGCCCTGCATGTAAGCCTGCGTATAGCCCACGGGCGTCACGATGACATCGTCAAAAGTGAAGCTCATGCCACCATAGACGTTGCCGTACCCCTCCTCCTTGTCGTGGCGTTGAAAAGCCCTGGTCTGGTAAAGACTGAGACCCCCGATCAACGACTGGGTCGTATCCAGGGCATAGGAGCCGGTGAGAACGCCACTCAGCGAGCTGACCCAGTCCCTGTGTCCGGCAGCCTTGCCCAGAGAGATGGGATAGGTATCGGAGTAGGCGGGGATCAGAAAGCCATGATCGAAAGGCCCCACGGTCACGTTGGTGTCCGGGCCGATGCTCGCCTGAACATGTCCCGCAACCTTGCCCTTGCTCGGCGGCGGGGCCGGAGGCGTTGCGGCGGGAGCAGTCACGCTGGCAGGGGTCGCCTGGGCAGCGGACTGGGGATTGACCATTGCCTGCCACTCCTGCACCAGCACCGGCGCAAGACGATCGAAATGGAGATCGGCAGCCTCGGCCCGTGCCCGGACGGTCTCGCCGGACATGTGCAGCGACATGGCCAACAACAGACGGGCCGTCTCGTTGCCGGGGTCGCTCATCAGGATCCGTTCCAAGGGAAACATGGCTGCCCCATAATCCTTGAGATGGAACAGCACCGACCCCAGGGTCAGGTCAAAATCCGGATTGCCCACATACTTCTCTTCCAGGGGGGTCAAAACGGACAGGGCCTTGGCATAGTCGCCCGCATACAGGTGCGTCAAAGCCGCCCGCCAGGGCACGGCACCCTTCTCCTCTGTCCAGGCCTGCCAGGGTACGGCAACCGCAACGAAGGCCACAAAGAGCCTCTTTCCCACCATCTTCCTGAAAGAAAACATAGAATCCTCGCCCATATGGTCAAAGGGTACGTCGCCTGTACGGGGACGTTTTCTAACAAATCATGAAAGTTATTTCAATAAAATATATTTTTATGCAAATTCAACAATTCTCTTGCCAGATCTCCATGACCCTCGCTGGCAGGTCGGCGAGAGGGGAGTCCTTGCGAATGTAGGCCTTGGCACCAGCCAGGTAGCAATCCTCCCACACCTCGACCTGGCTGATCGAGGTCAGCATGATCACCAGGGCACTCTTGTCAGCCTGCACGATGGCCTTGAGGGTCTTGTAGCCATCCAGAACCGGCATTTCAATATCGAGCAGCGTGATGTCCGGTTTGTGGGTCAAAAATTTTTCCAACCCTTCCTGCCCGTTCCTCGCCTCCGCCACAATCGTGAATCCTGCCGTCTCCAGAGTGGTCGAAAAGAGCATGCGCAGGGAGTTGGAGTCGTCCACCAGGAGCAGGCGCGGGTATCGGGGTGCCGTCATGACATAGTCCTCTGTGATCGAGTGGAGAGGGAGGGACGCAGCAAGGAGAGGGTGAAGGTGGTTCCCCTGCCGACTTCGCTGGTCACGGCGATGGTGCCATTGTGTGCATCGACAATTTTCTTGACAATGGACAGACCAAGGCCGGTACTGCTCTCATTTCCGGTTGGCCGGGTAGCCAGTTTCTGAAAAGCACCAAACATTTTGCCCATATCCTCTGCCGAAAGTCCCGGTCCCTGATCGGTCACCGTCACCTGGATCGACGCATCCGTTGCCCGTGTTTCGACACGCACCGTGGTGCCGGGCAGGGAGAATTTCACGGCATTGGAGAGCAGATTGTCCACCACCTGTCCCATGCGTCCGCGATCGAAGCGGGTGTCGGGCACCTCTCCGGCCTCCACCACCAGCCGGATCCCCTTCTCCTGGGCACTCAGGGTGATCAGCTCCACCCGTTCCGCAACCAGTCTGGAAAGGTTGTATTCTTGCAAATCCACATCAAAATGGCCACTCTCGATGGCGGCCACATCGAGAAGATCGTTCACCAGGGTCAGCATCTGATTGCTCACCTCGTGGATGCTCTTCAAAAACATCGATCTTTTCTCTTCCGGCAGCGGGGTCTTCTGCAACAACTCGCTCGTACCGCGAATGAAGGTCAAAGGGTTGCGCAAGTCGTGGGCCGCCATGCCCAGAAAGCGGTTTTTGACCTGATTCAGCTCCTGCAAGGCGAGGTTTTGTTGTTTTTGCATCTCCATGGTTTGTTTCAGGGTGAGATGCGTCCGGATACGCGCCCGTACGATGGCGGGAGAGACAGGTTTGGTGATGTAATCCACAGCACCCAGTGCCAGACCTTTGGTTTCGTCGGCCACCTCGTTTTTGGAGGTGATGAAGATGACGGGAATGGCACGTGTTTTCTCATCCTGTTGCAACTGGCGACACACCTCGTGGCCATCCATGCCCGGCATGACGACATCCAGCAGGATGAGGTCGGGAGCGGGAGTGCCGTGCGCGGCTTTCAAGGCCTGTTCGCCCTGCTGGGCCACCATGACCCGGTAATGGGGCTTGATCACCCCGGCCAGGATATCGAGCAGGGTGCGATCGTCGTCGACGATCAGAATGCGCGGGCGCTGGTCATCCGGGTGTACCGTGGAAAGATCGCTGTTCACCTCACCCTCCGCTTTCGGGCACGGCTGCAAGATGGGTGGCACACAACCGATTGCGACCCTGACGTTTGGCAATATAGAGCATTTGATCGGCAATTTGTTGCAGCTTGTCGGCGCTGATCTCCGGAGTGGGAAGCGCACTCGCTGCGCCCAGACTGATCGTGACATGGGCCGCCGCCGTGGAGAGGGCATGCGGCAGTCCCAGATGCTCGACCGCCTGACGCAGCTGCTCTCCCACCTGTTTGGCCCCCTCAAGATCGGTTTTCGGCAGGATGGCGACAAACTCCTCCCCGCCATAGCGCGCGACAAAATCTCCTGGTCGCTGCATCGCCCCGGCCAGGGCGCGCGCCACCCGTTGCAGACAAAGATCCCCCTCGGAGTGACCATAAAGGTCATTGTACTGCTTGAACATGTCCACATCGATCATGATCAGGGAGAGGGGCTCCTTTTCGCGCAGGGCGCGTGTCCACTCTTGAGAGCGTGTCTGGTCAAAATGTCTGCGGTTGGGAATCTCTGTCAGGCCATCCAGGGAGACCATGCGTTCCAGCAGGTCAATCTTGCGTTTCAAACCCAGATGGGTCTGGATCCGGGCACGCACGATGGCGCCGTGAAAGGGCTTGGAGATATAATCCACCGCCCCCATGATCAACCCCTGGGTCTCGGAAACCACATCGTTGCGCGCCGTCAAAAAGATCACGGGTATGTTTTTGGAGAGAGAGTTCTCCTTCAGGCGCTGGCACACTTCGTAGCCGTCCATCTCCGGCATGACGATATCCAATAAGATCAAGTCCGGCAAACTCCCCGGCTGGATGGCTCGCAACGCCTGTTCACCATTTTTGGCCACCATGATCTTGTATTCGGAACGCAACAGACCGATCAACGCATCGATGTTGAACAGTTCGTCATCGACAATCAAAATTTTCTCTTGCTGGTTCATGGTCACACCAAAACAGGACTTTATTGGGCGACTTTTGCCCCTGCACCCCGGCGGAAATCCGCCCCTGCACCCCACCCCATCACCTCTTACATTTCTCTCAGACCCTGACGCAAGCATGCAAGGGTTTCCCTCGCTTCGTCAAAGTCAAACGCCCTGATCTGCCCCATCAGAGTCGCCATCAACGACTCATGCTCCCCTTTGCCGAGAGTACGCAACAACGCCTCGCCCTTCTCTTCGGACTCCGGATCGCGCTCCATAAGGAGTCGTTCCAACTCCCGGCACAAAGTGACAACCCTCTCCGGATCGACAACAACCTCCGCAGGAACGGAAGAGGGCGGAGGCGGTTCGCTGTCGATCCACGCCGACAAACCGGCAAAGAGAGGTTCCAGGGCTGCAATCAACTGCCGGGTCAACTCCTGGTAACGCTCCTCTTCCGAAAGGTCGAACGCCGCCTCCAGGGTACCGGCGATGCGCTGAATATCGCTGGCGCCAAGGGATCCGGCAATCCCCTTCACCGTATGCACCAGGCGATGAGCCAAAACCCTGTCACCACACGCCAGAGCCTCCTGAAGCCGCTGCGGATCACCCACATGCTGCTGGTAAAAGGAGAGCAGCAGCTTGCGCAGCAAGGGACGATTGCCCCCCACATGCGACAGGGCAATGGTCATGTCCAACCCCGGCAACTGCCCCGGCAGGGAGACCACCTCCTGTGGCAACGACGCAGCGAAAGGGATCGCATCGCGTACCGGAACAACCGACCGGGGTGCAATCCATTGGCGCAGGGCGGCATACAATTTTCGGGGATCGATGGGCTTGGCCACATGACCATTCATCCCCACGGCAAGGGCCTGCTGCCGATCCTCCTCCATGACGTTGGCCGTCATGGCCAGGATGGGAGGGTGACGATGAAAACGCGGCTGCGCCCGAATGGCCCGCGTCGCTGCATAGCCATCCATGACCGGCATCTGGACATCCATCAGGACCACATCGAAAGAGGCAGAGTCCAGTTTGGCGATGGCCTCCTGGCCATTCCAGGCAATTTCCACCTCGAGGCCGACCTGATGCAACAGTTCGGTGGCAATCTGCTGATTGATCGCGTTGTCCTCCACCAGCAGGATGCGCGCCCCCCGCAAGGCATACAGGGCATCGGCGGCATGTGCATACTCTTTCTTGCGGTCCTGATAGGTGGACGTCACCTCCTGGCCAAACACCTCCATGATACCGTTGAACAGCAGGGATGGGTTGAGGGGCTTGGCCAGGATACCGTCCACGACTCCCGATCCGGGCGAATCGGTCATCCCCGCATCCGGAGAGGTCATCAAAAGGATGCGCGGGGCGGCAACGTTGCGGGTCGCCTCGCGCAACTGGCGGGCGGCCATCTCGCCGGACATGTCCGGCAGGGCCTCTTCCAACAGGATGAGACGGAACGGCTCTTCGGCATAGCGCACCGTGGCCAGAGCCGCCTCCGCACTCCCCACGGCAGTGACCAGAAATTGAAAAGCCTCCAGATAATCGATCAGTATCCTGCGCGCAGGTTCACCGCCATCCACCACCAGCACACGCAACGACAACAGCTCGGCGGTGGGAAGAAACGCCGGTTCCGCCTCGCTCCCCACCTGCTGCACCACCGTGAAAAAAAAGGTACTCCCTTTGCCAGGTTCGCTGGCCACCCGGATGGCCCCGCCCATCCTCTCCACCAACTGCTTGCAGATGGCCAATCCAAGACCTGTGCCACCATAGCGGCGCGTGATGGAGGGATCTGCCTGAGAAAAGGCCTGGAAAAGACGACTCTGTTCGGTCGAGGTCATGCCGATGCCGTTGTCCTGCACCGATCCTTCGATGACGACACTCTCCTTGTGCCGGGTCAGCAGACGCAGGGAGATCACCACCGTGCCTGCTTCAGTGAACTTGATGGCATTGCTGACCAGATTGATCAAAATCTGCCCCATGCGCAGGGGGTCGCCAACCAGATTCATCGGAATGGCCGGTTCCCGATAAAACAAAAGCTGCAACCCTTTTTCCCGGGCCTTTTCCAGGGTCATGGTCGCCAGGTGGCCGAGAACCTGGTCGAGGTGGTAGGGAATCGCCTCCAGGGTGAGCCGGTTGGCCTCCATCTTCGACATGTCGAGCAGGTCGTTGATCAGGCCCAGCAACGACTCCCCCGCCGTCTGCACCTTGACGAGATAGTCCCGCTGACGAACGTTGAGGTCGGTTTTCAAACACAGCCCGGTCAAACCGAGAATCGCGTTCATCGGTGTGCGCAGCTCATGGCTGACATTGGCGATGAAGGCGCTCTTGGCCTGCACCAGACGTCGCTCCCTCTCCACCTGAAAAAAGTGCGGCAAGACCACCGCCAACAACAGGACAACCATGGAGAGAACGGGATAGAGGGGGTCGAGAAACAGATGCTGACGCAAAAACAGCTCGACGGAAAAAGAGAGGACGCCAACAGCCAGGCCCCCGTTGAGAACCAGCAGCCACAGGGTACGCGAACGGCGAATCAACAGGCGGGAGAGCGACCACATCAGCACCAGGACCAGCACCACCCCGTCGTCTTCCCAGCCGGGACGCAGCAAATAGTCGCCCTTGAGCAGCTGTTCGACCAGTTGACCATGCAGCTCCACCCCCGGAACGGACTCGCCGAGGGAGGTGAACACATGGTCACCCATCCCTTTGGCAGTCGGCCCGATCAGGACGATATGATCCTTGATGCGTTGCGTATCGACCTGGTCGTTCAACACATCCCTGGCCGAGAGATAGCGATCCGCCTGCATGGGACGGTAGTGCAACCAAATGTGCCCCTCCGGAGAGGTGGGATAAAACCGGGTGCCCAATTGCACCCCCTTCAGTTCGGAGGCGGCACGGGCGGCGGCATGGTAGCTCTCCAACCCTACATTGGTCACTCCCCAATGAACGCGCAGCGCCTCCAGACCCAATGTCGGATAGACCCTGCTCCCCACGCGATACAACAGGGTCAGATAACGCAGGACGCCATCGTCATCCCCGCTGGCCTGGGAGATGACCCCCTGCCCCTGCGCCACGCGCTGCAACAAGGGCAACGAAGGAACACTGCCCTTGAAAAGAGGAAAAATTTTGCGCGCATCGCCGCCCAGGGCGTAAAAGTGGGCTTTTTCCAGGGGCAGAGGGGCGCTGTTGACCTGCTCCTCCAGGGCAAAACCGACCACCGTGCGCATGTTGGCCATGCTGGCAGCCAGAATCTGGTCGTGGTCAGGCAGACGCGGCAGAATGGCCTTCAGCTCCGGGTGATCCGGCCACAAGGCTGCCCACTGGGCCGGTGACGTGCGATCCGGTTCAGCCAGCAGAAGATCCAGGACCACGACCTGCGCCCCCATCTGGCGCAGACGGTCCAGCAGGTCGGCGATGCGCTTGCGCGGCCAGGGCCATTGACCCAGGGCCTCCACGCTCGCCTCGTCGATGGCGACAATGCGCACGGGCAGCTCCCGGGGATAGGCCCTGGGAAAAAGACGCTGCATCTGGTCGAACGCCAGGTTGCGCATGATCCGCCGGGGCGTCGAATCGAACAGTTGCACAGCCAGAAGGAGGATCAGGACGGACAGGGAGAACAAGAACGCCGGACGCCCCTTGTTGCCAAGGCTCCAAGGCGTTGCCACAGCCACCCTGTGCCACCAGCACGGAGGAGGATTCGGAACGGAAGGAGGGGAAACCGTATCGGGCATAGGAATCGTCTTGAACAATCAATCGATCGATGCTCCCCGAAAGGGGGGGCTATTTGCCGGGCCACCAGCCAAGGAATGGTGTCGCCGCAATGTGAAAGTAGCTGTCAAACCTGGCTGTTGCCAGAATCCTTCCGATGTGTGCGCTGCAATTGACCAGATGAATGTCGGCCCTCTCATCCCCGCAATGGCTGCGCAACAGGAGCAGCATACCCAAGGCGGAGCTGTCGAAACAGGTCACATCCTGAAAATCGATGATGTAGGTCAACCCGGAGGGTCGATGCTGGTAGCATTTTCTGAATTCCTGGTGCAACTTGAAGTTGAACTCCGTCGGCAAACGCAGAATCACCTGGTTGTGCGACTCTTCCACCACAATCATGATCAATCCCCTCTCTTCCCCTCCAGCCCAACGACCTGCAGCAAGACAGATCTCCCGTTTTTTTCAGGTGTGTCAGCTTGCGAACAGGTGTTGATGAGCAAAAACCGGATCAGTTGCCCCTCTCAAGGGAGTCATTCTAGCAGATCCTTGAATCGACACACATCATCTACTTGGCAGATTTATTGCTGATTCTCCGACATGGAACCAGACATGGAGTTTCTCCCTCTCCACTTCAAGGACCGGCTACAGGTCATCAATCCCCGGGGCGACGTGGGAGTCGTCACCTTGTGGACCCCGGTGGAGGTGGTCCGGCAACAATTCATCACCTGGCAGGTCGACCTCCACCCGGAAAGCTCCCGCATGGCCGTCATGGGCACTCTGTACGGCAACGGTCTGCCCGAACTGTTGCGCAATCTGCTGTGGAATCCACAAATCCGTTATCTCCTGGTTCTGGGCCGCAATCTCTCCGGATCGCGTGAAGAGCTGACCGGATTTTTTGCCAGCGGCCTGGAAGAGGTTCTCTTTCTGGGAACGCCCACCCATCGCATCATCGGGACGCAGCGCAAGATGGATGGTCTGGTCACTCCGGAGCAGTTTCAAGGAGAAATGGCGGTGGTCGCCCTTGGAGCGGCACGCGACCCCGAAACCCGACACGGCGTGACGCAGTTTTTCGCGCAATTGCCGCCGCCGCAGCCGGTGCAGCGGCAACGTGTCGCCATCCCACTGCCCGACATGCGTGTGCAGCGTTATCCGTCGGAGCCGCGCAGTCATACCGTTGTCGCCGTCACCCCGCTGGCAGCATGGCGCGAGTTGATTTTCCGGCTGGTACGTTTCGGGCATCGCAGCTCGTTGCGCAAGGGGGAGCGCATTGAACTCCCCAATGTCCGGGTCGTCGTGCAACGACCGGAAAGGGAGTCGGCGGACGAGCTGGCCCGGCATGGTTTCTCCCTGGACCATTTTCGTGCCTACCAGGAGAGAATTGTCGACCCCACCCCGCCCCGCGAGGACTCCTACACCTATGGCAACCGTTTACGCGGCTATTTCCGGGCAACCACCCCCGATGGCCTGCCACCCGGGGAGCCTCTGGACAGCCTGGAGCTGGTCATCGCCCATCTGCGCACCGATCCCGAAACGCGCAACGCTTATCTCTCCCTGTGGGACAATGGCCGTGACCTGTTGCCACAGACACGCGGACATCCCTGTCTGGTGACGCTTTTTTTCCGCCGGTTTGCCGGGGCGTTGCATGCGACGGCCACCTTTCGCAGTCACAACGCCCTGGATGCCTGGCCGGAAAATTGTTATGGTCTCATGGCCATTCTCGACCGGGTGGCAACCTCGGTTGCCATGCCGCGTGGTACGTTGACCCTGTTCAGCCACTCCCTTACGGTCGATCCCCTGGCCATGGAGCGGGCGGTGGCCGTGGCCCAATCCTGGAGCAGTGCCGGTGGCATCGATCCGGCGGCGATGGAACATGGTTTGCGGCGTGATCCGCACGGCGAATTCCTTGTCACGTCGGACCCGGCCACCCATGAGATCGTCGTGCAACACACCTTCGAGGGGCAGCGCCTGACCGAGTACCGGGGACGTACCGCCGTGGAGATCGAGCGACAACTGGTCCGTGATCTGGCGATATCGGAAATTTCCCATGCCCTCTACCTGGGCCGGGAGATCGCCCGGCAGGAGTTGCGCCTGGGAGGCCGGTCAAAAACATGAAAAAACGGTAACTATTCAGCACCCGGCAACGAATCGGGGTCCAGGGGGCTGGCTCCCTGGC
>JADGCJ010000098.1 GCA_015229045.1 Magnetococcales bacterium
AGATTTGACCGAGTTCCGTGGAGCGCACAAGGTTTTTCTGTCGGTGTCAAGAACTTTCAAATGCGATTGCCCTGCGAATTTTCTTGCTTTATATTCATAAAACTGTAGCGTACAGGGATAACAGAATAACAAATTTTTCATAAGTTTATAACCATATAATTATTCTATTATTTTTATACTTTAAGATTATCGCAAACACTTTGTGTCAAACACACATATTCGCAACCTTAAGATGGCACATGACAAACAAAGCGAGCCAAATCAACCCTCCCACCCCAACCTCCCAGGCGGAAAACAACAAAATCGGTCCTGTTGATAACTGCTGCCTACGACGCAACGATGATAACCTGACCATAGCGAGTTCATTGCAGAGAGCAATTTTCAACAGTTCCAACTTTTCCTGTATCGCCACCGACGCGCAGGGCGTCATACAGCTTTTCAACGTTGGTGCCGAATGCATGCTGGGCTATACACCCGTCGAAGTGATAAACCATTTCACGCCAGCCGATATTTCCGATCCTCAAGAAGTAGTTGCTCGCGCCAAAGCACTGAGTGTCGAGTTTGACACATTGATTGCTACTGGATTCGAGGCCCTGGTGTTCAGGTCTTCAAAGGGCATTGAGGATATCTACGAGCTGACCTACATCCGCAAGGATGGTAGGCGTTTCCCAGCGGTTGTGTCGATCACGCCCCTAAGAGATGCCCGGGATGAAATCATCGGCTACCTGCTGATCGGTACGGACAACACCGCGCGCAAACGGGCCGAAACAGCGATGATCTCAGATCGCACGAGCATGGAGCAGGAGATACGGGCAAAGAACACTGAGTTGGAGCAGTCCGTACAGGTAGCCGAACAGGCTAAACTTGTGGCCGAACAGGCCAACCTCGCCAAATCGGAGTTCCTGGCTAACATGAGCCATGAAATCCGAACCCCTATGAACGTAGTGCTTGGTATGTCGGAGTTGTTGCTGGAAACTGACCTCAGCCCGACACAACGTAGATTTACCGAGATCATGCACCACTCAGGCCAAGCGATGGTTGGGGTGATCAGCGATATCCTGGATTTCTCTCGTATTGAGGCAGGGCGCATCTCCTTAGTTGAATGTGCCTTCTCACCCCGCCGCATAGTGGAAGAGACAGCTCACCTGATGCAGGTAGTTGCTGAGAAAAAAGGGCTCTACTTGGCAACCATGGTGGACGCCAACATACCGGAAGCCATTTTGGGTGATGACAACAGAATACGACAAGTACTCATCAACCTGCTGGGCAATGCGCTCAAGTTCACCCATAAGGGGCGGATAGATCTCATCTTGACTATCAACCCCCAGGACCAGAAAAGCATCCTCTTCCAGATTGCCGATACTGGAATCGGCATTGCAAAGGAACAGATCGCCAATATTTTCGATCGGTTCACCCAGGCAGACAGGGGAATTACCCGCTGCTATGGAGGTTCCGGGTTGGGACTAGCCATCTCTCGGCGTCTGGTGGAACTAATGGGAGGTCAGATCTGGGTGGCCAGCCATTTTGGGCAAGGCAGTCAATTTTTCTTTACGCTGCCTGCGTGCGTGGCGACACCACCGATCGCACCAGCAGAACATGTCACTGATACCAGCACGAAACCACTATACATCCTGCTGGCGGAGGACACAGAGGAAAACCGGGTGTTGTTCGATGCATATCTCAGAAACAGCCCGCATAACTTGGTCATGGTTAATGATGGTGTAGAAGCGCTGGATCGTGTGCAAGAGGAAACGTTTGATGTTATCGTCATGGACATACAGATGCCAAGAATGGATGGCTACACGGCCACCCGCCAGATCCGCCAATGGGAGCGGGAAATGGGACGCGTTGCCACGCCGATTATCGCTCTTTCAGCCCATACCATGGAAGAGGAGATTCAACGCAGCAGGGAAGCAGGATGCAATTTATATTTGACTAAACCAATTCGCAAAAAAAAGCTGTTGGATGCACTCCAACAGGTTACCAGCTAAACCGCACCCTTTTGCTCCTCATCCGCTCTGGAACCTGTCAATAAAAATGATATACTGAGGTACAAAAAGTGAGAATCATCCGGGAAAGTGGCCACTATCTCTGAACTGGCCGAACGGGAGAATCTGGACAACTCCTACGTCGCCAAGGTGATGCAGTTGACGTTGCTGGCTCCGGATATCGTGGAGATGATACTGGATGGGAGACAACCGGAGGCGATGACTTGGCGAAAAGGTGCCGATGGAGTGGGTGGAGCAGAGGCGGTTGTGGGGGGTGGAGTGATGGTGATCGGTGCGGCTGCCGACATCCGTATCGGCAGCGCACCTTGCCCATGAGAACCGCTGATGGGAATAGCGGCTCTCGCAAACAGGCACCATTATATTGCAGTGCTTCAACAACCCGGCCTTGAACGGGTGGCATCATGCATAAAAATGCTGGCTCACCCCATCCGACTGAAATTTTTGATGGCATTGGATGATCATCCATTGCTTCATCGAGACTTTTCAATCTGCTTCTCCATTATCCGATCTCCAAATCCGCCAGTTGGCCGCCAGAGTCCAAATGGGCTACAACCCAAAGCGGTTTACGGCCTCTTCCGGACCATGTACGTTGTGGATCCAAAGGATTCCTATACTTTATTTCTGTCTGCAGTTGCAACGAACTCGACTGATTTCTTTTTGATACCTTCTGGCAGTCACTCTTGTTCGTCGGCGTATTAGAAACTTCCAGTTCCTCCAACCGTCCACCTTCTTTGACATGCATCACCACCCACGTTGGTTTACGGCCCTTGCCAGACCATGTCTGCTCGTGGTTGCTTGGATTTTGGTACTTTGCTGTCAACTGGTGAGGATCCGGTTTGTACCTGCTCAAAGCCTGTTGGCGGACAGTCCGGTCCGTCGATGTCTGATAAGGAGTGTTCTGGCTCGGCTGCTTTGATGATTTTCTGGCAGCATTGTTGCCGAATCGTCCAGTTCTCTGCACAGCCAGGAATGCCTCAATGGACTCAAACCCGGCAGCAACTGCCAGGGACTGCATCTTGCTGTAGAGATCTTCCACACCCCCGGCACGAGTGACAACCTGGCTTTCAACCTTCCGTGCGATGACGGCCTCCTTCTCTTGCACAGACTTTCCGGTTGGAAGGCGTTTGGGCACCCTGGAAACTGGACTTCCCGCTCTTTCCGCTGGAAGCGGCTTATCCCCCGCACTTCCCAAATCAACTTCGGCCATCTCAAGCCCAAATAGTTGGGACAGGTCATCTGTTTCGAGCAATTTTCCCGCATCTGGCCCCTGTTTGGTCAGAGGGACGGCCATATCAACGTGTGCCAACAGATCGTTATGGTCCACATCGCGGAGCAGGAACAACAACTCCGGTCGTTCATCCAGTCGCGAACCAACCCCGTAAAGAACTGCCGCAATATGCTTGCACATGGACGCATAATCGGGGCAACTGCACGAAAACTTGATTTCAGACGGCTTCGGGAACAACCCATTGTCCTGACGGCACAGCCGATCCATTACCCCTTTATTGAAACGGCCCTGTAATAGCTCCACCAGAGAGTCAATGCCACCTGAACATTCGGCGCATATGGCCTGCCATACGGATTGTGGCAATCCGCTGATGCTGATCTTGACCTGGTAGATGGAGGACCCGCTCACCATGGCCCGCACCTCTTTGGATGCAATCTGCAAATCGACCACTGAGCCATTGCGCACATAGGTGCGACCGCGCGGCAACCGATTCTCGTAGTCCTGGTAACCTTCAAGATTTGCACACCATGCTTTCCCCCAGAAAGTGGTAGCAATCAATCGACCATCAAGAACAACTGGGGAAACCGCTTGGCCCTTCTTGCGCAACTTTTCCATCTCGCGCAGTGCTTTCCTGCGACGTTCAGCAACCGGAACATAGGGTGCCCATCCTCCATAGCGTGACATGGCCTCACTCCTCCATTACCGACTTCAGATCGAAAGCAAGCAATTTTAACAGCGCGTCATCTTGCATTTCTGTCACCTTTATTTCGTCCCCGCCAACCAACAAATCCTCTGTCAGCGCCTTTTTGGACTCAATCAAGGCATCAATTTTTTCTTCCAGTGTCCCTTGGCAAACAAATTTATGCACCAATACGTTCTTTTTCTGCCCGATGCGAAAGGCTCGGTCGGTGGCTTGGTTTTCCACTGCAGGGTTCCACCAACGGTCGAAATGCACCACATGCGATGCCGCAGTCAGAGTCAGGCCAGAGCCTCCTGCCTTGAGCGACAGCACAAAAAACGGTACCGTCTCATCTTCCTGGAAGGTCTGTACCAATGACTTGCGCTTTTTGACGTCAGTCTCACCGTGCAACACCAAACCCGCTCGGCCAAAGATTCTGCCCAGAAAGGCATCCAAAGGTGCCGTTGTCTCCCGAAACTGGGTAAAAACTAACATTTTTTCCTGGCGAGCCGCAACCACCTCGGCGATCTCACGCAAACGGGCAAATTTGCCGCTATCTTCCTCTGCCCAGAGATTGTCATTCAACCACTGGGATGGATGGTTGCAGATCTGTTTCAAACGCATCATGGTCGACAGAATCAGCCCTTTACGTTGGATCCCATCGATCCCTTCCTCCAGAGCCTTCGTCAGATCTGTCACTGTCTGCGTATAGAGGGCAGCCTGTTTCCGGCTTAACGTGCAGTGTGCCTTGATCTCGATTTTGTCCGGCAGATCGGCAATAACCGACTTGTCTGTTTTCATCCTTCGCAGGATGTAGGGGCGAACCAACTCCCGCAATGGACCATAGGGGTTATGCTCTCGATCCGTCAGCGTCTTGGCATATCCGCTGAATTCTTTCAATGTTCCAAGCAAACCAGGATTGATGAAATCAAAAATTGACCACAAATCGCCCATATGGTTCTCGACCGGTGTTCCTGTCAGAGCAATACGAGCCCTTGCCTTCAACACCTTGGCGGCCTGGGTCTGTTTGGCCTTCGGGTTTTTGATGGCCTGCGCTTCATCGATCACCACCAGATGCCAATGCACTTCCGCCAAGACGGGCACTCGCAGGAGAGTACCATAGCTGGTGATCGTGAGGTCGATTCCCTGAAACCGCTCTGGCATCAACACCTTCATCTGCTCAACCGGCATTGCCGAGGGATGCACAATCAGGGTCGTTATGCCTGGGGCAAAACGCTCAATTTCTGTCGCCCAGTTGGCCAATAAAGAGGCCGGAGCAACCAGAAGACTTGGCTGTCTCAATCCACCTTTTTGCCCTTGTACCAGAAGCAGAGAGAGAATCTGGATGGTTTTCCCAAGGCCCATATCATCGGCAAGGCAGGCTCCCAGACCAAGCCCACTCAACAAATGCATCCATTCCACACCCGCCTTCTGGTAGGGACGTAGTGTTCCCTTCAGATCGGGACCAGGATCAACTCCTGCTCCGCTCGGACTGCGCAAGGATTTCAAGGTCTCTGCCAGCCAGGGTCCGGCGATCACCTTCGACCATTCCGTCCCAGTGACTGTGGTACTGTCACCGGAAAAAGCGGTTCCAGCCAACATGCGCATGGCTTCGGCAAAGGTCAGGCCACTCTGTTCTGCCAGCAGTTCAGCATCCTTAAACTGCCTGATGGTTTGCTCCATACGGTCACGATCAATCTCCACCCACTGACCACGCAGCAAGACCAGAGAATCGGTTCCTGCCAAAAGCATGGCAATTTCTTGATCATCGAGGGGCTCTCCGTCCAGCATCACCTCCATACGAAAATCAAGCAAGCCGTGAAGACCTACCTCGGATGGAGATTTTGCGCCGACAACTGCCGTGACCTGTGGCCGTGCCGGACGACTGGCTCGCCAAGTAGCGGGCATTCGCACCACGACGCCAGATGTTTCAAGGTCTGGAACGCTGGCAAGAAACCGAGATGCCTCGCCGGGACTCCAGCGCAACGGATGGAAGATCTCCCCCGCATCAACCATCTCCTTCAGCCAGTTGCAACGTTCAGCCGCCCGTTGCACCGGTAGCAACAAAGACAACAACTTGTCGCGATTCCCGAAACCGGCATATTCGCGCAAAGCCTGTCCAAGTGCGACATGCTGGGCTTTGGCATTGGCTGAAAGACGAGTGGTATAGGTTGCCATGAAGGCAAAAGGCAACTCTGGATCCCGTCGGTTTTCTGCCAAATTGAAATGTACCCTGCCAACCAAGTTCCAAACCGGATTCAATACTTGCAGAAATGTCTGAAGATCCGTTCCCGATTTCGCCATGGAAGTGGAAAAAGCAACTCCGATCTTCTCCCATAAATGGATCAGGATATCAGCATTGAGGTATTCACCTCCTGGCATCAGGGGGGCTCCCAGCACCAGAGAGGCGAGATCCCCACCGCTTGGCGGTGGCACATCGACACATTCGTCCGACGCACGCAGACATAGCCCAGCTACGTAGCGGGATGCAAAATCGCGCCACCACCCAAACACGGGAGGCAGCATCCGCCCAACCTCTCCGGCACCCAACCTCAGTAGACCATGCCCTGCGCCTTGGTCAAATGCTTGGTTCAGGCGTTCCGCAACTGTATTGTCCAAAGGAGGAGAATCTGCCATCTCCTCAAGGACAAGGTTCCCGTGCGGCGTCAGACGAAGACCAAGCGCACAAGTCCCGTTCATGGATCTTTCGGTGTCATGCCAGGCAATCCACCCACCAGAGCCATCTCACCCTGTCCGGTTTCCAGCCAGATCGGATCTACGCCACAGGTAAGCGCAATGGTCATCGTGCGTCGGGACGATTTGGATCTGCTGCATTCAAGCTTGTGGACTGCCGTCTGGCTGATGCCAACCCTGTCGGCCAGTTCCTTCTGGGTGAGCTTTGCCTGTTTGTGTGCTGTGACGATACGTTCACCAAATGTCATGACTGTCCTCCATTGTCCACCCGCTCCCTCAGTCCCTTCCCCACCTTGCAAAATATCACGCGCTTTGCCTCCACCAAAGCGGAACAGATCAATCACTTTCTGGCGGTCATACCCTCGCTGGTACAAGCTCCGGATCAGTTTCCATTTCGCTTGGTACCGATCATCCGTATTGCCTTTGGTCTTCTTGGCCTGCAAATGGGCCTGCACCACTGGCTCTGGCTCTGGTTGTCGGTTTCCGACATAGCCATCTCCTTCCTGGTGACGCGACAGATCTGTTGGATATACCCGATAACTGCCTTTGACAGCAATCATCGCAGGAAGTTTACCACAACATGGTCATCTGCCAACACGGTATGTAGAGCATCCACCGTCTGATGCACAACAAAGCTGTCGGCACCGATGGTCGTGTGGCCTGTCAAGTCGGTGGCATGACTGACGCCGTCCACAACAACGGTGGTATTGGCACCCAAGACGGTATTGATCGCGTGCTGGACATTGACCACATCACCGGCATCTCCAGAGATCACCAAAGGATGGTCGCTGCCGGAAAAATCCAGAAAATCATGAACGTTCAGGGTGTTGTTGCCGGCACCTCGCATGTCAACTTGGTTGATTCCGGCAAACGTACTATTGGCCAGCAGGTTGGTCAAATTCAATGCGGAGCCAGTCTCCACCATTTTGATGGTATCTCCCTCTCTTTGCAGGGCGACACCCTCCCAGTTGAGAATATCTGCCAGGGGATTATCATGCGGCGGCAGAATATCAGATGAATCGTTCAGGCTGACAGAATCGGCAGATGGTGACTCTGTTTGAAAGGGAACAGAAGGCGCTTGGGCAGGCTCAAAACTCAGCATCACCTCGGCCATTGTTCCCTGTTGGCCATCCGCGTAGGTCATGGCTGCATAGCCATTGATGATATTGCCGTTCAATCCCGGTCGTCGCGGATTTTTCATCAATTTGCACGGTCCATCCAGTGCATCGCTTACCCAAGATTTGCAACAGAGGCTGGACATCGGCGGGCTGCCCTGGTCAGACACGCTGGAACAGCGCATCTCGCCGCAGGGAATCTATTTATTGGAGGTAGACACACCCCACCCATCCATCTTCCTGATGGGCCCCCCTTTTGGCCTGTTGCGCACTTCTTGCGACAGGCGGACGGGCATACACGCCAGCAATAATCACCAAAGATAGAAAAATACGTATAATCCACAATCCCGAGAGAGGCCAACAACCTTCCAATTGTGTTTGACACACTAGGCTCTCCCCGGCAGCGCCGCCCGCAACAGAACCGCATCAAATTGCTCCATGTTTTTTCCTGAGCTATCGAAACAATTACTATCAAAACAATAGAAAATAGAGTAGGATGTCCGCCGTACATTCAGCTCATGTCGTCAGGGGTGTCCTTTCCTGGTGGCGTGCGCAGGCAATGGATATATGCCCCCATTTAGGAGTTGAGCCTTGAGAACATTATTCCATCAAAAATCTTCTGCCAGAATCCTCGCGCTCTCCTTGGCAGGTTTCGTCTCCCTGACTCTGAACGCGGCCATTGCGGCCGATGGACAGAGTGCGGCAGCCCCAGCAGCGGCGGCTCCGGCGGCAGCCCCAGCGGCTCCGGCTCCGGCGGCAGCCCCAGCAGCGGCGGCTCCGGCGGCAGCCCCAGCGGCTCCGGCAGCAGCGGCGGTCCCGGTAGCAGCTCCGGCTCCCATCCAACTGGTTGGAACTTATGACGTGACTGGCGTTAATGCCACGGACAAGTCCAAATACGAAGGAGTGGTGAGCGTCACCAAGCAGGGAGAAGCCTTTCGGGTCAAGTACAAAATAGCCGACGATGATGACATCAAAGGAATCGCCATCTTGACCGGAGATGTGCTGTCCATTGCAGCCATCTACGAGAAACAGCCCACTGTTGTGACAATGAAACCGACTCCCACAGGCTGGTCTGGTCACTGGGGTCTGTACAAGGATGAGTTTCTGAGCAACGAGGAATGGAAGCGTCGGTAAAACAAACGCCACACGCTTGCTGTCGGTGTCCGCGATCTTTCGCGGCCAACCGGAATCGGCAAACCAAGAACTGGGGATGCTGTTTGTGCATCGCCCATTTGGCGTGTTCTCCTTGGCAGTTCCCAAACGTATAAACCAAGGAAACAAGAAAATGAATAGAAATCTTTCAGTTGTTGTTGCACTGTTGGCCGGTCTCGCTCTCGGTGGGTGCGGTGGTGGCGGTGGTGATAACAAGGCCGCAGAAGCCTGCAAGAAAACCGCTGCAGAGATGAAGTTGACTGGCGCGGCCGCCGACGACTTCGTCAAGTTGTGCAGCAACCCCGCCGAAGCCTGCAAACAAACCGCCGCACAAATGCAGTTGACCGGAATAGCCTCTGATGATTTCGTCAAGCAATGCACCGAGGCTGCCAAGACAGGCAAACCCGGCAAGTAACCTGTTTGAATGCAATGAGGCTTGTCAGCAAGCATCTGCCGAGCCTGTAAAATTTTTCCAATATTGTATAAGGAGTTCGCAATGAAGCGTTGGTTGGCAATGGGACTGATCCTCTCTTCTCATCTATTGGCCGGTAACCTCCTGGCTGGTCCGAACCAGGATTTTACTTTGGTCAACAATACCAAATACACCATTGACAAGGTGTTTGTTTCGCCGTCCCACTCTGAAGACTGGGAAAATGATGTGCTTGGCCGGGACACCATGGCGGATGGAGAAGCTGTGCCGATCCACTTCTCGCGTGACACAACCACCTGCTCGTGGGACTTGAAAGTAGTCTATACGGACGATGGATCTTCGGCCGTCTGGCATGAGATTGATTTGTGCTCGATCTCAAAAATCACCATCTTCTGGAACCCCAACTCGGGCCAGACGACAGCCAAATACGAGTAGTCTGATCGCTTTGCCTGCCGGGACTCCTGCGAGCCCCGGCTTGGCGGCCTGTTTTTGTTGATATTGTCCAACGCTTCTTCACACAAAGGCAACGCCTTTTCGGGATTTGCAAAACACCACGCGCCAGGACTACACCACCACAGACTCCCCGGTCTTGATGCTCAATTCATTGATTTATCAAATCTGAAAAACGGATGTATCCAGCCTTGAGTTGTATTGTCAAAAGGACAATAAAATGAACCAGTCTAAGCAGGTTACCATCTGGCACAACCCACAATGTTCAAAGTCGCGCCAAGCACTCAAACTCCTGGAAGAGCACGGTGTTGTTCCTCAAGTGGTACGGTACCTGGATACACCGCCGACCGTCCATGAACTGGAAAGTGTGCTGACTGAGCTTGGAATCGAACCTCGGCAGCTTATGCGCACATCGGAGGCCATTTACCGGGAATTGGGTTTGAACAATGCCAGCCTCACCCGCCAGGAACTCATCCAGGCTATGGTTGAAAATCCGCGTCTCATTGAGCGTCCGGTTGTCCTGTCAGGAAACCGTGCTGCACTCGGCAGGCCGCCGGAGAAGGTGTTGGATGTGTTGGCCTGTTGAGCATGGCCGATTCGTCCAGAGATAGGCGGAACGTCACATCATACAAACCCCTGTCAGGATATTTGCGGAATACTCTCATACGCGATCCATTCAAAACGGACAAAAGCGGCACAAACTGTCAAGGATCATGCTTTTCATCTTCCAGATACTCATACATCCCATGCTGCGCCAGCCAAATCGGATCGGCATTTTGTCTGATGAACGTATCCTCATCCATGCCATCAATCAACACCGGACGCCTGACGCGCTTTTGCTTGCCGTTGATAAAAACGGTCATGAACTCCAGGCGCCGACGTTGGCTTGCTTTTGGCTCTCTTCTTGGCGGCCATTTCCTGTGACCGCCGTTTTTGCGCTTCCTTGGCAGACATCGGCCTACCGGATTTCCAACTCTTCCAACTGACCGCCAGCCGCCAAGTGTGCCACTACCCAACCCGGTTTGCGTCCCCTCCCAGACCACGTTTGCTTGGGTTCGATAGGGTTCCGGTACTTGGCTGGCATTCCGACACCCTTATCGCTCCTGGTTCTTCTCCCGTCTTGACGATCCGCCAATAGCTTCTCAACAGACTCAAGCCCGGCAGACCTCGCCACGGACTGTATATCTACTGCTTGCATAAGACGATCAAACTCAGACTTGTCAGATGCTCGCACCCACTCAATATGGATAATGCCACTTTCACGCATTCCACATACCACAACAATACGTGAATCTAACGAATAATTTGATTTCTTATAGTCAATTAACCGATCTATCATCAGTCGACTATCTTGAATCAAGAATTCTTTCCACATGGATGGCCTGGATTTTTCGAATACCTTCAGAACATCCTCATATTGTTTGTCTGAAAAACGCTCGCCAACTGCACGATTCCACGCCACATGAGACAACAACAAACCTGCATGCATCGCCTCGCTGGAGTGAACAGCATCAGGTATCTTGAACAACGTCAATGCCATTTCCCGAAATATCTCCGACATCTTACCTTCTGGCTGAACAATATTTTTGTTTCTGCGGAGTGCCTCCTTCTGCTTCTGTGCGATGCGTGCGACATCTGTCTCCAAGTCTGCAAAAAAATCTTCCAGCGATTGCTCAATAGCAGACTGTACCGCCTGTATGGCACCATGTCGCACATCTGCCTTCTTCTTGGCCATTTATCCCGTTTCCTCTTCCGTTGTCGCGACACAGGCCGCTCTCGTGCGCCAAGGTGGAAACCCTGACCGTCCGTTCACCATGCAACCATTACCCAGCCTGATAGGCTCGGTTTGACGCTCCCTCCTCTCGACGGCCTTTCTGCTCACCTGCCTGCCATCCTTTTTGCTCAATGTCCCTCGACCATTTCTCAACGTGTGTCGCCAACATGTTCACCACCTCCTCAAGCTCTTCGGGAATGCGTGGTAGAGAATACGGCCCTTTGAACCGCTCCAGCCCAACGGCCAACAACTCGCGGAACAACCGCTTCACCGGCGGGCCTTCTGG
>JADGCJ010000099.1 GCA_015229045.1 Magnetococcales bacterium
CCTGACAAAGGCTTTCATGTCCAGGCCTTTCTTGAGGGGGTACTGAATAGTTACGTTGCATCAATGATTGGAACGCGGCGTTGCCAGATGCAGGGCATCGATGATGCGTCCGACGACGTCGGCCCGGTTCAGGGTAAAGAAGTGCAACCCGGGCGCCCCCCGGTCGAGCAGGTCGCGGCACTGGTCGATGGCCACCTCGACACCAATCTCCAGCATGGCGGCAGGATCCTCCTTGGCCCGTTCCAGGCGTGTCACCAGCCATCCCGGGAGCTGCGCCCCGCACAGGGAGGCAAAACGCTTGATCTGTTTGAAGTCCGTAATCGGCATGATGCCGGGGATGACGGGGGCGTCGACCCCTTGGGCGTTGTTGTCGGCGACGAATCGATCATAGGCGTCATTGTCATAAAAAAACTGGGTGATGGAAAAACGGGCGCCTGCCTGGATCTTGCGGCGGTAGTAGGCCATATCAGCCTCGCGACTGGCGGCCTCGGGATGAACCTCCGGATAGCTGGCCACCCCTACGCACAGCCGGGGATGACGCTGCCCGATAAAAGCCACCAGGGCCTCGGCAGAAGCGAAGGCACCCTTCGTCAAGGCATCCGGGGACATCTGCTCCGAGCAGTCACCACGCAGGGCCATGATGTGCGTAATACCCTTTTGCTCGTAGTGATCGAGGAGGGCTTCCAGATTGCCTTGGCTCTCGCCGATACAGGTCAGATGGGGCATGGCAGTGAGGCATAACCTGTCCTGGACCTCGCATACCAGACGACCTGTATTGTCCCGATCACCGCCACCAGCCCCGTAGGTGACTGAAATAAAATCAGGCCGAAACCGCGCCAGGGACGACAGGGCCTCCCAAAAACGCGCTTCTCCGACCGGGGTCTTGGGCGGAAAGAATTCAAAGGAGAGCAAAGGGCGATCGGGGATCTTGGAGACAAAAATTTCCATATCCCCATGATAATGGATAGCGACCCGGAAAAAAAGGGCACATGGGAACCCGACAGGGGCAAACCGGCACAGTCAAATGTGACCATCCAGAAGGGCGACGGCCTTTTGCACAGAGGCCTGCAACGTTTCAACCATGGGTTGCACCAGACTGACATCATTTTTTTTCCCGGGCGACTTTCCCATGGCTGTGGCACAACGGGCAACTTCGGCCAGACCGTAGCTGCCGGAGAGACCGGCCAGTTCCAGGGCCGCCTCCCGCATCTCTCGCGGCGCGTTGCCGTTGGCAGCCGTCAGGATGCGATCCATCTGCCCCAGCAGCGACCGGATGGCCATGCGTATGAAATCCTGAAAATGGTCCTCACCCAAATCCTGACGAAAACTGTGCAGGCGCTGTTCAGCAATCAAGGCATCGGCAAGATGGAGCCACTCTGTCTCCAAACGGGTCATCCAGGTTTCCGCTTTGGCCAGATCGCCCTGTCTCCCCGCCTCTTCCAGAGCGCCGGCGCACTGCGCCACACTCCTGGCGCCAATCTGGCCACTGCTGCCCCGCAATTTATGGGCCTCGCGACCCAGGTCGACAGGATTGGCGGCAACCAGGGCCTGTTTGATCACCTGAACCCGCTGCGGAATCGATTGCATGAAGTTGGTAATCACCCGGTCAAAATCCTCACCCAATTCGGTGCGCAACTCCTGAAAAGTGGCCTGTTCCAGGACCGAAACGCTCCTCGGCTCGACAGCCACCTGTGCCTGTGCCACCGAGGCGACCGACGCCAACCAACGCAAAAGGGCCGATTGAACCCCCTGCCGGGTCACCGGCTTGGCCAGATAATCATCCATCCCCACCGCCAGACACTTTTCCCGATCCTCCTGCATGGCAAAGGCGGTCAGGGCCACAATCGGCGTGTGTCGATCCCGCTCCATTCGGCGAATGGCCTGGCAGGCGGTGTAGCCATCCATCTCCGGCATCTGGCAATCCATGAAGACCAGGTCGAAAGCCTCCCGCTGCAATCTCTCCACCGCCTGACGCCCGTTGTCGACATACTCGACGTGCAGATCAAATTTTTTCAACATGCCACAAAGGACGGCCCGGTTGACGGGTTCATCCTCGGCCACCAGAATTCTGGCTCCGCCAGGCACCTGGTCAAGGCGGGTCGATACTGACGACGCCTCCTCCGTCGTCACTCCATGCGGGGCAGAACTGACCTGCAATGGCAACACCACGCGAAACAGGCTGCCCATCCTGAGAGTGCTTTCGACTTCAATCTGGCCATGCATCAGGTGGACAAGTTTTTTGCAAATCGCCAAACCCAGCCCGGTCCCCCCATAGTGGCGGGTGGTGGAGCCGTCGGCCTGCTCGAAGGATTGAAACAACCTGGAAAACTGCTCCGGAGAGATGCCTATGCCGGTATCCCGCACCTCGAAGCGGACCAGCGATCCCCGCTCCGGATCCGACAGAGTGCCAACAGAGAGCGTCACCCGCCCTTGATGCGTAAACTTGACGGCGTTGGAGAGAAGATTGATCAACACCTGCCGCAAACGGGTCGGATCACCCAGAATCCAATCCGGTACCTGATCGTGAATCCGTTGCTCAAAATCAATCTCTTTTTTCCTGGCAAACCCCTTGAACAACAAGGCCAGATCCTGCAAAAGCTGGTAGAGGCTGAAAGGAATGCTCTCCAGCTGCAACTTTTCCGCCTCGATTTTGGAGTAGTCGAGAATATCATTGATGATATCCAGCAGGGCACGACCTGAAAAGTGAATCGTTCGGGTATACTCCCGTCCGGTTGCATCCATGTCGATATCCATGAGCAACTCGGCCATGCCCAACACGCCGTTGAGCGGGGTGCGAATTTCGTGGCTCATGGTGGCAAGAAAGGCGCTCTTGGCTTTGTTGGCCGATTCGGCCTCTTTGCGTGCCTGTTGCAGTTCGGATTCATAGTGCTTTTGGCGGGTGACGTCGGAAAAATTCCACACCCGACCCGCCACCACACTGCCGCCGTCCATGATCAGGGGCACGGAATAACACTCCATGATCCGCCCGTCCTGAAAACGCAAAACGTCGCTGTCCGGGGCATGGGAGTGCTGCAACTGATCCAGTTTAGCCAAAAAGGCTTGCGGCTGTTCGAGCTGCGCCGAGACCTTGCCCAGCAACAAATCCTGCCCACCCGGCGGCAATGAGTCGGAATCCAACTGAAACAGGCGCAAAAAATTGGCGTTGTAGTGGGTGATACGACCATCCCTCCCCACGGCCAGAATGCCATCGCGGGTCGACTCCAGGGTGGCATGGAGCAGCTTGCCGCTTTTTGCCAGCTCCCTCTTTTTCGCCTGCAAGCTCAGGTGCGTCTGCACCCGGGTGCGCACAATCGCCGGACGAATCGGCTTGGTGATGAAATCGACCGCACCCAGGCCAAACCCCTTTGTCTCATCCTCCTCGGCATCCTTGGCAGTGATGAAGATAACAGGAATATCAGCTGTCTTTGGATTCTCCTTGAGGTGCTGACACACCTCGAAACCATGGATCCCCGGCATCACCACATCCAGGAGAATCATGTCCGGATAGGGAGGGGATGCCAACCTCTTCAGGGCCTGCTCACCAGAGGTGACCACCAACACCTGGTACTGATCCTTCAACGCCCCACCCAGGACGTGAATGTTGTGTTGTTCGTCATCGACGATGAGAATCCGGGGCACATAGGGATCGTTCATCTCCCACTCACTCCTGTCTAAACCTGGAAAAATGGACTGGACCGGGGCTTCGCCCCGAACCCCACCAGGACTCTGTCCCGGACCTGTCCGGTCGCCAGCCCCCTGGACCCCGTTGTCGGTTTTCATGCTTGTCGCACGGTCTGGCGCAGTTGGACCAGGGTCGCCAGAGCCTCTTCGCTGGCAAAAGCCAGGGTTTGCGCCTCCAGTCTGGCAAACAGAACACTTTCGTGCCCCTGCAAAGCGGCGGCAATCTCCGGCAGCCGCTCCGGAGCCGTAAACTCTCCCTGGCGCAAAAGATTTGCCAACGCATCACACTGCTCGTCGAACAGCGCCAGGTTCAGGGCCTCTCGTGGGACAATCACCCCGCCCCGCCCTGGCAGGGGCGCCAGGCTGGTCACGCCCTGCATGACCCTGCTCAACTCCATACTCCATGCCGACAGCTTCTCCCGATCAATCTCTCCCCGCTTCAACCCCGCATCCAGACCCTGGGCCAGGTCATACAGGCGGGTCATGGCCAGATTCCCGGCCACCCCCTTGATGGTATGGACCAGACGGCTGGCGCGCTCCAACTCCCCGGTCTGGCAGGCAGCATCGATCTCGGCTGCCGCCTGGTGATAGTCCCGGGCAAAAGCCATCAACGAATGGCGCAACAGGCGCTGATTGCCATGCACCAACCGCAGGGCACGCCCCAGGTCGATACCCGGCAGATCGGTCGGCAAAACGGAACTCTCCTGCGTCACATCCACAACCTGAGCCGTGTCGGCAGCGCGTCGTTGCGGCATCGACGCGGCATCCCCGGCGTGAACCCAATGCAGGAGAATCCTGACCAGCTTTTCGGGATCGATGGGCTTGGTGACATAGTCATCCATGCCCGCTTCCAGACAGCGCTGCTTGTCATCGGCCAGGGCGTGAGCGGTCATGGCGATGATGGGCAGGCAACGCTCCGGCCAACGGCGACGAATCGCCTCCGTCGCCTGAAATCCATTCATGTCCGGCATCTGAATATCCATCAAGACGGCATCGAAAAGACCGATTTGCAGCGCCTCGATGGCCGCCTGGCCACTCTCGGCCATCGTTACGCTACAGCCAAAACCGACCAGAAACTCCTGGGCAATCTCCCGATTGATGGCAATGTCATCCACCAGCAACACCCGGATGCCGCACATCCTCTCCATCTCAAGCGGGGTCGGCTGCCAGGCGGTGCCATCCTCGGCGCGACGCATCGACAGGCGCACCCCGCCAATCGCCCGCATGATGGCATCGAACAGCTCCGATGGCGTCACCGGCTTGCTCAAATACCCGGCCAACCCCACCCTTTCAGCCTCCTGGATCACCTCTTCCCGATTGTAGGCCGACACCATGATGATCGTCGGCAGGCGCGACAGGGAGGTATCGTGGCGAATGCGTCGCGTCGTCTCCAGGCCATCCATCCGGGGCATGTTCCAATCCATCAGGACCAGACCAAAGGGTTGTTCTCCCGGCGTCCGGTCAACCTTTTGCAGCAGCTCCAGGGCAGCGAAACCGGAAGAGACTGCCGAGACCTGAAAGGAAAAGCTCTCCAGCGCCTCGACCAGAATGTTGCGTGCATGTTCATGGTCGTCGACCACCAGGACGCGCAGACCGCGCAATCTGGGTTCCAGGACCACCACCTCGTCATGGCTCGCCGCCGTGCCGCGCCTGAAGGTAAGGAGACAGGAAAAGGTGCTCCCCTCGCCCAATGCACTCTCCACGGAGAGTTCACCCTGCATGGCCGTGACCAGATGCCTGCTGATGACCAATCCCAACCCGGTCCCGCCATACTTGCGGGAATGAGAGACATCGGCCTGGGAAAAGGGTTGGAACAGGCCTTCCATCTGCTTCTGGCTCATGCCGATACCGGAGTCGGTCACCCAGAAACGCATCGTTACGCTGAAAGAGGTCTCGTGAACCGGCTCGACGCCGATGCACACTTCGCCTCTTTCGGTGAACTTCAACGCATTGCCGACCAGGTTGATCAGGATCTGCCGCACCCGGAGCGGATCCCCGATCACAACAACGTCCCTCTGGATATGACACAAGATCAAAAACTCCAGATTCTTCTCTTCGGCCCGGCCCACCATGAGTTGCACGACATCATCGATCAACTGATAAAGGTTGAAAGGGGTCTGTTCAATCTTCAGCTCACCGGCCTCGATCTTGGAAAAATCGAGTATGTCATTGATGATTTCCAACAAGGCATGCGAGGCGTTCCTGATGGTCTTGATATACTTTTCCTGGCGTTCCGTCAGTCCTGTCTTCAAAACCAGGAGCGCGGTGCCAATGATGGCATTCATCGGGGTCCGTATCTCATGGCTCATGTTGGCGAGAAAATCGCTTTTGGCCCGATTGGCCGCATCGGCGCGCCTGCGGGCAACCTGCAAATCCTCGGTTCGTTCCAGCACCTTGTTCTCCAACTCGGTTTTGGCTTGCAGAATCGCCTCTTTCTCCCTCTGGATCGCCAGTTCCTTCTCCTGGCGCAAAATGTTGATGTTGTCCGCCAGGGCAAAGGAGAGAAGGGCCGCTTCGATCCAGATGCCGAACCGCCCCATCCAGTTGACCAGGAATGACGTGGCAACATAGCCTTCATAGCGTCCCCAGCCAATCACCAGGCCCACCGCCAGAAAGATCCAGGCGATGGTCAAAAATCTGGCTTTCCTGTAACCACGCCACCAGAGTCCTATGCCAAGCAACGGAAAAGCGGGGGCCAACACAACGATATCCAGCATGGCCAGCTGCATCCCAATCCTCTTGTATCCAAACGAGACCAGAAAGATCGAGCCGGCCAAGACAACCATCAACCAGAACAAGAATCGGTCCAGCCTGGGCAGCAGGCGAGGCATGTCCAGAAAGACCCGATTGAACTGCATGGCCAACAGCATGGAGAGATACATGGATACGTTGGGTACCATTTCCGTCAACACAACGGAATTTGTAAAGAAATAACGATGACCAAAGCCAAGCACCGACGTAAATGCCATGACATAAGTCGCGACGTAGGCCACATACCAAAAATACTCCAGCTGTCGCGTGGACAGAAAAATAAACAAGTTGAAAATGGCCATGAAGACCAGGCCACCCACGTAAAGACCTGTGAGGATGGTGTTTTTGTCCCGGTACTCGGTAAACTCGCGCGGCGTCCAGGCAATCAGCTCCGCATCGATGAAACCAACCTCGGCAAAGGCCAGACGCACATGGATCTGACTCACGGTCCAGGGTAGCGCCTCCACGGCAATGACCTGGGTTTCATGAGGAATGGGACGTGCAGAAAAGGGCCGATGGTCCCCCAAATGCCACTCTTGCACCGGCTGGCCCGGCGTGATGGCATAAAGATCCAAAAAATCCAGGGTTGCAGAGGTCGATTGCAAAAACCAGCGCAGGCGCTGATCGGAAAAGTTGATCACCTCCAGCCGCACCCACCAGGCCGAGTTGGAGAGTCCCCGGCTGCTGATCCTGCCAACCGGATGAAAACGTTCGGCATGAACGGGCTGGGTCACGTCGTCCAGGGTCAGGGAACGCCCTGGATCTTCCAACACCAGGAGATACGGGACAACGGACACCCCGTTCATTTTCGTCGACAGGCGGAAGGCCGACTCCCCCTCTCCCGCATGCAGCGGCAGAGGCAGCATGGAAAAAAAGAGTGCCAGCCACCAGCAAGCCATGACCACCCACTGCTCGATCCTGGTGTCATTCATGACTGTTCAAGGAGAAGTTCCCTGGGGACGACTGGAGGTCTCGAAGAAAAAATCCATACGCAACTCCACCACACTCACCTCCGGGGTGTTCTTCCCCCAGAGGGCTTTGCCAACACCAAGGTAGAGGGCCATCGGCACACCCATGGGTACGAAGCTGACCCCCAGGCTGGGTTTGAACATCAGGCGCTGCCAATCGGTCCCCTCGGCGGGGAGCATGGGGCCGACAAAGGCTGACTGCGCGGGATAAAATCCTTGTTGCTTGCCCCTCTCCTGGCGATCGTAGATGAAAAACAGGCTGGGCTGGAGTTCGACCCTCTCCAGAGGAACGCGCCACTGGGGTTCAAGCTGCACATAATGGTGCAGGCCGGGCTGGAAATCCATCCTGCCGACCCGGGTGGCATCGGTGGGAAACTGGGTATCCCGCGAGCCCGACAGCCCATAATCGTGGCGGGTGTGCAGGTTGACGAAAAAAGTCTCGCCAGGCTGAAAGTCGAACCAGCTCCAAAGACTGAGATCCCATTGACCATCGCCGGTGGAAAAATCGCGCGGATCGAGCGGATTGGCGACATGGCCGGTGGGCAGGCGCACCCCGCCCCCCAGACTGAAGCGCTCACGCGCCTTCTGCTCACCCAGGATACGACCTTTCACCCCGACAAAAACATCTCCCAGCCCGCGATGCTCGCCATCACTGCCGTTCAATTGGGCGACGGCCCCGGCAATCACGGCCTGCTGCGCCGTCGGCAACGCCCCCCACCCCCCGGCACGGGTCAGGGTGGTCGATTGCTCGAGCGAGGGATCGAGGAAGGGAATCCACGCCCCCAGATCGATGTTCCGGCTCAATCCGTAATCGATGCTCAGGTCGGTCCTCTGGAGCGCGTATTGGGCAGTATTCCGGATTGCATAGGCATTGGCGACAGCGACAGGAACACCCTTGCCAGCCAACTTGTCCAGACCCGTCTGGCCCAGGGGTTGCCGATGCCCGGCAGGGTCATACATCTGGTCCCCCTGGTACCAGGATTCATAGAGGCGGACGCGCAACACCCCTTCCGGCAACAGCCGGGCATCGATGGCCTGCGCCTGCCACGGCCAGATCGAAAAAACAAGAAAGCCCAAAACAGTCGGCTTCAGCCCCCTCATACCACCCCCTTGCCTCGCAAAAATGGGACAAATTTCATATCCGTACCCATGATATGGTCCATCAGCCAGCTTTTGGCAAAGGCCAACAGATCGATGGCCACGGCAAAATTGCCCGCCTCGAAACGCCGAATCAGATCGACCACCGATTCAACCAGCTTTTTGTGCGCCTGAACATGCTCTCGCGTCTCCGGATACTCATGTCGGGCAAAGTAGCTCTCCTCCCGGTTGAAATGGAAAACCGTATACTCGGCCAGCTCCCTGAGAATGGGACTGACCACATCCCTTCCCTCCCCTTCCAGCATGGCCCGATGCAGCCGATTGACATGGTTGACCAGTTTTTTATGGTCGTCATCCACCTCGCGCAAACCCGTCACAAGCTTGTCGTTCCACGCAAAGAAGGGTTTGCGGTTGACGCTCAACTCCGTCTCGCCAAGATAGAGTCGATCCAGCAGACGAAAAACGCCGTTGCGTGTCTGCAAATGCTCAGACAGGGCGCGGTCAATCTCGTCTTGCTCAACCCCGGGCGACTGGCTGATCAGCGTGACCACATTTTCCGCCTGTACGCGCAGGGTGGCACATTGGGCAACGATCTCCTGGAACAGCGTCGTGTCAGCGAAAGGTTGACCTCCGGCGTTCTGCAACCACGGCATGCCACCTGCACACATCTCCCGGACCTCGGCCATCGTCAATTGCTGGCGACCACTGCCGGCCCGCTCCAGACGGCTTTGCAGCACCAGCCACGCCTCCTTGACGGCCCGCACATCGAACAGGGGCCGCCTGACCTCCAGATCAAGTTGGGTGGCATAGAATGCGTGGCTCATATCCTGAAAAAGTTCACCCAGACGATCCAATTGTTGGGCGGATCGGTGCATCATGTGGGCGGTATGTCTGGCGCTTTCCGTATGTTCTTGAACAACCTGGGAGGCTTTTTGGGTCTTTTGCGCCGCAGCCAGGATGGCCTGGGCATGGTCGAGGGCCTGCGAGGTATCGTTGGCGGCTGTTTTCGCTGTCAGGGCCACCTCGGCGGATGATTGGGCGATCTCCTTGATGCCAAGCTCGATTTCAGCCGCAGAGCGGGCGATATCGACGGCGGCCAGCGTCAGGGCCTGTGTCCTTTGCGTCACCGATCCGGTGGCGGCGGCGACATGGCTCATCTCCCGGGTGATGGCCTGGGTCTTGTCCATCTGTGCATCCACGGCGTGGGTGATCTCCGTGGTGGCCCAGGTGATGCGCTCGATGCTGGCCACAATTTCGTGATTGGCCTCCGCCACCTCCAGGGTTGTATATTGAATGTCCGAGATGCGTTCATGGATCATGCGGGTGGCTTTGGCCGTTTGCTGGGCCAGATCCTTGACTTCGTTGGCGACAACGGCAAAACCCCGACCCGCACTGCCGGCACCGGCTGCCTCGATGGAGGCATTCAAGGCGAGCATCTTGGTCTGGTCGGCAATGTTGTTGATGATCTCCACCACCTGACCGATTTCGCGGGTCGAGGCAGCCAGTTTGTCCATGATCGACTCGCCGGCGCGGGCATGGCGTCGGGTCTGCTCGGACTCCGTGGCCGCCGATTGGCACTGCCTGCGAATGGTCAGCAGGGAGTCATTCATCGCCCGCGCCGCCCCCGAGACGCTGCGCACCGCCCCATCCACCTGCTCCACATGCTCGTTGACACCACCGATATTGTCACGAATCTCCAGGGCTGTCCCCGCCAGCAGAGAGATGCCCACACTGCTCTCCTCTACCCCAGAGGCGATGGTCAACACGTTGGTCGAAAACTGCATCGATGCCGTCGAAATGCCCGCAAGATTACCCATGGTCTCTTGGATATCCTGGTTGACCCGGGCGATCTCTTCCCTGAGAACAGCGTTCTGGTTTGCCACTTCCGCCACATCCTGCCGGGCATGCCGGGCGTCATCACAGATCAACTCGCGCATCTTGACCAACTCCGTTGCGCAAGCCGTCATGCTGCCCGCATGCAGGGCCATGATCGACACCAGGTCAGGTTGCCGCTCCCCCGTGCCACCCGCCTGGGGTTGAACCAACATTTTGGGCCAAAACAGTTTCATCACGCCTTCCAGGACCGGGTCGTTGCGCGGCCCTGACCTCTGCTCCGAGTCAATGAGAACAATGCCATGCCCTCTTTAATTGAAAACAGAACAGATCACCACTCCATATGAACGAATATTTTAATGGGTTGTTAACAAGATATTGACAAGAATTTAAATGTTGCTCACCATAGACTCGATCGTCGTTTCGGCTATCTGGACGCCGTTTTATTGGGGCGCTATCCCAAACCCCGCCAGGACTCTGTCCTGGACCTGTCCGGTCACCAGCCCCCTGGACCCCGTTTTCACCGGCCCATGACCAAAAAAGAGTGCCTCCCATGCGCAGATCCATCCCCCTGATCGGCCTGCTGGAAGATGACCCCAGCATGCGATTTCTGCTCAGCTCCTACCTGGAAAAATCGGGGTTTCAGGTCTTTGCCTGTGGCACGGCAGTCGAATTTTTTTCTTTTTTCGAGAAGGAGAGTCCCGACTGCATTCTCCTCGACTTGAACCTGCCGGACGAGGATGGTCTGGTCGTAGTCAGAAAGATACGCTACCACTCCGATCTGCCCCTGTTCATTGTCTCTTCACGCAGCGATGATCAGGATCGGCTGGCCGGCCTCGAGTTGGGAGCGGATGACTACATCACCAAACCGTTTCATCCCCGCGAACTGGCCGCCAGAATCCACAACATTCTCCAGCGCAACGCCAAGTTGTCTTCTCTGGCCAACCGGGTTCCGGAGATCACCTCCGCCATCATCCCACTGCGGGGATGGATCCTGGATCTCGACAAAAGACGCCTGGAGAGTACGCAAGGTGGACGTGTCGTCTTGACCGGGGGAGAGTTCAACGCCCTGGCGACTCTGGCCCGGGCCAAGGGTGCCGTGGTGACACGCGATCAACTGAAAGATGCCATCTCCCGCCGCCAGGAACCGCCCCAGGACCGCACCGTCGATGCCATCATCTGTCGACTGCGCAAAAAACTGGCCCCCTATGGAAAAGAGACTCCCATCGTCCTGACCATCCCCGGTTATGGCTATCAGATTGATCCGCAGCTGTTCTCTGAGTGATTGTTCACATTTTCCTGTTCAGGAAAAAATGGTAAACCGAATCCATTTTGAGATGCGTAGTTTTTTAAACTATTGAAAGACTGGGATGGTCCAGGAAGGGCTGTGC
>JADGCJ010000009.1:0-30346 GCA_015229045.1 Magnetococcales bacterium
AAGGGATCCACAACAATTACTTCTGGAAGCACCAATTTCAATCAAAATAGTTGGTCTCCTCGTTGTTCTCCCGCATTTTTTCGTTGTTTTCCTGTATGATCCGTCTGGTCTCCTGGAGGTCGTGATCCAATTCCTTGGACCTGGCCTCTGCCCTGGCCTCGGATTCCTTGAACAGCCGGTTGGTCTCCTCGAACAGTTTCCAGATATCATCGATGGTGTGGGTTTGCGACATGGGCTTCCTCCCAAAGGCAGGCGATAACGGTCACAGGGTACCAGAAATCCCCCCGCTCGGGGACCATACGTTGGCAACGTGGCAGCACCATCCGCCATACATCCTGGCAACTCCGGCACCTCGGCAATGAATGCGTTGTCCTCGTCGCTCCAAGAGAGAATGATCGCGTAGCGGGTCATCTTCATGTTTCCCCAAGGATCCTTGCCTTACCACGAAACAGGCCGCTTCGCACTCAAACCATATCACCCGTTTTCCGTTGACAAGTCCCATACCGTGTCAAGCCCATCAAGGAGACGCTGCGTTCTGGGTGGTATAGAGGGTATTTACCTGGGTTGAGTTAAGCACCACCGAATAGATAATCAGATCATCCAGACGGCCTTTCCAATTATTGCTGACAGCCGCACCAGTACTGACAAAACCGAGCGTCAGACCATTGGTGGCAATGGCCATGCTGCCGGTGGCGGAAGTATTCGATCCAGTTGCCGTCCCGTTGATATAGAGACTTGCAGTGCCGCTGGAACCATCCCTTGTGAGAACCACATGATACCAACTATTTTGATTGAAATTGGTGCTTCCAGAAGTAATTGTTGTGGATCCCTTGATTGTGACTGTGAGAGGTTGGTTGTTTCCATTGGCATTTCTGGAGATATTAAATTGATTGCTTGACGAGCCGTAACCACTAATCAAAGTGCCAGAAGAGTTCGATGTAGGATAAGCCCAGAACGAGATAGAGAATGTACCGTTGGCAACACTGTTCAATGTGGCTTCTGGAAGTACGACACCGTTATTTGTGGAGCCGCTATTGGCGAAGTCCATCGCTTTGCTGGTGGTTGCGAAGCGATTGGCGACCAGCGTCGGAACAGCGATCGTCTGACCAGACAACGGGGTGGTAAACGAACCGCTGTTATTGTTTCCGGAACTGTCACAAATTTTGTCCCCAGTGGCGGTCAGCGGCGTATCTTCCAGTTTGTAAAAGGCAACCATCTGACCAGTTGAAAGGGGATCAGATACGGTGGATCCACTACAGGAACAACCACTTGGAAACAGACGAGTCATGAGCGCCTTGAAGGGAGCCGTGTGAGTGGCATCAGCCGCATAGTTGCGATCAAAATTGGAATCGATAACACGGTCGTCGTAAGTGCTATTGGTAACCCGGGAAGGGTAATCATACCTCACGGTCAATGTCTCGTTATTGCCGTCCAAAAGTCCGTTGGTGTTATTTCCATTCGCGTCCTTGGGGCCTGGACTGACCACAACAAAGGGGACATTGACACCGTTGGCTCCGGCGCTATCGACTTCGCTCAGGCGCGTCGCCACATTCGGGATGGTGGCGCTGTTGAGGGCGCTACAAAAGGTGCTGCTTGTATGGGTGGTTGCTGTGAGATCAGCCGTCGTGGCAGCCGTGCTGCCTATGGTGTCCACATAGGTTGCGTAACGATAAGGATTGCCGTAGGAATCGTTGGCAGAGGACAATCCAAGGGTCCGATAGGGAATTTTGCCTGAAGGATTCGTCGTGCTGGTCAAAGGACAAACTTCCAGGCCACTGCCGTTGGTATCCGGGCAAGGGAGCCGACGGTTGGCAGCTGCAAATCCCTCAATTGCATTCCGAACCTCCAGAATGACCTTCTCATTCGCCGTCGCCTTGTCCCGGTTGACCAAACCCGACATGCGGGGCAAGGACGTGGCAATGACGGACCCCAGGGCCACCATGCCAAAGGAGACCCACAACAACATGCTGCCCGCCGCCGGATGGCGTATAGCGGACGCAACACGTGCAACAACCCTGGCAGAAGATGTCTTTTCCATAGGACTATTCGATTCCTCAACTCAAGGGAGACAAAGCAGTATCGAGCGGACCTTGATGGGGCCAACCCCGTTTTACAGAAAAACAGCGTACTCTCACGCCAGGATAAATGATTTTCCGACAAAAATAAGCAAAAAAATGCGCACAAGTCCAGCGAGATCACACCGGACCCAGGGAACGCAACGCCATCAGCAACGCCTTGAAATCCTCGGGCAGGGGGGAGTCGTACTCCAGGCGCTCGCCGGTGACGGGGTGGGTCAAGCCCAGGGTGGTGGCATGCAGGGCCTGCCGGGCAAAGGAGGTGACCGTGTGTTGCACCCCCTCCGGCCAGTGGCGGGGCGGCTGAAAAGGGCGACCATAGACCGGATCCCCGAGCAGAGGATGACCGATGTGTGTCAAATGAACCCGAATCTGGTGGGTCCGCCCTGTCTCCAGGCGACAGGCGATCAGGGCACAACCTGGCAGCTTTTCCAGCACCGTGTAATGGGTGATCGCCACCCGGCCATGGTGGGTTGTCACGGCCATGCGGGTGCGCTGCGTCGGATGACGACCAATCGGCGCATCGACCGTGCCCTCCATCCGGGCGGGATGCCCCTTGACCAGCGCCAGATAGCGCCGCGATACCGTATGCTCGGCAAACTGCTGCGCCAGATGCGCATGCACGGCATCGCTCTTGGCCACCACAAGCAGACCGCTGGTATCCTTGTCCAATCGATGCACAATCCCCGGACGAAACACCCCACCAACGCCGGAAAGACCTGACCCCTCCGCGCTGAATCCGGCCTGCCCCCCGGCTCCACCCCCACCGCAATGGTGCAACAAGGCATTGACCAGGGTTCCCTGTGAATTGCCAGCCCCCGGATGCACCACCAGCCCCGCCGCCTTGTCGATGACGAGCAGGTGCGCATCCTCGTAGCGAATGACCAGGGGGATCTCCTGCGGCAGCGCCGTGACGGGTTCCGGCTCGGGGAGGTCGATCCGATAGCGCTCCCCCGCGTGAACCCTGGCATCGGCGTCGAGGAGAGGCTCGCCAGCGCAGGCGGGTGCAGCAGCAGCGGCACAGCGCCGAATGGCTCCCTGCTTGATGAGCCGTTGAACGGCACTGCGACTCATCGTATGGTCGCAGGTGGCCAGGGCCTGATCCACCCTCGCTCCGGCAAGGGCCTCCGGGATCACGACAATCCGGCTACGAACGGGAGAGGTATCGACATCCATGCGCGTGTTGAAAGGTTTCGTCATCCTGGGTGGGGTGTTGTTGCTGGCCGGCTTTGCCATTCTGCTCTACCGGGTCATCGAGCGTGGCTGGAACTCTCCCCGATCCCCCTCACCCCTGACCGAATCCAGCCCACCCTCCCCGCTCGCCCTGCCACCCGGCGGCAGGATCACCGCCTTGACCAGTTGGGGCAACGGCATCGCCCTGCTCGTGGAGAGCGGCCAAGGGGAACAGGAGATCTGGGGCATCGATGCCCAGGGCACCTTGAAGCGACAGTTGCGCTTTCAACGCGAAACGGAACCAGGCGTCAAGACGCCGAAGCCAAGATAATTGACGCTCGGATCGCGGGTGATCTCCCACTGATCGCGCCAGGGAGTATAACTCAGACCGGCAATATCCTGCACCCGAATGCCGACCGGGCGCAGCCAGTTGGACAGCTCCGAGGGCCGGATGAACCGGCTGTAGTCGTGCGTTCCACGCGGCAGCCAGCGCAGCACATATTCGGCCCCGGCGATGGCCAGCAACCACGCCTGCAAGGTGCGATTCAAGGTCGAGAAGAACAAAAGCCCCCCCGGTTTGAGCAGGAGCGCACACTCGCGCAAAAATTTTGGCGGGTCGGAGACATGCTCCAACACCTCCATGGCCATGACGGCATCGAAGGAGGCTGGCGCGATCCGGGCCAGCTCACCGGCGGATTGCAGCCGGTAATCCACCCGCGATCCACTCTCTTTTTGGTGCGCCTTGGCCACGCCGATGATCTTGTCCGAACGGTCGATGGCCACCACCGAGGCCCCGAGTTGATCCAGCCCTTCCGCCAGAATGCCCCCGCCACAACCAATATCGAGCAGATGCAGTTTTGACATGTCAGGGAAGCCGTTATGGGCCAACTGCTCTTCGATATAGCGTGTGCGCGGCGGATTGATCCGGTGCAGGGGCTTGAAGCGGCCATCGGGATCCCACCACTCGTGGGCCATGGCGTCGAACTTGCTGATTTCTGAAGGATCGTCCGTGGACATGGTCTCTCCCGACTGGACGGTTGATGCTGGTCTCGACCTCGGCATGCATGTTGCTTGTTCACCCATGACCGAGGGGTCGAGACGTCAAAAAGTGACGGCGAAGATCCGGTGCCGTAGGGCACCGGATCCCCGAAAGTGCCGCAGGGCATTTCCCGATCCCCGACGCAGGGCCCCAGAGTAGCACGATCCTCTGGGGAGGGGGAGTCAAGATATGTGCCGATGGAGGGATGAAATGAGGCTGGAACGTCGCAGTTTTCTCAAGACGGTGGCCCTGTCAGCTGGCAGTCTCATGCTGCCTGTCTCCCTGGCTCAGGCCATGACACCCATGAAAAGGGTCAACGCCAAAAGCGGCCGCCAGTCGGTGGTGGTCATCGACCCCGGCCATGGCGGGGAAGACCCCGGCGCCATCGGTGCCGAGGGAACCCAGGAAAAAGACGTGGTGCTGACCGTCGCCAAAAAGCTCGCCGACCGGATCAACCGCACCCCTGGCTTCCGCGCCTATCTCACCCGGTCGGGTGATTACTTCGTGTCGCTCAACAAACGGGTCTCCACCGCCCGCCACTACAGCCCCGACCTCTTCATGAGCCTGCATGCCGACGCCTTTCGTATTCCTTCGGCACGGGGTGCATCGGTCTATTGCCTGTCGGAGCGGGGCATGTCCACCCCGGATCGGGCCATCAAGGCCCTGGTGCGGCGGGAGAACAGCGCCGACCTGATCGGCGGCGTCAACCTGCGGGAAGATGTCGAGCCGGAAGTAGCCGAGATGCTCATGGACCTCGCCCAGCGCGACTCCCTGAACCGCGCCCTGCTGCTCGGACAAAACATCCTGGGCAGCCTGCAAAACGTCGGTCGCATGAAACTCCACTACAAGAGCGTCAAGCAGGCCGGTTTTGCGGTGTTGAAGGCGCCTGACATCCCTTCCGTACTCGTCGAGATGGCTTTCCTGAGCAACCCCAAAGAGGAAGAGCTGATGCGCGACACCGCCTTCCAGGAGACCCTGGCCGATGCTCTGTTGAGCGGTACCCGCCGCTACTTTCAATACTCGCATCGGGTCTAAACCGCGTCTACTTCGAGACACGTAGTTTTTCTTGTTCGGAAAAAAATACGGGCATGTAAAGACTCTCTCGGGGCTTCGCCCCAAACCCCACTGGGGCTTCGCCCCAGACCCCACCAAGAGGAAGGGCACAGCCCTTCCTCCTGGACCTCCATCCCAGTCTTTCGATAGTTAAAAAACTACGCATCCCGGAATGGATTCGGTCTAGCAGGCCACCTCAGTGCGGATGAACCGCCTCGCGGATGACGTCCAGCATCTTCTTGTCCTCGATGGTCGGCAGATCGCCCGGATCACGTCCCTCGGCGATGGCCAGGATCGCCCGGCGGATCACCTTGCCGGAGCGCGTCTTGGGCAGACCTGACACGATGTGCAGATACTTGGGCTTGGCAATCCCCCCGATCTGCCGCACCACGACGCTCTTCAGCTCCTCTTCCGTGGGTGGGGTGACGTTGCTCATCAGCACGACGAAGGCTTCGATCTCCTGCCCTTTCAGCTCATCCTTGATGCCCACCGCCGCCGCTTCGGCCACGCAGGGATGGGTGCAGAGCGCCTCTTCGACTTCGCGGGTACCCAGCCGATGACCGGCGACATTGATCACGTCGTCATCCCGACCCATGATGAAATAGTAGCCGTCCTCATCGACCATGGCGTAATCGAAGGTGGCGTAATACAGCTCCTTGAAACGTGAAAAATAGGTCTCGACAAAGCGCTTGTCGTCGCCCCAGACGGTGGTCATGCATCCGGGCGGCAGGGGCGGCTTGATCATCAGGGAGCCTTTGGCATTGGCGGGAACTTTTGCGCCGGTGTGTTCATCCATCAGCACGGTCTCGTAACCATAGGCCGGCACGGTTGGGGAACCAAATTTCAGATCCAACAAGCCAAGACCGGCAAAGTTGGTCAGGATGGGCCAGCCGGTCTCGGTCTGCCAATAGTTGTCGACGACGGAGCCGTGCAGGGCCTCGCTGACCCAGCGATGCGTCTCCTTGTCCAGGGGTTCGCCAGCCAGAAAGAGGGTGCGCAACGACGAAAGGTCATACTTGCGGATCCACTCGACGCCGGTTTTTTTCAACAGGCGGATGGCCGTGGGTGAGGTGAACATGCACTTGGCCTTGTAGTCGGCGACGAGAGACCACCAGATGCCCGGATCGGGGCGAATGGGGAGTCCTTCATAGAGGATGGTGGTCGCCCCGGTGAGCAGCGGCGCGTAGACGATATAGGAGTGCCCCACCACCCAGCCGATATCCGAACCCGTGAACATGACATCGCCCGGTTCGACCCCGTAGATGTGTTTCATCGACGCCCGCATGGCCACCTGATAGCCGCCGGTGTCTCTCTGCACCCCTTTGGGCCGACCCGTCGTGCCCGAGGTGTAGAGAATGTAGGAAGGGTGGGAGGACTCCACCCAGACCGGCGCCACCTCCTTGCCGAGATGATCCATGATGGCTTCGGCAAAATTGATCTCGCCCTCGATGGGACACTTTTCGGTGGCCAGGCCACGATCGATGACCAGCACCTTCGGTTTTGCCACCGTGACGGCGGCCAACCCTTCCCGCAGCAGGGGTTTATAGTGAGCGACCTTGCCGCCGCGCATGCCAGCGTCGGCGGTGATGACCAGTTTGGGTGCGGCGTCGTCGATGCGCGAAGCGAGGGCCAGGGAGGCGAATCCCCCGAACACCACCGAGTGGATGGCGCCGATGCGCACACAGGCCAGCATGGCCACCATCGCCTCGGGCACCATGGGCAGGTAGATCAACACCCGATCCCCCTTGCCGACACCCAACGCCACCAGCAGGGAGGCCATCTCGTTGACCTGGCGATAGAGTTGGTTGTAGGTCATCTCCTCCCGCCGATCAACCTCGGTCGAGACCCAGACGATGGCCGTCTGTTCGCCGCGCTCTGCCCGGTGCCGGTCGACGGCATTGTAACAAATGTTGGTCAGACCATTGACGAACCACTTGGCGAAGGGGGGTTTACTGTAATCGAGGACCGAATCGAAGGGCCTGTTCCAGTCGACGAGGGTGGATTGCTCTCGCCAGAACCCTTCCCGATCCGTGATGGAACGACGATAGAACTCCTCATATCTGGCTCGGTTATTCATAGGATCTCACTCCTCTTTGGCAGCAAATGGCGACAGCGGGGCGACTTCGTAGTCCGTGCCGAATGTAACAAATCGCCCACATTTTGACAATGTCGCTCATGCCCAAAAGCAGGGCAATCGCATTTAGACCGCGTCTACTTTGGGACAGGTCGTTTTTCTTGTTCGAAAAAAAATGTTGGCATGAAAGACTTTATTGGGACTTCGCCCCAAACCAGAAAGGGCAAAGCCCTTTCTCCTGGACCTCCATCCCAGTCTTTCAAATAGTTAAAAAAACCAACCTTCAAGAAGGTCAGGCAAGGAATTTCCTTGATCGGCGGGAACCATTCTCCCACAATCGGGCCTTCCCCCCGGGCCATGGCCCGCCTCACCAAGGAGACCCTGCATGAAAGCCCTGTTTTTGACCAAAGAGTATCCTCCCAACGTTTACGGCGGCGCCGGTGTCCATGTGGAGTACCTTTCCCAGGAGCTGGCCAAGCTGATCGAGGTCGAGGTACGCTGTTTTGGCAATCAAAATTCAAAAAACGGCAACCTCACGGTGCGGGGCATGGATGTCGACCCCAAACCCTTTGCCAACTGCGACAAGAGATTGAAATCCCCCTTTTCCTCATTTTCCAATTGTATTCAATTCAATGCCGAACCCATTGACGCGCAGCTGGTGCATTGTCACACGTGGTACTCCCACCTGGGGGGGATCTTTGCCCAAAAGGCCTATGGCATTCCCATGGTTCTCACCACCCACTCCCTGGAACCCTCGCGCCCCTGGAAGCGTGAACAGCTGGGCCTCGGTTATGATCTGTCGGTCTGGGTGGAGAAGACCGCCATGGAGTCAGCCGATGCCATCATTGCCGTTTCAAAAGGGATGAAAGAGGATGTCACCCGTCTCTTCAACGTGGACCCGAACCGGATTCATGTCATCTACAATGGCATCGACATCCAGGAGTATCAGTTCAATCCGGCGACCGATGCCCTGATCGAGTACGGCGTCAACCCGGCTGTGCCTTATGTCCTGTTTGTCGGCCGCATCACCCGGCAAAAGGGGATCATCCATCTGGTCAACGCCATCAAGCATATCAACCCCAACGTCCAGATCGTCCTGTGCGCCGGCGAGCCGGACACACCGGAGATTCGCGTCGAGATGGAAGAGGGTGTGCGCAAGGCCCAGCAGAATCACAACAATATCATCTGGATTCCCCAAATGGTGCCCAAGAAAAAGATCATCCAACTCTACTCCCACGCCGCCGTTTTTTGTTGCCCCTCCATCTACGAGCCATTCGGCATCATCAACCTGGAGGCGATGGCCTGCAAAACACCTGTGGTAGGCAGCGCCGTTGGTGGTATCGTGGAGATCATTCAACATGGCAAAACCGGCTTTCTCGTCGAGTTTGACCAATACAAGCAAAGCCCGTTCGAGCCGGTCAACCCGGAGGTGTTTGCCAAACAGCTGGCCGACGCCATCAACCAGATCCTGAACAACGATCAACTCCGCCAAGAGATGGGCGAGAACAGCCGCAAACGGGTCGTGGAACGCTTCAGCTGGGCGAGCATCGCCCGCGAGGTTCTCGACCTCTACACCAGGCTGGTCCAGCCCAAATAAAAGAATCGGCATCAATCCACGGCCTGGAAGGGGAGAAAAGGGCCGCAAGGCCCCCTACCGACAATGAAAAACATAACAATGGACGCCAATCATCCATTTTCCATCGAAAATGTGCAGCCCTCTGTCGACGGTGGCAAGTATCCCATCAAGCGGGAGGTGGGTGACCGCTTGCGCATTACAGCCACTGTTTTTCGCGACGGGCATAATTCGACCCGGGTTTTGTTGAAAATCCGGGAAAAATACGGCAACCACCCCTGGTCCGAATCACCGATGAAGCCCATCAATCCCGGCCTCAGCCAATGGGCGGGCAACGTGGTCCTGGCGAAAAACGCCTTGTATGAATTCACGATAGAGGCCTTCACCGATATCTATCAATCCTGGCTCGATGACCTGACGAAAAAATTTCGCGCCAACGAAAACATTGCCAGCGACCTGGTGGAGGGGCGGACCTTTTTGCAGCGCATGTCCACCCTGGTCGGCAAAGAGGGCGAGAGGGTCTACCTGAACTATGTTTTTTCGCGTCTGGATCAGGAGGATAACCTCGAAAATAAGGTCGGCATCTTTTCCGAGACCGATCTGATCGCCTTGATCGCCCGCAATGCTCCCCGGGATGACAGCACCGTACTCGACCCGCCGCTGGAAATCATGGTGGACCGGGAGAAGGCCAGGTACGCTGCCTGGTATGAATTTTTTCCCCGTTCCCAAGGACGGGTGGAGGGGCGCAGTGCCACCTTCCGCGAGTGTATCGCCCGTCTGCCTGAAATCAAGAAGATGGGCTTTGACGTGGTCTATCTGCCGCCCATTCATCCCATCGGCGTCACGGGTCGCAAGGGGGCCAACAACTCCCTGACCTGCGGTCCCTCCGAACCCGGTTGCCCCTATGCCATCGGCAACAAAAGCGGCGGTCACATGGCCGTGGAGCCCGGGCTTGGCACCATGGATGATTTTCTGGAGTTCGAGAAGGCGTGCCGGGATCTTGGCCTGGAGGTGGCCCTCGATTTTGCCATCAACTGCTCGCCGGACCATCCCTACGTGGCTGACCATCCCGACTGGTTTTTCAAACGTCCGGACGGCACCATCAAGTTTGCCGAGAACCCCCCGAAAAAGTACGAGGATATCTATCCGCTCAACTTCAACGCCCCGGATGGAGCATGGAAGGGTGTCTGGGAAGAGATGCGCGACATCATTCTCTTCTGGGCCGAGCGGGGAGTACGCATCTTTCGGGTGGACAATCCCCACACCAAGCCGGTCCCCTTCTGGCACTGGCTGATCCGTTCCATCCAGAAGGACAATCCTGACATTATTTTTCTTTCCGAGGCCTTCACCAAACCCCCGATGATGCAAATGCTTGCCAAGGTGGGATTCACCCAGTCCTATACCTACTTCACCTGGCGCAACTTCAAGCATGAGATCACGGAGTACTTTACCGAGCTGACCCAGTCCGGTGTCAGTGAGTACATGCGGGGCAATCTTTTTGCGAACACGCCGGACATCCTGCCGCGTCTTCTTCAGGAGGGTGGGCGTCCTGCCTTCAAGATGCGTTTTGCCCTGGGGGCCACCCTGTCATCGGTTTATGGCATCTACAGCGGCTACGAACTGTGCGAGAACACGCCGGTGCCCGGCAAAGAGGAGTATCTGAACTCCGAAAAATACCAGTACAAGGTATGGGATTGGGATCGTCCTGGCAACATCAAGGGCTACATCGAAAAGATCAACAGCATTCGCCGGGACAACCCTGCCCTGCACCTGTACAAGAACCTGCGCTTCTACAAAGCCGAGAACGAAAACATACTGTTCTATGGCAAGACCACCCCGGATCGTCGCAACGTCATCCTGATGCTGGTCAACCTCGATCCCTTCAACCGCCAGGAGGCCAACATCTCCATCCCCCTGACCGATATCGGTCTCAAGGAAGGGGAGCATTTCGAGATGCACGAGTTGATTTCCGGCGGGCGTTTCCTGCTCCAGGGCAGCCACTTTTTCATCAAGATCGACCCGGCCCAGCCAGCCTGGATCTTCCGCGTCGAAAAGTGGCACCAGCGCGAACAGGATTTTGACACCTTCGGCCTGTAGGATCCACGCCTGTCGTATTTTGCACCCTTCAACCCCACCCCGCTCTCCTTCCATCAGGAGGGCCGGGGTGGGGGGGGGCTGTCAGTGGTGACGCTTACCCTGGTTCTCGAGGAGATTCAATAAAACAATAGGAATTTCACGCAACAGCGTCCCGGGGATGGTCGTGATGGTTGTGGGTTCGCACGTATGGTACTGGTAGGTTCGCAGCCCCTGGAAAATGGAACTCTCTTCGCCGAAAGTCATACCTACATCCAACACTTCAAGGAGTTCATCATTCAGGCGACGCTCCACCCTGCCGGATTGGACGATGCAGAGAGACCCCGGATCGAGAGAGGCCAGGGATTCGCCACCCGCAGCGGAAAAAGAGTGCGTCTCCATGTGTTGGGCAATCTTGTTGAGGGTGGGAGTTGATATGTTTTCGCCAAACAGGCGGGTACTCTGCATGAATCTGCGGTTATCGTTCAGGTGCTTGATCATCAGATTGAGATCGTTGCGCTGAATGAATTCCAGATAGGAACCCGCCGGAAGACGCAGCACCTGCACAAAACTGACCGATCGGGAGGTATTTTTGGCCGGCAGGCCGTACAGACCGTGGTACTCCCCCAGCATGGCCCCGGCGGAGAGAATGTTGTAAACCCCGGTGTCAGAACTTATCTTCTCGACAATCCCGGTGAGAATCAAATAGATCATGGAGTTGACATCACCCCTTTTGATCATGATCGACCCCGGATTGAACGTCACGATGGGATTGTTCAAAAGGGTGCGTATGTGAAATTGCGCCACGCCAGGAAAATAGGCAGTCAAAAAAGTGGCAGCTGTGTCGCGCAAAGGATCGGAATAGTCGGGAATCAAGACATCCACGACACCAAAGGGGGCGCTGGAACCAATCTCTTTCTGGCGGGTGGTCAGCGCCGTGGAGGTGTGGGCCAGGATGATGCGTCCCGAGCCGTCATCCTTGAAATCCTCGGCCTGGCCGTGGATCATCCCTCCGCCAATATCAATCTTTTTGATATCGACCGGCATGAGATAGTGGTCTTTGATCTCCTCGAAGTGGATCTGCGAAATTCCCTTGTCGTCACCCTGACGATCGACCATCTTTTCCAGAACATCGAAGGCGGTGATATCGGCCATATGGCCATAGGAGCGATACGTCCCTTCCCAGAAAGTGCGAAAATAGTAGGCGCACGTTTCAACCGGATGCGGAGAGTAGACCGGCAGGACTTCCAACCCTTCTATATTGTTCCACTCTCCGCTCCGGAGGTCGTGAATATTGAAGAAATCAGCCAATCGGTCTTCCGGGGTGACCAGAAGAGCAGCCATTTTCTTGAATATGGAGGCTCGCACCAGGGGCGGAGCGTAATAGTGGATGCGATGATCGCTGCGAATCAACGTGATCAACCCGGCAAAATGGTCATCATGGCTGTGGGTATGAAAAATACCCTCGATTTCATTGATGCCAATGCCAAGAGCTATCAGGCTGTATTCAATGTTGGGGCCGGCATCGATGAGATAAACCTTGCCCTGAAACATGAGGATGCTGCCCATGCTGGGCCGGTTGATATCCCACCCGTCCCCCTGTCCCGAATGGATGATGGCAAAATACTCGCGTTTGACGTTATGAAAATTGAGCGGGTAAGGTGACGGGTAGTAGCCATCCGGCCTCATGTTGAGATCGACGATAACTTTCTCGTTCTTGTATGAAATCTCATAGACATTCAATTTTCTACGACAAATGAAAACCTGGTTGCGAATCTCCACCGGGTGCACCGAGACAGGCAATGCCCCCAACAGCTCGTCGGAAGGACGAATTCTGCCAAAGGCAAACTTGAGCTTGATGCGCATCATGATGGCCGCCTGATCGGCGGGTATGCCGGCAGCCCTGATCTCCTCTTCGCTGATCAGGCCATAGTTGCCACGAAAGATGTATTGCATCTGGGCTTCGATGGCTTCAGGATGCCCCATCAGAAGAGGTTTGACACCGGAGTTGTTAGGGTGGTTGGGTAATAACATTCCCTGACGATAGAGCATTTGCAGTACAGGAAACTCACCCATGTTGGTCAAACGACCATTCTGGAGCATGACATCCGAAAGCAGAATGGCGTTAGGGCCGGTCTCACACGGCACACCCTGAACCTCGGTAGGAATGATCAGCCCCCTTTTCGTCAAATGCTTGACTGTATCGGCAGGGCACCCACAGAGAATGTACAAACCGGCTTCGGGGACGTCGACCCAATAGACCCCGTCCATAATTTTAATTTTTCGCAAAATGTTCATTTCTTGACATTTCCACCAGAAACAAATCCCGCCGGATAACGGCCCATTTCACCTCTCTCTGTCATCCAATCGGAAACCGATGACCTGCACAAATCCGCAAAAGATGCGCCAAATCACGAAAAAGTTGCGCGTCCCCAAGCAGACGCGGCTCAATCCTCTGGAGAAGGATCGGCATAGGCATTCATGATTTCCAGGATTTCCGGCAGATTTTCAGCAAACAGTTGGACAATCATGGGATCGAAATGGGTTCCGGAGGACCTTTGAATTTCCGCTGCTGCATCCTCGGGGCTCCAGGCTTTTTTGTAGGGGCGTGCCGTGGTCAGTGCATCGAACACATCGGCCACGGCACAGATACGGCCCATGAGAGGGATCTCTTCTCCCTTCAAGCCACTGGGATAGCCGGTTCCATCCCAGCGTTCATGGTGGGTCAGGGCCATGATATGGGCGGTCTTGAGAGGTTCGTCTTCGTAGCCGAACAGCATGCTGGCACCAATTTCGGCATGCTTGCGCATGACCTGAATCTCCTCCTGGGTCAAACGACCCGGCTTGCGCAGGATGGTATCTGGTATGCCAATCTTGCCGACATCGTGCATGGGTGCCGCATGAAGAATCAGTTCACACTCCACGGGTGTCATGCCGATGGCCTTGCCCAAAACCACGGCATAGTGGCTCATGCGAATGATATGGAGACCTGTTTCATTGTCTCTGAACTCCGAAGCCCTCCCCAGACGGCGGATAATTTCCAGTCTGGTCTCTCGCAAAGCCTGGGTCGTTCGTTCCAGAACCCCTTCCATGTGGCGCCGCTCGATAATGCCGGCCAAGGTATGGGCAATGGTTTGCAGAACCCCCTCCTCCTCTTCGGCATGACGATGACGTCCATCGGTGCGAAACAGGACCAGGGCGCCCAAGAGTCGGTTATTGTAGGAGATGGGGACGCAATAGCGACCACATTTTGGAATGCCGGTGCGTTGTTCCATGTCCGGCGAAATGAAAACGATCCGCCGTTCGGTCAAGGCCGGTTGCCACAAAAGCCTTTGCAAGCCTCCTGTTGATTCATCCAGCCCATCACCCATCGTCTCACGCCTGGCTATGCCTCTGTGGGAACTGGGCAGCAACTCACCGGATACGGCATCGACCAGAAAGATGACACCCTGCCCGGGAGTGGCCAGCCATGGAATGGAGTGAATGATGGCCAGAGCGACGTCGAGCTGGACCGTCAGGGAGAGGGGCTCCAGGGCGGTCTCCAGCAGGGCGCTGATGGTGATCCGGACCTGAAAAGCCCGGTCCTGTTCCTGTTCCAACTGTCGCCGTCCGGAAATATCGCGAATGATGGCCGAAAAATAGCGTTTCTCTCCGGAGAGCCAGGAGGCCATGGAAATTTCCAGGGGAAATTCAGTACCATCCTTGCGCAATCCGACCAATTCTCGAATATTGTCCGGCGATTTGAAATGTCCGGTTTCGCCCATGCGACGCATGCCCGATGCATGCGCCTCGCGGAACCGCTGCGGAATGATGATATCGATTTTTTTCCCCAGGCTTTCCGCTGCCGAAAACCCGAAAATATTTTGAGCGCCGGTGTTCCAGAAAAGGATTTTTCCCTCGGCATCGCTGGAAAGGATGGCATCCTTGGCCGACTGGGCCAGAGAGCGAAAACGTTCTTCGCTGGCCCGCAGGGCGTGTTCTGCTCGGATGCGACCTGTAACATCATAGATCGTACCCACGATGCGTTCCGGGCGACCATGTCCGTCGCACATGACTTCAGCCACTTCGCGCACGGTCCGGAGGTCACCATTGGGCCGTGCCAACTGGCGTTCCTGACGGATGGGGCCTTTGTCACCACCCTGTTGCCCTTCCAGCGCTCGCCGAAAACGCTGCTGATCCGTTGGCTGAAATGTGTTCAGGTAGGCTTCGAGGGAGGAAAAAACGGTCTCCGTGGAGAGGCCGAGAATACGAAACACCTCGTCCGAACAGACGAAGGAGCCTGTTTTCAAATCCCAATCCCAGTTACCCAAATGGGCGATAGCCTGGGCCTTGGCCAGACTTTCACGGCTTTTTTTCAACTCTTCCTGGGCACGTGACCGGACATCGATCTCCGCGCGCAGCTTGCGCACCAGTTTTCGCACGGAAAAATGGTGCCATCCAAACAGAACGACGAGGGGAACACCCAAGAATGGCAAAAATTCAATGAGTTCCTCTATCGCTTCCCTCTGGATCCAGATCAAGGCCTGCCCCTTCCTCCCCCTCTGTCATCGTTTGTCCCGAGCCTTAAGGTATAGCAGAGGCCATTGCTGATAAAGGGCTGGCAACCATCTTCGTGGAAGAGGACGCGTCAAGGACACGCAAAAGCCGCCCATCCCCGGGAGAGAGAGGCACGGAAAACAAAATGAAAGCGAAGGCGGAAAAAAGAGCGAGGGCAGGACCAAGTCAACCCGAACCCGAAAAAAAGAGGAGGAGCGCCGTCCCTGGCGCTGTAAACACCGGCCTTCCCGCCGGTGAGGGGCTGACTATACCACTCCTTTTTCTGTAACACCATGCCCTTGTGTATCGAAGAGAGTTTTTTTTTCGGGAAACATGGAACTGTCTGAAATCATTTGACACATAGGTCAGTTGCCACTATCCATGAGAGCCTGGGTGATCGGGGGTTCGTCCATGACGATCCATACCCCGTCACTCCGAAACCCCCTTCTCCAATAAACAAAGCCACCTCTCCAAGAAACCATCACACAATGACAACGACAGACCAATAGAGTTTGGAACCCAGCATGGACATTGAAACACAGATTCGAGCGCTCATGTTTGGCGCAGATTTTGGCGATCCGCAACTGGAACGCAACATGGAGCGCGAACTGCGGGAACGACTTCACAAAGCCAGGCAGGAGAACAGGCCTCTGCGCGTCTACGCCGGGTACGATCCCAGTGGTCCGGATATCCATCTTGGCCACACCATCACACTCCGCAAACTGCGTCTGTTTCAGGAGTTTGGCCACGATGTCACTTTTTTGATCGGAACCTTCACCGCCCAGGTGGGCGACACGAGCGACAAAACCAGCGGTCGCCCGCGTAAAACACGCGACGAGGTGCAGGCAGCCTCGCAAACCTACGCCGAGCAATGCTTTAAAATTCTCGACCGCGACCGGATTCAGGTTCGCTATAATGGGGACTGGCTGGAAAAGATGACCCTGGCCGATGTCATCTCCCTGAGTTCCCATTTTACCGTGCAGCAGTTTCTCACCCGGGACAATTACAAGAGACGACTGGAAGCCGGCAACCCTGTTGGCCTGCACGAATTTCTCTACGCCCTGTTGCAAGGCTACGATGCCGTGCATCTGCACTGCGATGTACAGTTGGGCGCCACGGACCAGCTTTTCAACATCATGGCTGGCCGTAAGCTCCAGGAAGCGCACGGACAACTCCCCTGCATCTGTCTCACCTACCCCATTCTGGTCGGCACCGATGGCAAGATGCGCATGTCCAAAAGCGCCGGCAACTACATCGGCATCGCCGAACCCCCGGAGACCCAGTTCGGCAAGACCATGAGTCTGTCAGATGCAACCATGTTGGACTTCATGCGCCTGGTCACCCGTTGGACTCCGGATCAGGCGGAGGCGAATCGACTCCAGGTGACCAGTGGCCAGATTCACCCCATGGAGATGAAAAAAATACTGGCCTGGGAGGTGGTTGCCATGTACCACGGCGACACCGCTGCCGATCAGGCCAGGGCTCATTTCGAGCATGTCCATCAAAAACAGAATGTGCCGGAAACAATGCCTGAGTTCTCTGCTGCCCCGGCCACGAATCTGATCGACTTTCTGGCAGCCAACCAATTGATCGCCTCCAAGAGCCAGGCCCGACGGCTCATCGATGGCTCGGGTCTGAAAATGGATGGCGAGCCGGTGCGCGACTACAATGCCACCCTGGATCGCGACTGCGTGTTGCAAGTCGGCAAACGCGGCTTCTATCAGATTCGCGTCAACACCCCATAAAACCAAACCTGTAGATAAATGACCGGGTGAGAATGACTCAATACAAGGCAGGCAAGCCTTGTTTGACTCTCCAGGGACAGGAGTCTTGGATGACTTTCGAGAGGTAGTACCATGGAAATCGATCTGCGGGGGTTGTCGGCCAATCAGGTATATCACCATATGAATCAAACCCTGATTCCACGCCCCATCGCCTGGGTCTTGACGGAAAATCCGGTCGGTGGCTTCAATCTGGCCCCTTTTTCCTACTTCAACGGAGTGAGCAGCAATCCCCCCCTGATCATGCTGGCCATCGGCCTGAAGGCGGATGGTACAGCCAAGGATACCCGCGCCAATATTCTCGCCCGTCGCGACTTTGTCGTGCATATCCCCTCCTGGGAGCATCTGGAGATGGTCAACGACAGCTCTGCCGCCCTGCCGGAAACCCACTCCGAATTGGAAAAGCTTGGCCTGGAAACAGTTCCCTTTCCGGGGTGTCGACTTCCCCGACTCGCCATCTGCCGGGTCGCTTATGGCTGTCAATTCTACGCGCAGCAGGAGATCGGGCCGGAGTCCATGGCCATGATTCTCGGCCGCGTGGAGACCATTTATCTCGATGACTCGGTGGCGACACGGGATGCCAAAGGTCGTTTGCAGGTCAACAGCCAGGGAATCGATCCGCTGGGGCGCCTGGGCGGTAGCGACTACGTTCGCCTGGGAGAGACTCGCTCCCTGGGTCGGCCAAGGCTCTGAACGTCCATTTCTCGGGAAGTTTTTCAATGACAACCAAAAGGGTCGTCTGGTACCGTGGCAGGAGACAGTAAACCGGAAGCGTTGAGGACTGCGTACATGATCGACACCATGACCCCTGAGAGCATTCTGAACATGATGCAGGAGACGGCCATCCAGTTGAGGGAAAACGCCGTCATCATGAAGGAAAACACCGCCATCATGAAGGAAAACGCTGCCATCATGAAGGAAAACACCGCCTACATGCAGGAAACCGGCCGCATGATGCGTGAAATGAGCGCGGAAACAGACCGATTGTTCCGCGAATCGAGAGCGGAAACCGAACGCATGATGCGCGAATCGAGAGCAGAAACAGATCGCAAGTTCCGCGAATCGGGAGCGGAGACCGAACGCATCATCCGCGAATCGAATGCAGAAACACGCCACCTGTTTCAGGAGTCAGATCGAAAATTTCACGAAATGAGCGCAGAGACAGACCGATTGTTCCGCGAGTCGAGAGCGGAAACCGAACGCATGATGCGCGAATCGAGAGCAGAAACAGATCGCCTTTTTCAAGAATCGAGAGCAGAAACCGACCGAAGATTCCAGGAAACGGAGCGTTTTGTCAAAACAGTGTCGGAACAAATCGGCAACCTGGGGGGCAAGTGGGGGCGGTTTGTCGAAAACATGGTGGCTCCCGCCTGCGAGACGCTGTTTGTCGAGCGTGGTTTTTTTGTGCATCGGGTCTTCCAGCGCGTCAGGAATGTCCAGCGACCGGATGGCCAAAACATGGAAATCGATATCCTGGTTGAGGATACCAACGAAGTCATGCTGGTCGAAGTCAAAAGCACCTTGACTGTCAGGGATGTACGCGAACACCTGCGATCTTTGCGGCAATTCAAGGAATTTTTTCCCCGTTATGCCGACTGCCGGGTCATGGGAGCGGTCGCTGGCATTGTGGTCGAGGAGAACGCAACGGCCTTTGCCCTCCGGTATGGCCTGTTTGTCATCAGACAATCCGGAGAGATGGTGCAACTGGCCAATCCGCGCGAGTTCGAGCCTCGGTTTTGGTGACAGGCCTCACCCCGGAGACAAACTCCGAAGGGGAGGCAGGGCAGCGAAAAAACTTTTGATCTATAACAATACGAACGAGACGCGCACAACCCGGGCCGCCTCTGCCAGAGTCACCACACCACAGCAATCCCCTTTTTGGTGACACGCACAACGCGACAAGAGAACTCGATGCTTTGTTCGCCGTCGGGGAAGACCAGGGTGGCCTTTTCTCCGGGTCGAACGGCCTCTGGGGGATTGTCCAGGAAGTCGGCCGACTCTCCCATAGGAACCATGAAGAGTCCGTTCATGCTGGCATTGCGGGAGTAGCCAACGATACGCCGACCACTTCCAAGCACGAGAGTGACCGGGTGGAAAAAGCCATAGCGAGCATCCCGACGCCGGTCGGACGAGGTGTCACGTCCCTCCTGCCTGCGCTCCAGAACCGGATTCAGGAGAATTTGATCCCACAGGGTGTTGCTCCAGGTAGACATGCGCCCATTTTATCCATTTGACAGACATTAGGAAACCCAATTTTTTCCATTTTCGTCAAAACCACGCCGCTGTGTCTGGATAGTAGTGGACCAACCCCTCCAGAATGCCGGCTGCATAATTGCCATTCAGGCCACGCAACCCACCCTGGGCCAGGTACAGCGAGTCCGGATGGTTGGCAATCCGCGTCCGTTGGAGGGCCTCCCGACGAACGGTTTCCCGAGCGTTGGCCACCAGAACCGAGGGAAGAGGGCTGCACAGCACATCCAAATCGTTACCGCTGTCACCGGCAAAGAGGATCTCTTCGGGCGTCAATCCGAGGTGCGCCATGACAAACTCGATGGCATGACGTTTGGAAGCCCCCTCGGGCATGATATCAAGCATGCCAATATTGTCCAGATCGTCGATGCTCCAGACGATCGTGGTATGAATTCTTTTTGGCAAGAGAATGGCCTCGATCTGGCTCCGAAACAGGGCGCCATCGCTTTCCGGATCGGCGTGATAGCTCAATTTATGGGTGTTTTGATTGGCCTCCGGCTGTTTCCAGATGCCAGGAATTCCTTGCAGAAATGGATCGATCTGCCAGCTGTTCAATCCGCGCCAGGCGGGGGCAATGGTTTTGTTCCATGCTTCCCAATGACTCCAGGTGCCCTTTTCAATACGAAAGATGGTCGCCCCGACGTCGCAAATCGCCCAATCCGGCAGAGGAACACCGTATTGACTGATCGCTTCCATGATTTGTGGCCGATTGCGACCACTGACATAGGCCAGGATCACCTCGGGTCTGTCGACCAGGGTCCGGAAGAGCGTTCGCACCCCGGGTGACTCGGGCGGGTGTCCATTGGGCAGAAGGGTCCGATCCAGATCGGTGCAAAGCAAAATGCGGCCGGGCATATTTGAAGACACAGGTATCTCCTGGCGAGGGGATCCGGAGAGGTTGGCCGCCGACATGGGGCGTTAAAACTTCCTCTGGGTAATGATTTCCGGGGTCATGTGCCACTGGCGGATGAACTGCGCCAACATATGCATGATCGCCTGATGGGCATCTTCGATGACCCCGTAGTTGGACCCATCGACATGAATATTGACATCGGCGAACTGGGCGCTGCGTCCTCCAGAAAAGCCGGTCAGGGCGATAGTGCTAACCTCATGTTTCCTCGCCCATTGGATGGCCCGGACAATGTTTTCCGAATCTCCTGAAGCGCTAACGGTAACGAGAACATCCCGAGGATTGGCCAGGGTGGCCAATTGGTAAGCAAAAACCTCGTCGTAGGAGATATCGTTGGCAATGGCGGTGATCATTTCCAGATTGGCACTCAGACTGATGACCCTGGGAGCCAGTCCGGTGTCGGTCTGGACACCTTTCATATGGTCGCACAGCCAGTGGTTGGAAATGGCGGCGGATCCTCCGTTACCGCACACGAGCAGCTTGCCGCCACGACGATACAGTTCCACCAGAATGGCAGAGGCCTGCTCCAAGGCACCCTGCTCGACCGAAACCAGGGCCAGTTGCAAGGCCTGGGTGTACTCCTGGAAGAAGGGCGTCACATGCTCATGGCGTTGCGTGGGGCATGACATGGCTTTTTATCTTCTCTATGGATGGCGAAATACACACAAAAACGACCCTGGAGACAAAAGGTTCCCTCCAGTCCTTGTTCATGTCCATAATCTCTGGAAAAGCTGCGCCAGGGAAAAGCCGCGTCTCCCTCTGAAAAGAGGTGGTGTGTGACTGACATTTTCCAACGCTGCGGTGGCGGCATTGACATGACGCCACCAGTAACCCTCCACATAACCATCGACATCAACAGGAAAACCCTTTCCTTTCAGCCTGTTGGCTTCTTTTTTTGCAAAAGACCGAGCAATACGTTCTACCTGTCCCATGTGACATCCTCCTTGAAGTCGGGCACGGGAGGGAACCTTTACTCCTGAATCGAGCAAATATCATACCACACATGAAAGAAAAACACCCGTGACGCCATAAACGACACGGCAGATCATTTTCGCTACCCCTCCATCAACAACAACAGAGGCTGTTCCAAGGCATCACGCACCCAGCGCAGAAAACGGGTACCGTCGCCACCATCGATCAGGCGATGGTCGTAGGAGAGGGATAAAGGCAACATGAGACGTGGTTGAAATCCGCCAGACTGGTCGTCGTATAGCGGCTCCCTGCGTCCCTGGGAAACCCCCAGAATGGCCACTTCCGGATAGTTGATGATCGGATTGAAGCCGGTGCCACCAAGACCACCCAGGTTGGAAATGGTCAAACAACCTCCCTGCATCTCTTCCGGTTTTAATTTGCGATCACGGGCGCGGGCTGACAAATCGGCCAGTTCCGTGGCCAGGCGGCTCAGACTCTTCTGGTCGGCATCGCGCAGAACCGGCACGAGCAGACCATGCGGTGTATCCACCGCGATGCCAATATGAACATATTTTTTGTAGATGACCTCTTGCCGGGTCATATCCACAGCGGCATTGAATTTGGGAAAAAGACGCAATGCGATTGCCATCACCTTGACCAGGATGACAGTCAAGGTCAGGGAGACACCGGCACTTTTTGCCAGGTTGGCGGACAACTTTTTCCGTGCGGCCTCAAGATCGGTGATATCGGCGCGCTCATACCCCGTCACCTGGGGAATGGTGTTCCAGGTCGCTGCCAGATGTATGGCCGTGGTGCGCCGCACATTGTTCATCGGCTCCGCCGTTATGGCGCCCCAACGAGAAAAATCCGGCAAAGGTCCATGGCAAGGAAGGGTCAGGCCGGAGCTGGCAGCGGGCATAAGACTCGCAGACGCAGGCATCTGCTGCAAACATTGGCGCACATGTTGACGAACATCCTGCAAGGTGATGCGGCCATGCGGCCCGGAACCGACAACATTGCGAATTTCGACACCCAGTTCTCGTGCCTCCCGGCGCACCGAGGGAGAGGCGGGAACAGGGCCACGCTTGATCGACGCGGCAGGGGTACTGCGATCAGCAGCGGGGGTCGCTGCAACGGGCAGTGTCTGGGCAACCGGGGGGGGCGCCACCATGGCAGCGGGTGCAGGTGTGATTGCAGCGACAGGCGGGGCCGACGGGGCCGACGAGGCAACTGGTTGAGGATTCCGGGCAGGATCAGGCAATGCCGTGGCTGCGACGGAAGCAGTCATATTTTCCTCGGCAACCTCCACGCTCAGGACAGGCTGCCCCACTTGTATTTTGGTGCCTGGTTTGACCAGAATTTCCAACACGGTGCCGCTCAGGTTGGCAGGCACCTCGATGACCGCCTTGTCGGTCTCTATCTCCAGCAAAGGGTGGCCGGGAACGATGCGATCCCCAACCGCAACGGTCACCCGAACCAGGTCGCCGCCATGAATGTTCTCCCCGAGTTCGGGCAAATTGAATGTCTTTGGCATGAGAGGCATCTCCTTGATCTTGTACCTTATATCAGCATGGATCAACAAACTGATGCCGGTCAGGGGTCGGCGGGGCCTTCCAGGGTACGATCGGTAAACCAGGCAAGCGATTTGCGAAAATTGACCACATCACCGATGACGATGATGCTGGGAGGCTTCAGGTCCAGTTGGACAATGTCCCGGTGTGCATTCCTCAGGGTGGTCACGAGGGTAGACTGCCTGGGTGTGGTGGCCCAGCGAATAATGGCCACAGGTGTCTCCGGTGACCGCCCACCAAGAATGAGGTGGTGGGCGATAAAACCAATATTTTTCATGGCCATATAGAGAACCAACACCGGAAACGACTGGCCGATGACTCCCCAGTCCATGGTGGAGTGTTGATCTCCTTCGGCGTTGCTCTCTTCCACCTGCTCGTGGCCGGTAAAAAAGCCGACGTTGGCATTGATGCCGCGATGGGTCAGAGGAATGCCCGCATAGGCCGGCCCGGCCACACCGGCCGTCACGCCTGGAACGACACGGAAGGGAATGCTCTCCCGCACCAGGCAGCAGGCCTCCTCGCCGCCACGGCCAAACATGAACGGATCGCCCCCCTTGAGACGAACGACCCGCTTGTTGTCACGCGCCAGCTGTACCAGCGTCTCGGAAATATCCGTCTGCTTCGTCGAAGGCCGACCGCCACGTTTGCCGGCGAAGATGGTGGCACACCTCTTCGGTATCAGGGCTTGAATCTCCGGAGATACCAGGGCGTCATAGACGACACAATCGGCGACCTGGATCACCTTCAAGGCGCCAAGCGTCAGCAGGTCAGGGTCGCCCGGACCAGCACCGACCAGAACAACCGAACCGCGTGGGAAAAAGGTCTCCGGATCAACGGCAGGATTGGTCATGGCATGGATGTCACGAGTCGCTTGTTGGTTCAGGGAGAGCTGACCGGGGTTTCCAGCATGGCTTGAAGGACGGCGCTCCATCCCTGACCTATGTTGCGCAGATTGTACCCCCCACCCCCAACCGCAACAACACGACCATGCCCCAGCTCTTCGGCCAATTGGCACAAAGAGGCCGTTGCATGGGCATGCGGGGCGAGCGAATAGCGCATATGGGTAATCGGATCCCCGTCAATGGAGTCGGCACCACACTGCAAAATGATGAACTCTGGACGGGTCTCGCGCATCAAGGCCTCAACCTTGGGCCACTCCTGGAAAAAATGGGTATCGTTGGCAAACGGGGGCAGTGGAATATTGACTTTTGTTCCGGCGGCGGCGTCCTTGCCGGTCTCGTGGGCATGGCCGGTGCCAGGGTAGAGAAACTGCCCATCTTCATGCAAGTCGGCAAAAATGAGATCGGGATCAGCCTCGAAGGGGTAGAAGACGCCATCCCCGTGGTGGGCATCGATATCGACGTAGGCGATGCGCTTCAACCCATACTTCTGGCGCAGGACCATAATGGCCACGCCCGGATCATTGAAGACACAAAATCCGCCCGCCCGCTCCGGTCGGGCGTGATGCAGCCCGGCGATGGGGATCAATCCGCGCCGAAACCGACCCTGCATGATGCCATCCACAGCGGCGAGGGTCGAGCCGACCACGTAGGAGGCCGCCTCGTAGACACCGACGAAGGCCGGGGTGTCGCCATAATCCAGATACCCCTTGCCAGTCACCGACTGGCGCTTCACCTGTTCGACATAGGCGGGCTTGTGAAACAGTTCGATGGTCTCCCGGTTGGCCTGCACAGGCTCCTGCACCGAAGCGCGCAGATGCAGTCCCTGACGCTGGGCCTCGCTCCAAAAGGCATCCTGCCGCTGAGGCCCAAAGGGATGGCCATCTCCAAAGCCATAGCGCCCGAGGTTGTCGCCAACGTATAAGCAAACGGGGATATCCATGCTTCTACCTATCGGGTAACAACCAGTTTCTGGTAAAGACCGCCAAAGTAGGTCTCCTTGCGGATACCATGAATGGGCATATCCCTGGGAATCCAGTCGGTAATCTCCTGCCGCCACATCTCCAGGGCGAAAGGCTCCAGGGCGGTCAGTATGGGAATCATGACATACCTGAACGGATTGACCAGACTGGGCTCATGGTAGTCCATGAAGATCACCTTACCCCCCGGGCGGGCGACTCGCAAGGCCTCTTGAACGGTCCGGGAACGTGCCTCGGTGGGTTGTTCGTGGAGAAGAAAAAAGACCACGACGTTGTCATAGCTGGCATCGGCGAAAGAGAGGCTGGTCGCGTCCTGATGGTGGAGCTGGACCTGGGTGTGAACTCCGAGTTTGCGTTGCAGATTTTCCAGCTGCACCGGGGCCACATCCACCACATCCAGGGAAGCCCCCGGAGAGAGGCGGCGCGCTACCTCCTGGGTGAAATCGCCGTAGACACAGGCCAATTGCAAGGTATCGCCGGAGATCGCGGAACCAATCTCCGCGAGCGCGGCGTTGCGCAAATCGACAAAATTGCCCCAGAGAATCATATTGACGATCCACTGGCGCTCAAAAAAACGTACCCCGGTCGGATGCAGATAGGCCCACCAATAGGTATCAGTCAAATATTTGGGCAGCACGACCTCCTTGGAAACACGGAACGACGCAGAAATATCCTCCGTACTTCCAGAAATCGACAAGCCCGGGCCGGACAGTTCCATGGTGGTCGGCTTATCCATCAACTCATCCCCGGTTCTAGGCAAACATTGGTTGCCGCCTGTCTACGCTGACAGAAGGCACGATGGAACCCCTTGTTTCAACCAACCCTCACGGATGGGAAGAGTCTTCCTCCACCCTCCCACCATGAGAGTCGCTGCACGACTTTCACGGCAACTTCCGACACCAACCCTCTTCGCCGATGGTCCGGCGACCCGCCACACCGGGCGGCGCCCCCTTCCCGCTCTCCCCCTCAACACCGATTTTCGCAAAAAGAGGCTTTTGTGGTTTTAGAGGAGATAAAGTTATATTGCAACGGACAGTCGCAAAGAAAGGCGCATTTTTGTCGCCCGGGCGCTCAACCCAGCGTCATGGACTCCTGGTGGACCACCGTTTCCGGACGCTTGAGAATCTGCTCCACCGATTCCGCCAGGGCCACTTCGATCCGATTGGGGGTGACTGCCTGCACGAAGAGGCGTTTGTCGTCGCTGCCCGGGGGAAGGGTAAGAATTTTCTCCTGCGTCTCCCGGGCACCACGGCGCAGGGTGCCAAACCCGGCCTGGGGTGAGGTGGTCAAAACCATGACAAAGGCCCCCCGGGTGGGAACACCCAGTTCGTGCCAAACCTGATAGGGGGCATTCTGCTTGAGAACCGCCTGGAACATGCCCCCCTTCAGGCGACCGACAAAATAGCGAAAGGGCGCTTCGCCGACAGGATTCTCTGCATCCGGACCGATGGCCAGCAGGGTCTCGCCGGGGATCAGTTTCAGCAAACCGATGGCCACGCCGGTCTTGGCCGTGGGGCTGTAGGGGTTGTCCGGATCCCCCTGCGGCGGGCGATGGACGATGAAACGGGCGAAGGGAATGCTCTGCCGAACCTTGTCGAGCGTGGCATTCTTGTTGATGCCGCACAGGGGAGGCTCCCATTTGTACATGCGTTCCTGGAGGATGGTGGCAAACAGGGCCTGCACGAGCAGAGACCGGCTCGAATTGCCGGCCTGGAGAATATGCACCTCCTGGGGCTGCACACCCCGGTTGGCGAAGGCCTGGGTCATGGCCATGAAGAACCGTTCGATCCCCTTGCCCACCCGCTGCACCAGAAAGTGATTCAGGCGGTTGCGATTGACCAGAAGCGGAACCTGGACCCGGTCGCGATCCCGATTCAGCAGTTCCACCTCCACTGAAAAGGTCGCCCCTCCGCCTTGAAAGCAATCGGTGGCAGGATCGACGCGAAAGTCGGTGTCGATGATCGCCTGATTGAGAAGATCACCAATGGTGTCGGAAAGGCGTCGCCGCCGCACCTGATCGGTTTGGGGATCGGCGGTCTGTTCATCCTCGACCTGCCATTGAAAATCTTCCCACAGGGGGCGCACCTTGGCCATCATCAACGCCGTGTTGGTGCGAGCGACGTGGGAGTGATCCAGAAAGGGTTCGTGGCCGGGGAAAATTTCCGCCTCCGGTGGCAGGGAAAAGGGAATGTGATGCTCCCGACACACCTCCAGGTTGTCCAAAAAAGTCAGGTAGACCAGGTTGGCGATGAGATTCTCCCCGCCCAGGTACATGTCACCGCTGGCGCCAAAATGCTTGATGACCCTCTCATACCCCTGATGCTCTTCATCCGGGGTGGGCAGACGATAGACGCCGAAGTCAAAATCGGTGCTGCCGCCACCAAAGTCAAACACCGCATAGGCGGCCCCCTCGGAGGTGGGATCGATGCCCAGCTCTTCCAGGGCGCAGGCGGCGTAGGCGGCGGGTTCCGAGGCCTCTTCCCGGACGCGAAATCTGGTCAGTTTGGGACTCGCCAGCAGAGAGAGCGGCAGACTGCGCTGCAAACCACGCGCAAAGGCAGCCAGAATCTTTTGTCGCGCCGCCCGGGGATAGGTGATGGGAAAGGTCATGAAATAATCGAGGAACAGACCATTGGAGCGATGGTTGATGAAGAGTCCGAGATAGTAGGCGTAGAGTTCGATGGGATCGAAAGGATCCTCTTCGGCAACGGTGACGGGTTCTCCGGCCACCGGCATGGGGCTGCCTTTGGGGGAGAGGACGATTTCGGTCTCGGTGGCCTGATCGGTGATGCGCAAAGGTTGATCGGTGGAGGCAGTCAGGGGCCACTGCTTGAAGCCGGTCAGAATGCTGGCCACAATGCGCTGGTCGGCCTCATTGGCCCGCAGCTGGCTGAGAGCGGCATGGGAAAAATGAAAATCCTCCCAGCGGGTCAGGGGTCGATAGGCTTCGCTGTTCCACACCTTGAGCAGGTTGGGCAGATGGATGAAGGCCAGGACCGTCGGATTCTGGTAATCTTCCGGGGTGGGTTTGCGGAAAAAATCCATCATGCCGACGCGGAGCAGGCGGGTTTTGCCATGTTCCCGGCAGGCCACCACCGTCGATGAGGTGCCAAAATCGATGGCCACCACCCCTTCGCGGAGATCAAGTTCCGGATTGCGCGCCTCCCAGGGGGTTTCCAGGGTGACTTCGCTCCACTTGCCAACAGAGGGTTGGCGAGGATGATAGAGTTCCCACAACCCCTTGCCCATATCATAGAGGGTGGAGGGTTCCAGGACCGGCAGACGTGCCCGCAGATAATCCCCTTCCAGGAGGTGTTGTTGCAGGGCTTGCAGGGAGGGCGGCGAGGGTGGCTGCCCCTCCCCTTTTTTGCCCAATTCGATGGTGAGATCGTAGAGTTCCTGGAGTTTTTCCCGCACCCCCTCGATCCCCTGTGGAATCAGCGAGTGGGCAACGATGAAGGCAAAAATATCGCGCTGGGCGACGCGGTGCAGAGGCAGGATGGCGTGGCTGCCCTGGGCCACGCCGACGGTGCCGCTGCCCAGATGGAGTGTCTGGTAGCCTTTGCCCTCCGGGGCAGGTGTTGCGGAGAGAAAACTGGCATCCCTGAGCTTGCCGATTTGAAAGATGCTCTCGCCAACCAGGGTCTGGAGCTGTTCCAGGGCGGGCATCTCCCAGGCCTGGAAGGTGTAGACTTTCAGCTTGGCGACATATTTGAACATCTCTTCCGGTTCGGCCTGAAAGTCATAGAGCAGCCACAGACTGTTGAGCTGATTGTCAAAGTAAAAGAGCGGCTGTTTTTCAAACGACACAAAGCGTTGTCGCTGCAACAGGGTCAGGGTCTCTTGACGCAGGGCACGCAGTTGCTGTTTGGCAGCGTCATCGACCCTGGGTTGCAACTGGGGAACGAGCCGTTCCTGCTGGATCCAGATTTTGGTGACCTTCATGGAGAGGTCTCTCTTCCGTTGCTTGTCGTGGAAATGGCCAAGACTACTCCCGCACCTCTTCGCCGATGTGCAGGATGGTCACATCGGGCCAGACCGGGTGGATGGCGGCCAGAATGTCGCGCACGGCGCGGGGGGGATCGTTGTGATCGGCGTAATCGGCCATGGCGACATCGGCGCGCATGCCGAACAGGGGCCATTCGCCAACATCGTCGAGGTAGGCTTTGGCCAGGGCATAGGCCCAATGCGGCAGGTCGGCCTGGTCGTCGAGGTAGGCGGTATGGCACTGTCGATCATTATCTGGTCCCTCCTCGATGCTGACGACCCAGCGTGCCTTCGGGGAGTCCACATGGCTCGCGAGCCACTCCGGCGGCCTCTCCCGACCGATGGCCAGCCAGCGTTGATGGCGCTCTTCCCACGGCGTGGGGATCTCTTCTGCATTCATGGCGGGTGATCCTCTGGTCGCTCTGTCAGCGGGGATCCCTCTTGCGCGTCAGGCCCCCGCACATCCACTGCACAGGCTCCGATCATAGCCAAAAAACCTTTGCGTTCAAGGTATCCAAGCAAAGGCATCATCAATTTTGAAGTCGAGGGTAAGGCCGGATATACACCTTTGGGGGTGGATTGGGAGAAAAAGGGGTGATACAACCACGCCATGGACACCCATGACCTCGGCTATGCCAAGCTCTTTTCCCATGCCCGGATGATACAAGATCTGGTGAGTGGATTTGTCCACGAGGGTTGGGTGGAGGGGTTGGACTTTTCCACCTTGGAAAAGGTGAACCCGATCTACGTGAGCGATGATTTTCGCAAGCGGATTGACGATCTGGTGTGGAAAATCCGCTGGCAGGGTATGGACCGATGGCTGTACATCTACCTGATTCTGGAGCCACAATCGACCGTCGATGAAATCATGGCCCTGCGCACGGACCTGTACACGAAGCTGCTCTATCAGGATTTGCGCCACTCCGGGCAGGTTTTGCCAGGCGAAAAATTTCCACCTGTGGTGCCCATTGTGTTGTATAATGGGAAAAAGCGATGGTCGGCGGCGTTGGATATCGCTGACCTGATTGCAGCGTCACCACCCGGCCTGGAACCCTACCGCCCCCACATGCGCTACCTGCTGGTGGACGAACACCGCTACCAGGAGAGCGACTTGAAATCGATGCCGAACGTGGTCGCGGCGTTGTTCAGATTGGAAAAAGGCCGCAAGCTGGAAGATCTGCGGCAGGTGGTCCAAGAACTGGATGCGTGGTTACAGGAACCGCAGCAGGAGGAGTTGCGGCGGACGTTTGCCAACTGGTTGGTGCGCATCCTGTTGCCAAGATTGTCAAAAAAAAACCCCGCCATCCCGGAGTCCATTCCGGAAGTCAACGATTTGCTGGAGGTACGCACCATGCTGGCCGAAACCGTGGAAGAGTGGACCAGGGAGTGGGAACAAAAAGGCCTCCAAAAAGGCCTCCAAAAAGGCCTCCAAAAAGGCCTCCAAAAAGGCCTCCAAAAAG
>JADGCJ010000009.1:30445-50099 GCA_015229045.1 Magnetococcales bacterium
GGACGCCAGGAAGAAAAAGCCAGTCTCTTGCTGCGTATCCTGCACCGGCATTTTCCCAACCTGCCAGTCTGGGTCGAGCCGAGGGTTCGCGCTGCCGACCTGGAAACCCTGGACGTGTGGATAGATCGGGCACTGGATGGTGGTGGTTCGTTGCAAGAGGTTCTCGGTGACGAGGAAAGAACGGGTTGACGTGTTGACTATAGACGGAAAATCAAATATTTCCCACCTTGATTGACGTCACGAAACAGGTTCCGCTGTCAATCAATGAGGCCTGATGATCTGGCCTTCGCGGCGGGCGATTTCAATGATGGCTGCGGTGTCATCCTCCTGCCATTGCCGAGAGCCCACTGCCATCGGCTCGATGCGCACGTCAGCATCCAGGGTGGCGATCCAGATGCGATCGACATCTGCGCTGTCCCTGGGAAGGTCGAACAGGGGGGAAACCACCATCACGTCGATGTCGCTCCATGGGGTCTCCTCACCTCGGGCGTAGGAGCCGTAGAGTACGGCAAACTCCACCGGAATGCCCTGTCGGCGCACGATATCCAGATAACGTTGGATGGTTTCTACAACCGCTTGCGCAGCCATTCCTGTACCTCCCTGACCTGTTGAAGGATTTCAGGGAAAAACAGACCATGGCGCAGCTTTCCAGCACTGATCATGATCTCGGCAGCATCCAGATCCTCATCAGAGCCGTTCCGCCAGTGGTCCATCTGTTTCTGGATATTCATAACGCGCTCTTGTAGCCATGGCGTGAGGTTGTTCCTCACCCAGCCACCTCCTCCTCGACCACTCCGCTCACCAGCCGGTTGCGCCCCGCCCCCTTGGCCTGATAGAGAAAACCATCGGCGGCCTCGATGAGATGACCCGGAACGCGCAGCCGGGAGGGGGTCATCGTCGCCACGCCAAGACTCAAGGTGACATGCTCCGCCGTCGGCGAGGCCTGGTGGGGAATGCACAAGGAAGCCACCGCCTCCTGCATGCGCCGCGCCGACGCCTGGGCACCCTCGCTGGCAATCTCCGGCAACAGACAGACAAACTCCTCGCCACCATACCGCGCCACAAGATCCGCCGAGCGGGTCTGCGTCTTGGCCATGGCCGTGGCAATCTTCTTCAGGCAGCGATCCCCCAGTGTGTGGCCATAATGGTCATTGAACAGCTTGAAATGGTCAATATCGACGAGAACCAGCGAGAGAGGCCGCATGGCGCGCAGGCAACGTCGCCACTCCCGTTCCAGGGTCTCATCGAAGCGGCGACGATTGGGAACGCCGGTCAAGCCATCCATCATGGCCAGACGTTCGAGCAGATCGCCGCGTTTTTTCAACTCCAGATGATTGCGCACTCGGGCTTGCAAAATCGGTACGCTGATCGGCTTGGTCAGATAGTCGATCGCCCCGAGGAGCAACCCGCGCGCCTCGTCGGCCTCCTCGGTCAGGGCGGTGACAAAGATGATCGGAATGTGTCGCGTCCCCTCCTCCGCCTTGAGCCGTCGACATACCTGGTAGCCATCCATCTCCGGCATCATGACATCGAGCAGGATCAAATCCGGATTTTCCGTCGCGGCAATGATCAGGGCATCCTGGCCATGGGTGGCGAACAACACCTCATACTCCTCTCCCAAGGCCTGGTGCAAAAGATCGATGTTGGAAAGGACGTCATCGACGATCAAAATTTTCGGTTGGCTCTCTCCGACGACCATCTCAAGGCACCTCCTGGGAGATAATTAAAACCCTGACCATCTCCCCGACCATCGCCCGGGCCGCCTTGAAATCAAGCCGGGACATCGCCTGACGCAATCGACCCAGGGCTTCTGCCGGAAGATGACCGCACAGTCGCTCGATCCTCTCCAAATGATATTTTTTCGCCCGCAAGCTGTTTTTGGCCAATAATTGGTCAAACTCGCGCAGAGAGTCCATGATCTCCACGAATTGCAGAGGCTCCACCGGGGCGGAAACAGGCTCGGGGAGAGCCTGCAACTCCCCTTTGGCAAACATGGCAACCTGGTGGATTCCCTGCAAGACAGTTCCGAGCTGACGTTCAAACTGGGCCAATTGGAGTGTCGCATCATAGGGTTGCTCCTCCAGAGCCTCCTCCAGCGCCCGGGCAGCCTGGGCGAGCCCGGTGGCCGCCATGTTGCCCGCAACCCCCTTGATGGAGTGGGCCAAACGGTGCGCCTCTCCCACATCCCCTCGTGCCAGGGCCTGTTCCAGGACGACAGCGGCCTGGCCATGATGTTCGGCAAACCCAAACAGCACGTCACGAAACAACTTCTGATTGCCACCCAGGCGCAGCAGGCCACTCCGTACATCGATGCCGGGTAGTGAATCCGGCAGCCAGGGGCGCCGCGCCGGAGAGCGCAACCCCGCCTGCGCAGACGACGAAGGGAGATCGTCTCCGGAGGTCGGCGACGCCTCCCTTTGCGACGTCATGGAGGCAACCGAAGGAGAGATCTCCGATTCAGAGATTACAGATACCTGGGCAGATCCCGGAGCTGCATCGGTCGCTGCGGAGGAGATGTGCCGCCGCCGGGGTTGCAACCAACGCGCCAGGGTGGTCATGAGGGTCCGCACATCGATGGGCTTGGTGACATAGTCATTCATGCCGGCGTTGAGGCACTTTTCCCGATCCCCTTTCAGGGCGTGCGCGGTCATGGCAATGACGGGCAGGTCACCGAAACGGGGATCGCTGCGCAGAACACGGGTGGCCTGGTAACCATCCATGCCCGGCATCTGGACATCCATGAGGATGGCATCGGGAACCTGGCTCTCCAGAAAGCGGATGGCGGCATCCCCATCAGCGACCTGGAACACCTCCATGCCTCCATTGTGTAAAATCTCCCCCGCCACCTGACGATTGAGAAGGTTATCCTCGACCAACAAAATGCGCGCTCCCTGCAAGATCGCCAACACCTCCGGCGCGATACGCACCCCATCGCGCTCGACCCGACCGGGCGGCTGCCCGTGACACACCTGCATGATGGTATCGAAAAGCAGGGATTGGGTCACGGGTTTGGTCAGAAAGGCCTTGACATGGGCCTCTTCGGCCTGGCGTCGCACCTCTTCGCGGCCAAAGGCGGTCAACATCACCAGGCCGGGTTTTCTTCCAGGCAACTTTTGCACCCGGCGTGCTGTTTCGATGCCATCCAGGCCGGGCATTTTCCAATCCAGCAGCATCAGGGGGAAATTGTCATCCTGGCGCAACAGCTCCAGGGCAGCCTCCCCCGACTGGACCAGGACCGGCGCAAACGAGAAGGAGCGCAGGGTTTCATCGAGGATTTGCAGAGAGGTCCGGCTGTCGTCGACCACCAGGATGCGCATGCCGCGCAGGTCGGAGGCGGGTTGAAAATCCCTCTCCCGATCGGCAGGTTGCCGCCGGAAACGGGCCGTGAAGCGGAACGTACTCCCCCGCTCCGGTTCGCTTGCCACACTCATTTCACCCTGCATCATCGCGACGAGGCGCTTGCTGATGCTCAAGCCCAGCCCGGTGCCGCCATACCGTCGGGTCGTGGAGCCATCGGCCTGGGTGAAAGAGTCAAACAGACCGGCAATCTTGTCCGCCCGAATGCCGATGCCGGTATCGCTCACCGAAAAGGCCAGTTGCACCTCCTCCTGCTGCTGTTCCGCTCCCATGGTCAGCACCGTGACCCGCACCACCACCTCCCCCTGCGCGGTAAATTTGATGGCGTTGTTGACCAGGTTGGTCAAAACCTGACCCAGGCGCAGGGGATCCCCCACCAGGGCATTGGGCGTTCCCGGCGCCACCGAACAGACAAACTCCAGCCCTTTTTCCGCTGCCGGAGCCGAGAACAACGCCGAAAAATTTTGCATCACCTCGTGAAGCTGAAACTCCACCATCTCCATTTCGAGGCGCCCGGCTTCAATCTTGGAAAAGTCGAGAATGTCGTTGATCACTCCGAGCAGGGAATGCCCGGCCGTACGAATTTTTTCCAGATAGTCGCGCAGTTTTTCCGGAGGTTGCATCTGGATGGCCAGGGCGGTCATGCCAAGGATGGCATTCATGGGTGTGCGAATTTCGTGGCTCATGTTGGCCAAAAATTCGCTTTTGGCCCGATTGGCAGCCTCGGCGGCCTGCCGGGCCTGGGTGATGACCCGTTCGGCCTGTTTGCGTTCGGTGACATCTTGCAGGGTGCCAAACACCTTCAAGGTGCGTTCCCCGTTGCGGTGGGTGCGTCCCAGAACCCGCACCCAGATGCGATCCCCGCGTCCGGTGATCAGCTCCGTTTCCCGATCAAACGGCAGACCAGCCTCCCGCGCCCGCAACAAATCCCGCCGCAGATGAACCGCCTCATCCCCCTGGAACATGGCGAGAAAAGCCTCGGGATCGGTGCAACTCTCCGGTTCGATGCGACAGATGCGGCAGACTTCGCGGGTCATGGCCAGGGTGTCGCGCACGGCGTCGAGTTCCCAACCCCCGATGCGCCCCAGCCTTTGGGTCTCGTTGAGGAGGATTTCGTTCTCCTGCATGCGTTCGAGGGCCTGAGCCAGCTCGCTGGTGCGGTTGCGCACCTCTCCCTCCAGCGTCTCGGCCAGATGGCGCAACGCCTGTCGCGAATGCAACACATGGTGCAGCATGAGGCGAAAAGAGCGCGTCAACACACCGATCTCATCAGCCGCAACGACCTCTGGCAGGGTCACCGTTTCATCCCCGCGGGCGATCCGATCGGCAGCCCGCGTCAACTCCAGGATAGGCCGAATCAGGAGACTCACCGCCAAGGCCAAGGCAAAACTCAGAATGACGACAATAGCCGTTACCGCCAACAGCAATTGGCCACCCAACTGATTCGTGGACAACCGCTGCTCGCCATTCGAGGCCAACGCTACCAGGAAACAGGCCTGTTCCGGCTCTTCCGGATCCAGACGGAAGAGAGTCGCCAGCAGGGTTTCACCCCTTTCAGGCAGCTCCCGGATCTCGACCCGTCCATCCGTTGCAGTCAACAGGTTGCGCCAATCCACCTGGAGAAATTCGGCGTACAACCCCGGCGTTTCGCCTCTCTCTCCGGTGAACAGACGGGAAGCATCGGCATGCAATCGATAGTGGCCATGAACATCCGCTACCCGATAGGAGAGGTTGGGTCGCACGGCAGACAACAATCCGGTCAGTCGGGCAAAATCCACGACCACCATCAGCAGACCCGTCGGCTCCGCGACAGCGCTGTCTGCCGGAAAGAGAGGCGCCAGAACGGTCAGCAGAGTGTGCCTCTTGCCCGCAAGGGGCACATCACCACCCTCCAAGGATCTGGTCGTCATCTCCAGGCGCACCTTGTCACGCTCCCGGGGACGACTCCCGAACGGCGTAGTCGCCAACTCATCCACGCCCTTTCCGGGCACCCTCCCGGCAGCCTCCTCCCTTTGCACCTGAAGCACCTTATCGCCGCCATCGACGCCCCGCAGCACGGTTGCCGTAAGATACTCTGGCCGCGAAGCAAGAAAATCACCCAAAAGCTTCTTGCCCTGCATGCGCGTATTCTCCTGGTTGTCCACGGCGTCTACCAGGCGACCGAGTGCAGGAGTCTCCGCCAGGTGCCCCACCTCCACCCGCAGATGGCGCAATTTCTCCTCCACCGACACCTTTTCCAGTTGCAAATCGGCCGTCAAATGGCGGGTATTTTGCCGTTGCAAGAGCCGATCGGCGCTCCGATAACTGTACACGGCCATGCCCAGGACGCCGATACCGGCAATCACAAAGGCAAGGAAGGCAATCTTGATAGGCAGGGAGTATGTCACGTTCGCTCATCACGCAGGAGCCTGTTTGCAAGAAAAATAGGCCATTTCACCGTCCCTGCAAAGCCCGCACGGCCAAAATCTGCATGACAGAAGCCACAAACTTCACTTTCTCAGGTGACGTGGAGAAAAATTTGTTGTATTGGAAAAACTCATTGTTTTCTCGTGACAGTCACGCCCCATGGTCCCGTTGACGAGGCAAACACATTGGCGCACATCCTGTTGATGGACGATGACCCCGGAATTCTGGCCTACGTTCGTGAGGCCCTGGAGGGGGAGGGTCACCAGGTGATCTTGGCCTTGAACGGTGCCGAAGGGGTCAAGCAGTTCGAGCGTGCGCCAACGCAGCTTGTCATCACCGACATTTTCATGCCGGAAATGGACGGCCTCGGGGCCATCCGTGAAATTCTCCGCTACGCACCTGAGACGCCGATCATTGCCTTCACAGGAGAAGGCAAGCAGATGGGAATGGACTCCTTCGCCCTCAATGCCGCCCGCAAGTCAGGTGCGGTGGCGGTTCTCGAGAAACCATTCTCCCTCAACGATCTCATGGACGCTGTCCACAAGGCGCTCCAGACTTGATCTGACCCGGTGTTTCACGAACCCCATGACTTTCGGCTCTGCAAATCAATCCGAGAAAAGCGCCCCGGGCGACGATGGAACAGGGGAGAGGTTGTGCGTCCTGGTTGTGGAGGACTCCTATCCCGATTTTCTCCTGCTGGTTCGGGCACTGCGCAAGGAGGGGTTCGATGCCGAGTGCCAACAGGTGGACTCGGCCCAGGATATGGTTGCGGCCCTGGAGCGACAACCCTGGGATTTGATCATTTCCGATTATCACATACCCGGCTTCAGTGCCCAGGGCGCCATGCAGGTGTGGCAGGAGCATGGCTCGGCCCAACCCCTTATCGTCGTCTCCGGTGCTCTCAGGGACGAGGATGCCACGGCTCTTTTGCGCGCCGGTGCCCATGATTTCATCCGCAAGGATTACATGTTGCGCCTGGGACCGGCCGTGCGTCGTGCCCTGCGGGAGGCTCGGGAATCACAGCGTCGTCGTCAGGCCGAGATCGCTTTGCGCAGCAGCGAAGAGAAATTCCGCTCGCTGACCCAATCGATTCAGGATGCCATACTGGCTGCCAATACCGAAGGCAGGATTGTTGCCTGGAATACAGGTGCCGCCGACATGTTTGGCTACGCCTGGCCCGAGATTCAAGACCACCCTCTGTCCGAGTTGATCCCACCCCGATACCACGACCAGTTTGCCACATGGTTTCAACGTGCGGGTCGGGAAGATGTTCCAAGTCTGCCGCGTCACCCCCTGGGGTTTTTCGGCCTGCGCCGCACCGGCGAGGAGTTTCCCCTGGAAGTCTCCCTGGGTTACTGGCTGGCAGAGGACGGCAACCGCTTCTATTCGGTTGTCCTGCGCGATATCACCCAGCGTCGGCGCACCGAAGCGGCTCTCCGTGAAAGCCGCGACTGTCTGGCCCACGCCCAACAGGTGGCGCAATTGGGCAGCTGGAGCTGGAATCTCCTGACAGGCCAATGGCACTGCTCGGAGCAGCTTCTCCGCATCGTCGGTGGTGCGGCCAAGGATCCGTGCAATTTTGAAACTTTCCTGGAGCGCATTCATCCGGAAGACCGGGAGCATGTCCGTCAGGGGGTGACCAGTGCCATCCGCGAAAACCGCCGTTTTGAGATGGAACATCGTATCGTTCAACCGGGGGGTGGCATACGCGTCGTCCACGCCGTGGGCGACGTGCGCCGCGACGACGTGGGACGCCCGGTCGTCATGCTGACAGCCGTGCATGACATCACGGAACGTCGCCACACCGAGGAGCAATTGCGTATCGTTACCCGGGTATTTGGCAATGCCATGGCCGAAGTGGCCAACCAGCTGCACATCACCGCCAAGGTTTTTGAAACCGCCATCGAGGCCATGGTGGTGACCGACCCGGAGGATGTCATTCAATCGGTCAACCCGGCCTTTGCCACCATCACCGGCTACACCCCGGAAGAGGCCATAGGTCGTCGCCCGGATATCCTGCGCTCGGATCACCATGGTCCCGGGTTTTATGAAGAGATCCGCCGTACCCTGGCCGAGAAGGGCTCCTGGGAAGGGGAGATCTGGAATCGGCGCAAGAATGGCGAGGCCTTTCCCAAAAGATTGAGCATCACCGCCATCCTGGATCGCCACGGACGGGTCAGCCATTACGTCAGAGTCTTCAGCGACCTGACCGACATCAAACGCAGTCAGGAAGAACTGCGTTATCGCGCCCAACACGACGCCCTGACCGATCTGCCCAACCGGACCCTGTTTACCGATCGCCTGCAACTGGCCCTGCTCCAGGCCAACCAGGCCAACAAAAAAGTCGTTCTGGTCAAACTTGACCTGGATATGTTCAAAAACGTCAATGAGAGCCTGGGATATCCCTGCGGTGACTGGCTCTTGCAGGAGGTGGCCAAGCGTCTGCAATCCGATCTGCGGAGTGTCGATACCTTGAGTCGTTTGGGCAGCGATGAGTTTGGCATCATTCTTCATGACATGGAGGAGTCCCAGGAGACCCTGGCCATGGTGCGCAAACTTGTCGATACCCTCTCCATTCGCCCCTTTCTTTATGGTGACCACGAACTCTTTGTCACGGCCAGCCTGGGTATCGCCCTTTATCCAACCGATGCCGCCGATGCCACAACCCTGATTCAGAATGCCGGCATGGCCCTCAACCGGGCCAAAAAAGGCGGACGCGCCCACTACCAGTTTTACACCACCACCATGGGCGAAGAGGCCTCCCGCCGCCTGCAACTGGAGACCCACCTCCACCGGGCCTTGGAAAAAAATGAGTTTGTCCTGCACTATCAACCCAAACTGGATCTACGCAGCGGGGTGATCGTCGGGGCGGAGTCCCTGGTGCGCTGGTCGCGTCCCGAGACAGGCCTGGCGGCACCGGGCACCTTCATTCCGCTGGCCGAAGAGACCGGGATCATCGTTCCTCTCGGGGACTGGATTCTCGAGAGCGCCTGTCGTGCCGGACGCATCTGGCTCGATCGTGGGTATCCCCTCATGCGTGTTGCCGTCAACCTCTCGGCCCGTCAATTCTGGCACCCGGATTTGATCTCCAAGGTGCGGCGTACCCTGGAGAAAACCAACCTGCCCGCCACCCTCCTCGAACTGGAGATCACCGAGAGCATGATGATGGGCCATGTGACCCAGGCCATCGAGGCCATGCGCACGCTGGTCGACATGGGCATCCACATCTCCGTGGACGATTTTGGCACCGGCTACTCTTCTTTGAGCTATCTCCGAAAATTTCCCATCCATACCTTGAAAATCGACCAATCCTTCGTGCAGGAGATTGCCAAAAACTCTGGTAATGCGACTATCGTCTCCGCCATCATCTCCATGAGCAAAAAGCTCAATCTGCGTGTCGTCGCCGAGGGCGTGGAGACCGCCGAGCAAGAGCTTTTTCTGCGTGAACAGGGGTGCGATGAGATCCAGGGCTACCTCTTCAGCGAGCCCGTCTCCGAAGATCTTTTTCTCGACCTGCTGAAAAATCACATCGTCAAATAGGGGTCATCAAGCCGCGTCCACTTTGGGACACGTCGTTTTTCTTGTTCGGAAAAAAGTGTTGGTATGAAAGACTTTATCGGGGCTTCGCCCCAAACCCCACCAGGAGGAAGGGCACAGCCCTTCCTCCTGGACCTCCATCCCAGTCTTTCAAACATTATGGATTCGGCTCAAGCCCTGGGTACGTCGCAATCAGGGGGTCGTTGCCGTCCGCAACTTTGGCTTGGGAGTTGGGGTTGCCATGGCCAGTTGTGTGGGAGGTGTTTCGGCATCCAGCCGCCTGGGCGAGGGCATCGGCACCGGGTAGGCCTCCGTCGCGACGGAGGCGCCAACTTCGTGACGATCATGTCCCGGCCCGGTCACCTTGACACCATCCTTGTCAGACAGGGTACCCCCGGGTATGCCGACGGCCGCACTCCGTCCCTGGCCGCTCTCCTTTCCTCCCTGCGCGGTCACCAAATGTCGGGTAGCCGTCTCCAGTTCGGGGGTCAGCTGGGCCAACAGCTCCTCGGCGCGATATTCGGCGGCCACCGGGGTGTGCATCAGAGTGCCCAATTCCAGGACGCCAAGCATGCTGCGATCGGCCAGATTTTTGATCTCCGTGGCCACGGCAGCCATGGGATGGCTGGGTGCGGCATGCCGCGCAGCCTCCACGGAGGTGTTCAGCGCCAATAAATTGGTCTGCCAGGCAATCTCCTTGACCAGCTCCACTTTGCTCGACGAGCTGCTCTTGGCCGCCACCGACTCCTTGACAGGCACGGGCGGCTCGGCTGGAGCGAGTCTGGATGTGCTGTCGCGCATCTTGGAGTGAAGGGTTCCCCCTCCCTCTTCCCCGCGTACCGGCCTGTTGTCCGGGAAATATTTGGCCAACTCATCGCCCAGGAAATGCGGATTGAAGGGTGTCACCAAACCATCCTGGAACTCGTAGGAGAAGACAAACTCACCACTGCGCAAATCGACGATGGCACCCGTCAGCTTCACGACATCACCCTGGATATCGGTCTGATAACCAAAGCGAAAAGCATAGTTGACCGGATATTTGTTTTGGATATCGGTGGTCATTCGTTTGACGGTGTTGGCCTCCTGTCCGGTCGTCGAGGTTGCCTTGACCGGCAGCTCCTCGGTCACCACCAGACGTTTGCGATCACTCATGTCGGAAACCACGTTAAACCCTTGCGACAGCAACAGATGCTCCAGGCGACCCTTCATCCCCAGCCGATCATCGCTCTCGACCACCACCACCAGGGGGTCACCCTTGGAAAATCCACTCTCCTGCTTCACCAAAGCCCTGTTGGAGACACAAGCTCCCAAAGGCAAGGTCATGACCAACACACCGCAGATGAGACCCAAAGCGGACATGCTGACAAAACGGCTGCGTTTGATTCGAGATGACATGGCCAAAACCCTCAGGTGATTCTGCCGCAAAAAATACCCATCGATTGGTCACGTTCCAGTTTTATTTCCAATCCATGGACCAGGGAAGCGAATCCGGACAGGCCATCCTGGCCTGCACGTTGAGGATTAAGCAAGATACATGCCGAGAACTCACACCATCGTCAGCCATGACGCGACTGAAACCCTTTCATGAAGGCAATCAAGGCATCGACCCCCGACTCGGGCATGGCGTTGTAGATGGAGGCCCGCATGCCTCCCACCGAGCGGTGCCCCTTCAACGACACCAGGTCGGCCTTTTTCGCCTCAGCCAGGAAGGCATCGGTCAACTCCGGCCTGGCCAGGGTGAAGGGGACATTCATGCGCGAACGACTCTCCTTCTCGGTAGGACAAAGGTAAAAACCGGATTGATCGATGGCGTCATAAAGTTTGGTCGCCTTGTGCATGTTGCGACTCTCCATCGCCGCCACGCCGCCCTGTTTTTTGACCCACTGCAACACCAGGCCCAGGATATAAATGGCATAGGTGGGTGGCGTGTTGAGCATGGATTGATTCTCCACCTGGACCTTGTAGTCCAGCATGGAGGGCAGACCACTCTTACGCCCCAAAAGATCCTCGCGCACAATCACCAGGGTCACACCGCTGGGACCAAGATTTTTTTGCGCCCCGGCGTAGATCAACCCATAGCGGCTGACATCCACCGGACGGGACAGAATGTTGGAGGACATGTCGGCCACCAGAGGGATCGCGCCGGTCACCGGGGTATAAAAATATTCGCTGCCAAAAATGGTGTTGTTGGAGGTAATGTGGACATAGGCCGCCTCTGGAGAGAGTTGCAGCTCCTCCTGGCGAGGAATCCGCGTGAAATTCACCTTCTCGGAAGAGGCCGGGTAGCGCACGCCGGAGGTGAAGAGTTTTGCCTCTTTGGCCGCTTTCTTCGACCAACTGCCGGTCAAAACGTAGTCGACTACTTGGTCAGGCCGGGTCAGGAGATTCATCGGCACCATGGCAAATTGCAAGGTCGCTCCGCCCTGCTGAAACAATATTTTGTAGTTGGCCGGAACCTCCAGCAGCTCCCGCACCAACTGCTCGGCACCCTCGATGATGGCAAGATACTCCTTGGAGCGGTGGCTCATCTCCATGACCGACATGCCGCTGCCCCGGTAATCCATCATCTCGTCACGCGCCTGCTCCAAAACCTCCTGGGGCAATACCGCAGGACCAGCGCTAAAATTGTGAATGCGACCCATGCCATTCCTCCTTGCCCAGTCGTACTGGGGTTCCAAGCGTGACAAGGGGCGGCATCTGCCGCCCCGAGGTTACAGACAAACCCCCAGCGCCTTAATGGCCGGGGCGGTTTTTGATCAAATCCTGGACCACGCCAGGCTCGGCCAGGGTGGTGGTATCGCCCAGGGTGTCGAGCTCGTTGCTGGCAATCTTGCGCAGGATGCGGCGCATGATCTTGCCGGAACGGGTTTTGGGCAGACCGGGCGCCCATTGCAGAATATCGATGGTGGCCAGAGGCCCGATCTCCTTGCGCACCAGGTTGATCAGCTCTTTTTTCAGGTTTTCATCCGGTGTGGTGCCATGCACCAGGGTGACGTAGGCATAGATGCCGGTCCCCTTGATGTCGTGGGGATAGCCCACCACCGCCGCCTCCGAAACCACGGGGTGCAACACCAGGGCGCTCTCCACTTCGGCAGTGCCCAGGCGATGCCCGGAGACGTTGATGACATCGTCGACCCGCCCGGTGATCCAGTAGAAACCATCTTCGTCGCGCCGACACCCGTCGCCGGTAAAATACTTGCCCGGATAGGTGGAAAAATAGGTGCTGATGAACCGTTCATGATCGCCATAGACGGTCCGCATCATGCCAGGCCAGGCCTGGGTCAGGACCAGGTTGCCGCTACAGGCGCCACTCTGGACGGTTCCTTGCGGATCGACGATCTCCGGCACGACGCCAAAGAATGGCCGGGTGGCCGATCCGGGCTTTAACTTCGTCGCTCCGGGCAGAGGGGTGATCAGGATACCGCCGGTCTCGGTCTGCCACCAGGTATCGACGATGGGGCAACGCCGGTCACCGATCTCCCGGTGATACCACTCCCAGGCTTCGGGATTGATCGGCTCACCGACCGACCCCAAAATACGCAAGGATTTCCGGCTGGTCTTTTTGACCAGCTCCGTCCCCGCCGCGATCAGGGAACGGATCGCCGTCGGCGCCGTGTAGAAAATATTGACCTGATGCTTGTCCACCACCTGCCAGAAACGGGAGGTGTCCGGATAGGTGGGAATCCCCTCGAACATCAACGTCGTGGCGCCATTGGCCAGGGGGCCATAAACGATGTAGGAGTGGCCCGTCACCCAGCCGACATCTGCCGTACACCAGTAGATGTCGCCATCGTGGTAGTCGAAAACATACTTGTGCGTGATGGCGGCATAGACCAGGTAACCACCCGACGTATGCAACACCCCTTTGGGCTTGCCCGTGGAACCCGACGTATAAAGAATGAACAGCGGATCTTCGGCATCCATCTCCACTGCCGGACAAGAGGCCGAAACCGCCGCTGTCGCTTCGTGGTACCACACATCGCGATCTTTCACCCAGTTGATATTGCCTCCGGTGTGTTTGACCGTGAAGACCGTATGCACGTTGGGACAGTGGAGCAGGGCCTGATCGACATTTTGGCGCAGCGCCACCTTGCGACCACCGCGCATCCCCTCGTCTGCCGTGACAACCACGCGGCAATCCGAATCCAGGATGCGATCTTTCAGGGAGTCAGGCGAGAATCCGCCAAACACCACCGAATGAACGGCCCCGATCCGCGCACAGGCGAGCATCGCCACCGCCGCCTCCGGAATCATGGGGAGATAGATGGAGACCCGATCCCCTTTTTTGACGCCGCGCGCCGTCAGGGCGTTGGCAAAACGGCAGACCTGCTCATGCAGTTGACGATAGGTAATCTTCTTCGACAGGTTCGGATCATCGGCTTCCCAGATGATGGCCACCTGATCGCCTCGCTTGGCCAAATGCCGATCCAGGCAGTTGCTGGCGACATTCAGTTTGCCGCCATCAAACCAGCGAAAACGTGCCCGAACGAAGTCCGCATCCATGACCCGGTCCCAGGGTTTGATCCAATCCACGAAACGAGTCGCCTGCTCCGCCCAGAACCCCTCCGGATCAGTGATGGATCGCCGATACATTTCCAGATACTGCGCATCGTTGATGTGTGCGTGTTGTGCCATCTCCGGCGGAACTGGATAAACCTGCTCTGTGGACATAAAGACGCCTCCAGAATGTCGATGAAAGGGTTACCATCAGGGAGTCGAACCTATCCGCCTGAAAATCAGGCACCTGCCCGAATAGTGAACGATTACCCCTCTTCCCGCAAGATTTTCCATGCCAACGGCAATCCATGCAACCTTCCAAGTGGTTATATTTCCAAATAGAAAAAAATTGGGTCTGGTTCAGCCATGAATGGTCAAGGAAGCGGTGCCCGGCAATTTCTTGAAAGGCTCTTCTCTCTTTGCCATAATCGGTCCCCGCGTCCGGCAGGCACAGTCAACCCCTGCCATTGATTGCCGTTTGGGCCTGTCTCCGCCTGAGACCTGCCACCTGATCTTGTTGCACGATGGATCCTCATGTCACGCATGACCTCTCGCCGTCAGCATCGCATGCCTTACGGAACATACCTGCAAGAGGATGGCGGGGTGACGTTCCGCTTATGGGCACCCGCCGCCCGGCAGGTGGATGTGTGTCTGGAAACCACCGGCAGCGACATCCTCCTCCCGCTGCAAGCGGAAACGGGTGGGTGGTACACCTTGACCACCGACAAGGCCAAAGCCGGAACGCTCTATCGCTATCGCATCGACAACCAGCACCATGTGCCTGATCCGGCGGCGCGTTTTCAACCCCGGGATGTCCATGGTCCGAGTTGCATCATCGATCCCCTGGCCTGGACATGGCATGATGCCAACTGGCAGGGACGTCCCTGGAACGAGGCGGTGATCTACGAACTGCACGTCGGCACCTTCTCCCCACGCGGGGATTATCGCGGTGTGGAAGAGCGTCTCCAGCACCTCGCGGAACTCGGTGTCACAGCCATCGAACTGATGCCCCTGGCCGACTTTCCCGGTCGCCATGGCTGGGGATACGATGGCGTGTTGCTCTTCGCCCCCGATGCCGCTTACGGACCGCCGGAAGATTTAAAGCATTTGGTTGCCACCGCCCACAACCATGGCATCATGGTGATCCTGGATGTGGTGTACAACCATTTCGGTCCCGAAGGCAATTACCTGCATCTCTATGCACCTCAATTTTTCCATCCCAGGTACCACACGCCCTGGGGAGTGGCGATGAATTTCGCAGGAAAATCCAGCCACTGGGTGCGCCAGTTTTTCATTCACAACGCTCTGTATTGGCTGAACGAATACCATATGGATGGTCTGCGTCTCGATGCCGTGCAGGCCATGCTCGACACCACACATCCCTCGATCATCGAAGAGCTGGCCACAGCCGTGCAAAAAGGCCCCGGTGCCGAACGACATATTCATTTGATTCTGGAAAATGATGACAACGCCGCCCGGTTGTTGCAGCCGAAAAACTCACGACGTTACAACAAGAGGGACGGTACCACCGAACAGCTCCATCCCTCGACAACCATCCAACAACCATCCGCCCTCTCTACCCTCCACCCTGTCAATCCAGACGCCCGCTCGCCCGTGCCCGGCAATCCGGACCCGGAGGCTGAACTTCCCCGCTGCCAGGCGCAGTGGAACGATGACCTGCATCACGTCCTGCACCATATCCTGACCGGCGAAATCCAAGGTTATTATCTGGATTTTCAGCATGAGCCATTGCACCACCTTGGCCGTGCCCTGGCGGAGGGGTTTGCTTTTCAGGGTGAGGCCTCTCCCTATCGCGACAACCGCCCACGCGGCGAAGGGAGTGCCTATCTGTCACCTGCGGCTTTTGTCTCTTTTTTGCAAAATCACGATCAGGTGGGCAATCGGCTGGGTGCCGAACGCATCGTGACCCTGGCCCCCCCGGAAGCGGTACGGGCCGTAACGGTGTTGCTCCTGCTGGCACCCCAGATCCCCATGCTGTTCATGGGGCAAGAGTGGGGCTGCACACAACCGTTTCCATTTTTTTGCGATCTGCATCCGGATTTGGCTCCGACCATCGCCCAGGGACGCCACCGCGAGTTCTTGCACTATTTTCGTTTTCACAACCTGAAAACGGACCTGCCTCCCCTCCCCCATCCCATGGCGCCTGCCACCGTCGCCATGGCCCGACTGGATTGGCAAGCCACCGCCACTCCTGCCAGTCAGGCGTGGCTTGCGCTGCACAAAAAACTGCTCGCCCTGCGCCGCCAGGAGATTCTTCCGCGTCTCGCCCTGATCGGCGGACATGCCGGAAAATGGCAGGTTCACGCCCAAAAAAATCTGGAGGTCTCCTGGTCCCTGCATGGTGGATCGAGTCTGGTTGTCATGGCCAATCTTTCCCCCGACCCGGCTTTCGTACAACCGCCCGTCGACCGCCTTCTCCACGCAACCCACGTCGTTGACGACCACCTGCCCCCGTGGTTCGTCGGCTGGTACGAACGGCTGGCGTCATTCCCATTCCGGATCAGGCAAGCCACACAAAGCCAGGGTGTCAAAGAAACGGTGGGAAAGGAAGAAACAACTCCAGAATACGTGCCCGCACCGTAAAACCTGTCAAAAACAGGGAGCGCCGACACCAGAAAACCTCTGCCGATGCCAACCCCAGACGACGGGCCACCTCCGGTACACACATTCGGGCCAGCTCCAGGTGTTGGCGACTGACCTCTCCCTCCCGCTCCTGAAAAACGATGCCCAAAGGCTCCTCGCCACGATCCACTGCAGCCCGAATCTCCGGTGCAACTCCCCCGAGCGGCATCTCCGAGTGGGCCAGGATCAACTCCTGTCGATCGACACTCAGCCAGGCATCCCGGACGAGGATGTCATCGCCCGTGGGGAGTCGATGCAACTCACTCCAAAAAGGGGAATCATCCTGCCAGGCACGACACAGGGTCTGTCGTTCCAGACGAACCCGCAACGGAGACCCCGAGAGAGCCTCAAGATGACGTGTCAGGGAGTTTTTGCAAACCAGGGCCTCCTGCATGACACTGCTCAGTGCCAGGAAGAGTCTGTCCCCCCTTGCCAGAGACGCACCCTCCCGCCAGGCTTCCAGGATATGCACCGACGAGAAGAGGCCTGGGTGTGGTTTGGCTTCGATCACTGGCGTCTGAAAAACTGAAGAAGAGAGTCTGGAAAAGGATCTATGCGCGTCAATCAACGTCGTGAAGCGAGGGGGCCAATCGGACGACCACCCAGGATATGCACATGGATATGAAACACCTCCTGTCCACCGTGCGTACCCGTGTTGATACTGACCCGATAGCCAGACTCGGCCAGACCCAACTCCCGGGCCACATGGGCCGTCCGCTCCAGAAGATGCCCTGCCATCTCCCGATCCGCCTCGGTAAAGCTGTCCAGCGAGGCGTAATGCTTGCGAGGTATCACGAGGAGATGGACCGGCACTTGCGGATTGATGTCGTAGAAGGCCACCACCCAATCATCTTCATAGACAATCTGGGATGGAATCTCCTTTCGGGCTATTTTGCAAAAAATACAACTTTCAGACATGACTCACTCCCCATGCCATGGATGGCGCAGATAATGGATCAGGGTAACCTGCCCCAGATCAAAAGAGATCCTTGAACACGTCATTTGACAAGGCAAAAGTAAAAAGACCAAGGTTATCGGTAATTCTCAGACCAATACCCGTCTGGGTGACGCGGGCCACTTCAAATTCAAAGCGAAAATCCTGACAATGGGGCAAAAGACTTCGTTCAGGTTCCGCTTCCAATCCGTTATCCCCGACCTCGATCCTCACGGTCGATGACGGCTTTGTCGATGACGTGTCGGGTGGCACAACGATTTCAAAAAAACCCTGTTCTCCGATCAACTGCCATTTGGGTTCATAATCCGTCTCCAGCATGATCCCTTCCATGCTGACATCTGTTGAAACTCCAAGAATGGTCACACCGTTGAACAGGTTCAGGGCCAGCTGCTTGTGATGGACCCGGCGCTCGCTGGTGCGACGCGGAACCGCCGCCTGGGCAAGACCCGACCGGCCAAATCTGTCCAGCAACTCCTGGAGTACAAGGTCCGGATGAACATCCATGTCAGCCAGCATGATCCAAAGATGAAATATCAGATCGGCGACCTCATGGATTACGTCGGCCGAACTGTTATCCTTGCCGGCCATCACCACTTCAAACGCCTCTTCGTCAACCTTGCGGAGAATCTCTCCGCGTCCCTTATGGTACAATTGGGCTACATAGGAGTATTTGGGGTCGGCCAGTTTGCGTTCCATCAAGACCTTGTACAGGTCATGCAAGACAGTCTGGGTGGTTGGCGATGGCGCACTCATGAACCGTAGATCTCCTCCGGATTGATGGCGGGCGCACTGATCTCTGCCCATTCACTTCCCTGGATCTCCAAGTAGAAACAGTTATGTCGCCCGGTATGGCAGGCTACGCCGACCTGCTCCACGAGCAGCAGAAGGGTGTCCCGATCACAATCGGTGCGAACTGCCTTGACGTGCTGGACATGCCCCGAAGTCTCCCCCTTCTTCCAAAGTTTTTGCCGACTGCGTGACCAGTAGCAGGCAACCCCCGTGCGTAAGGTCTCGGCCAGGGAGTTGCGATTCATCCAGGCCATCATCAGAACTTCGCCGGTATCGTGCTGCTGGGCGATGGCCGGAATCAATCCATCCGCGTTGAATTTCAGGGTGTCCAGGTTGGGCAGGGTTTCCATGGCAGGGTTCTCTTATCCGGATGAAGGGGCGGCTGTGCGCACCTCGACGCCATTGGCACGCAAGTAGGCCTTGACCTCGGGGATGGTATGTTGACGAAAATGAAAGATGGAGGCAGCCAGAACGGCATTGGCACCACCCAGTTGGAAACCCTCCAACATGTGCTGCATGACCCCCACCCCTCCAGAGGCAATGACCGGGATGGTGGTGGCCGCCACAATGGCCCGGGTCAGGGGGATATCGTAGCCAATCTTGGTGCCATCCCGATCCATGGAGGTCAGGAGGATCTCTCCGGCGCCATACTCTTCCATGCGTTGCGCCCAGGCAACGGCATCCAGGCCGGTCGGTTTGCGTCCGCCATGGGTGAAAATCTCCCAACGCACGGGCTGGTTGTCGGTGTTGCGTTCGACGCATTTGGCATCGATGGCCACAACGATGCATTGCGAACCGAACTGTCCGGCCGCCTCCTGGACAAATTCAGGCCGAAACACCGCCGCCGTATTGATGCCAACCTTGTCGGCGCCGGCATTCAGGAGGTTACGAATGTCCTGGTTGGAGCGCACGCCACCACCGACAGTCAGTGGTATGAAGACCTGCTCGGCGGTGCGACGCACCACATCCAGAATGATATCCCGTCCCTCATGCGAGGCCGTGATATCCAGGAAGGTCAGCTCGTCGGCCCCTTCGGCATCATAGCGCTGGGCAGCGGCCACCGGATCGCCCGCGTCGATCAGTCCTTCAAACTGGACCCCTTTGACCACCCGGCCCTCTTTGACGTCCAGGCAGGGGATGATGCGTCTGGCGAGCATGGCCTTATTCCAATCCCAGATCAAGCGTCTGCTTCGTTGACTGCCTCATTCCAATTCCAGATCAAGCGTCTGCTTCGTTGACTGCCTCATTCACTCCTCGCCGTACCCAACACGTACTGTCTCGTCGTTCACTCGTTGTCGCCTCGCATCCATCTTGATCTGGAATTGGAATCAACGACCACCAGCTAAAAGCTGGTGGGTTGAAAGATCGGCGGACTGAACCGCCGACTGAAAGAGAAGGCTGCTGAAAGCAGGTGGTTTTCACCACGGGGCAAGCGCCCTTCGGGCGGGCTGAAGCCCCCTCGTGGAAAAT
>JADGCJ010000009.1:50107-66225 GCA_015229045.1 Magnetococcales bacterium
ACTGTCTCGTCGCTCATTCGTTGTCGCCTCGCATCCATCTTGATCTGGAATTGGAATTACCCTTGTGCCTGCAAGCGGGTGAACCTGATTTTCATGACCAGCATGGACATCGACAGTAACAAGATGGCGCCATTGGTGGCGATGATGGGCAGAGATTTGACCCGGAAACCATACCACAACCACAACCCCGCCCCGAGACAGTTCAGCAAAAACATGCCCAGGGAGATATCCTTGACCGACCGGCTGCGCCACGTATGAACCACCTGGGGCAGAAAAGCGATGCACGACAGCAGACCGGCAACGTACCCCAGCATGTCAAGTCCGACGGTCACCCGAATCTCATCCTTTGGTAAGGGCCACGGCATCGGCAAGATCGAGACCACCGTCATAGATGGCCTTGCCGGTGATCACTCCGGATATCTTGCCGCCGTTGGGGAAAGGCCCTGCATTGGCCATCACCTCGCGGATGTCTTGCAGAGAGGAGATGCCTCCCGACAGGATGATGGGCACGTTGACATGGCCGGCCAGCGAGCGGGTTGCCGGAATGTTGGGGCCTTTGAGGACACCATCGCGGCTGATGTCGGTAAAGATGATCTCCGTTGCCCCGGCATCTTCGAGGCGATGCGCCAGATCGAGGGCGGAAATATCCGTCGTCTCCGACCAGCCTTCCACGGCCACGCGACCGGCACGGGCATCGATGCCCACCGAAATGCGTCCGGGAAAGGTTTTGCAGGCCTCACGAACAAAATCCGGATTGCGGCAGGCCACCGAGCCTAAAATGGCGATGGAGACTCCCATCGTGAAGCACTCTTCGATGATTTTCAGGCTGCGCAACCCGCCGCCCAGCTGCACCGGAATGGAGACCGCACCGAGGATGGCCCGAATGGCCTCCAGGTTGACCGGATGACCGGCAAAGGCACCATTGAGATCCACCACATGCAGCCGTTCGGCGCCCACCTCCTGCCAGCGGGCCGCAGTACCCCCCGGGTCGTTTGAATAGACGGTATCGAGATCCATGGCCCCCTGATAGAGGCGCACACAGAGTCCATCCTTGATGTCGATTGCGGGAATGACGATCATGTTACGTTGACCACTCCAAAAAGTTGTGGAGGAGCCGCAAGCCATGTCTCTGGCTCTTTTCCGGATGGAATTGGGTGGCAAACAGGTTGTCCCTGGCCACTGCGGCGGTAAAAGTGATGCCGTAAACGCTGGATCCGGCCACGACCGACGGGTGTGTCGTCTGACCGTGGAAGGAGTGAACGAAGTAAAAATGCGCGGCGTCCGGAATGCCCTTCCACAACGGGTGACTTTGCTCCTGGCGCACCTGGTTCCAACCCATGTGGGGCACTTTGAGGCATCGTTCCTGGTCAGCGGGATCAATCATGTCCCGGGAGAAGGGAACCACATGACCTGGTATCAGGTTCAGTCCCGCATGGTAACCGAACTCTTCACCGGCAGCAAAAAGCAGCTGCATACCGACGCAGATGCCCAAAAAGGGCTTTCCCGTCCGGATATGCTCCAGGACCGGCTCCGTGAGGCCCCTGGCGTCCAGGTTGGCGCGACAATCGCCGAAAGCTCCGACCCCGGGCAGCACGAGGTGCCTTGCCTGAGCGATCGTGTGCGGATCGGCGCTGACCCGCACCTCCCCTCCGGCATGCTCCAGGGCTTTGGCCACGGAACGCAGGTTCCCGGAGCCATAATCTACGACAATGATCATGGATTCAAGGTTCCTTTAGTGCTGGGAACCCGGTCTCCCAGGCGTGGATCGGGAGCGCAGGCCATGCGCAGTGCCCGGGCCAGGGCCTTGAAACAGGATTCAATCACATGGTGGTCATTGTGGCCATACAGGCTGGTGACATGCAAGGTCATGCCGACATTATGGGCAAAAGCCATGAACCATTCGCGAAACAATTCGGTCTCCATGCTGCCGAGCCGCGGCGAGGCAAAAGTCACCTCCCAGATCAGACAGGGGCGGTTGGAAAGATCGACGACCACACGGGACAGAGCCTCGTCCAGGGGCACATAGGCGTGACCAAAACGGTTGATGCCGCGTCGATCCCCCAAAGCCTGCCGAAAAGCCTGGCCCAGAACGATACCGACATCCTCGGCAGTATGGTGGCCATCGATGTGCAGATCCCCTTCGGCCCGGATGGTCAGATCAAAAAGACCGTGCCGCCCCAACTGGTCGAGCATGTGATCCAGAAAACCCAGCCCGGTCTGAATCCCGGTTGCACCGCTGCCATCCAGGGTGACCTCTGCCCGGACCTGAGTTTCGCGTGTTTTTCGTTCCACGGTGGCTGTACGGATGATCATAACCTTCCTGTCGATCAACAACGTTCCAGCAGTCGCCCGACCCCGCCCATCAGGCCCGGGCACCTCTGCTCTCTACACTAGGGCAGGATAGCACCCCGCTCAAAAAATCGTCCAGGATTCAAACGTCAGCGACCCTTCCATGCCTCCATTTTCTTTCGAGGGGGTCACATGGAACATTATGTCCTCAGACTCATCACACAACTGTGTAGCATGAAACAAAATGTCCTGCGAATCGTGAATCTCTCCGCCTTGGGATCAAAATTCCAACACCCATCGTCAAAGTGGCAACCCGCACCCCTTCCGGATCCTGATAATATACCCCATAAAAATCAATATTATGCTATTCTTTGGCTACAGAAAAGGGCAGAAAGAGGGAGGCGTTCCCTGGCGCGCTTTCACGACGCTCCATAAGCGTGATCAACTGATCGGCAAACTGGACCGACAAACAGTGATCCACCCAGGATTGCAGGGCCACAATGGCCGTTGCAGAAGGGGTTTCGGGCAGTTCGCGGAACTGGTCCACCACCCAGTTTTCAGCATAGAGACGGTAGGTTTCAATCAGGTCGCGGACCAGGCCATGCAGGGTGTGAAAATTCTCTTCCGTGACCGTGATGCTGCGACGTTTCATGGCGAGACACCTGGATAAAACAAGTTAAAACAGATAGATAGATTGATGGAATCGCTGTTTTTAACACGATCCGGCACGACTCGTCACCCCCGGAGTCAATCATGGCTCGATGCTTGCGTTATACATTTCTAAATATAACTTTCACTGCCGGTCCGCCACCCTTTTCTTCGGACTCCGGTCAAACCACGGTGGAGAACCCTTTTTTTCAACGATGCCAGTCAGCATCCAGTCAAACCCTTACAGGAGAGAGACCATGAGTACAGTCAATACCAACAAACAAAATCTGCGCGAGAAAATTTTGGAAAATGCCGGCATGATTGCCATTATGGGATTGGTTTTCGCTGCGGTTCCTCTGCTGACAGCATGGTCGGTCAAAGGATTGATCCAGATTTTCTGAGGCAAGCCTGATCGTCTGAATTGCATGGGGTCTTGACGGAGGCACGCGGCGTTCGTCCCCTGAACAAGGCCCCCGGTCAGGCTTCGTTCCCCGCACACAGGTGAGTCCTGTGTGCGGGGAATGGTGTGACTGTGGCTTGATCATGTCGTTTGGCTTGCCAGGGAGTTTCTGTGCACCTCGTTTTCCAAATCCTGGAGGAGACGTATCATCTCTCCGGACAGTGAATTCAGTCTGTCCAGAAGATTGAACAGTCGATGATCAAATTTGTCGACTGTGACGCTTCTGAGCAGGTCACGTCCTGTCTTGTGCAGGTCCTCGTGGTGTTTTTCAATCTCTTGGTATGCCTTGTAGTTTGCATAATCTTTTCCATCGCTGTAATACCACTTGCCCAGGTTGCATTCGGTATGGTCGCCGAGCATCTCCTTGAACTCCGCATCGTCTTCGATACCTTCGGGAATATCGTTGCTGCGCAGATGGTAGAAGAGCTCCATCATGTCCTTGCGCCACTGGATATGATCCACCTGGGCCTGATAAACCAGTCCTATGGGTTTCCCTTCCCATCTTTTGCCTGATTCGACCAGGTCGATGAAGGCGTTCAGTGGAAGAGGCCGTGACATGTAGAAACCCTGCCCCTGGTGACAGCCACTGTAAAGCAATTTCTTATAGGTGCATAAATCTTCAACACCTTCTGCCACAACACGCATGCCGAGTCTCTGCGCCATCCTGATATTGGAGCTGACAATCTTGTTGCCCTTGCCTGTGGTGACCTTGTTGTCGACACACATATGGCTCACCAGGCTCTTGTCCAGCTTGAGCGATGAAAATGGAAAAGTGGAGAGGACTTCGAGAGAGGAGTACCCCGTTCCAAAATCATCAAGCGAGAGTTTGATGCCCAGTTCGTGCAGATCGTGCATGGTTTGAATCGACTGCAACGACATATCAACCAATGTTGTTTCGGTCATTTCAAATATTATCTTTTTATCGTCAAATCTTCCCGATGCAAAAATACTTTCAACCTGATCGCGGAAGCTTGGAATTTTCAAATCATGGCTGGAAATATTGAAAGAGAAACTCAGACCGGAAAAAGATCGCCGATCAATTGTAATATCTGCCATGAATTTTGGAAGCATTTTCTCAGTTATAACAGTAATATATCCCGTCTCTTCCGCCAACGGTATAAAATCATTCGGTTGGATGAATACCGACTCCTTCTTCCACCGGATCAAAGATTCAGCACCGATAATCCTGCCGGTCATGAATGAGATTTTTGGTTGATAGTAGAATATAAACTCATCATTCTCGAGACCGTTTTTTATATCGTGCAGCATGAGACCACTCGCGCCATGACGACTCATGATCGTGACCTTTTAAAGCAATAGTTATCCAACAGGAGCCAAAGCCCTGATCGAAACATCATGGAGAAGACGTCACTCCCTCTTATCGTGACAAGGAGACTTCCGGATACAACTCCCCAGCTCTCTTTTTATTCCAATCCCAGATCAAGCGTCTGCTTCGTCGACTGTCTCATGCCAATTCCAGATCAAGCGTCTGCTTCGTTGACTGCCTCACTCACTCCTCGCCGTACCCAACACGTCCTGTCTCGTCGCTCACTCGTTATCGCCGCGCATCCATCTTGATCTGGAGTTGGAACCATGCCACGACGCACGGCGACGTTGCACCACTCCTCCCTACCGGCGATCCCAGGGCACGACAGGGGGATTCGCGTTCTCCAGGAAGGGCCTCTGCCCCGGCCCTTCCTGGAGCGTCACAGACTCAATAGCAGGTACCGCCGGCCTCCTGGAGAAGCATTTCCACCTCTTCGTGATGTTTTTCCAGGGCCATCAGGCGGGAGGTGACACCTTTGTTGTCGCGTTCGTTGACCCGCGCCCCTTTGGCCAATAAAAACTTGACGATTTCCGCATGTCCGTTGGCCGAGGCAAACATCAGGGCATTCAAACCATCTTCGTTTTTGACATGGACATCCGATCCATGCTCCACCAACATTTTAACGATCTCCGTATGGCCTTTTTCGGATGCAATCAGAAGCGCTGTGCAACCGCATTGGTGGTTGCGTTCGATGCTGGCTTTTTTCTCTATCAGCAGGTGGGCAGCCTGGATATCACCATATTGGGCAGCCAACATGAGGGGAGTGTTGCCCTCCTTGTCCTGGGCGTTGATGTCCGCTCCGGCAGCGATCAGGGCAGGCAACAACTGCGCATTGCCATACTGGATCGCCAGATGCACGGCTGTACGCAACTTTTGGTTCGTCGCCTTGACATTGGCCCCCTTGGCAAGCAATTTCTCCAGTATCTTCAGGCGAGTGGCCTGCTCAGACGGATCCTTCAACCGCACGGCGACTATTTTCAACAACGGGGTCCAGAACCCCTTGGTCTGAAAATTGACATCCGCTCCGTGGTCGATCAGAGCGTCCACCAGCTCGGGGTGCATCCATTCGGCGGCCAGAAACAGGGCCGTACACCCAGCCCGCAGGTGCTGAGCGTTGACATCAACCCCTTTTTTCAAGAGCAGGTCGACGACTTCCGCATGGCCTTCCTGGGACGCCATCATGAGCAGTGACATGCCCACCTGGCTGTATTGATTGGGATCGGCCCCCTTGTTCAGAGCGTCCCGGACGGCTGCCCAATCCCCCTTGTAGGCGGCATCCCAGACCTTGGATTCAGGTGCAGCGGCGGCACCTTGGGCAGCACCCGATTGTGCCCGGGCATCGGTCGCGACGAGACCACCGGCCAACAACAACGTCATGCAGAACATGGCAACACTTTTTTTCATGATGGACCACCTTTGATTTGTCACCCTTTTGCCAGACGAAAACTGCCAAAAATCTCCCGACGGGTCAAATCTTGTTGCCAGCGACACTCCATGGAGCGTTCCTTGCGGATGGTATCGCGAAACCGGACGACATCGGTCCAGGCGGCAAACACCTGGTCGCCGGTCTGGTAGCGCGACAAACCAACCACCAGGGGCTGAATATAAAAAAATCCGAGCTGCGGATCATATTGTGTATGGGCCTCCTGGGTCTGTCCCAGAATGGTCAAGCTGGTTCTCGGACCCAAGGTGGGCAGAGAAACCCTCTCCCGACCATCCGGAATGGCTGTCCGGGGCGTCTCCGGCACCAGAACCCGACACAGCATCCAAGGCGTCAATTGCAAAAACAGAGTCCACCCTTCAAGATGTCGGCAGGCCCTGGTTTCATGGCCAAGGGCCAGGTTGAGAAAATCTGCCTCCAGGCCGGGAAGAACCTGCTCCCGGCGCAACCCCTCCGTAGCCGCCTCGAAGAGTACACGAAACCTAGCATGGAATTCTACCTCACCCGGGTCACCAGGTTCCAGATCGATTGTTGACACGCCCCTCTCCCGACAGATCCAAAAACCTCGCGCCCAGCGAACCATAAAGAATCAGGGATGAAGAGTCCCTGAGTCTGGCTGCAAATTGAGGAACCCAGACCAGCAAATGCTCCTGCCACAGCTCCTGTTCCACATCGGCCAACCGGCCATGCTGTAAACGCAGATGCACAGCCAGATCCAACAGGGAACCCAAAAAATCCGGAGCGATGTCCGGGTCTGCCTCAACTCCCGCCCGCCTGTAGAGTCCGGCGATGGCCTGCACACAACTTCCCCCCAGAGATCCGTGCCGCCAGTAACTCTCGAAAGGCGGACAGATCGTCTTGGGGATACCATTGACAAAAAGGCGGGTATGTTCGGCCTGCCACTCCTCCAACGGGGTTGTCCGCAGTTGTGGACAGGCCGCTTGCAGCCAGGGAAGCCCGGCGGCCATTTCGTCGACGGCTTCCAGCGAGTCCGGCCCGGGTTGCCCAAGCAACCCGGCCAGTAAAGTCAATTCACGTTCCGATACCGCGTCCATGGGGGCAAGTTTACCATGGATAGGCGTAAACACCAGCCGCCATAAAGTAGTGCCGCAGGAGATACCCTCCGGAAAGCACCAACACCGACGCCGTGACGATGGGCACCTTGCCCGCCCACTTGCCAAAGACACACTTCAGCTCCATGGCCAGGGGGATCATCAAGCCGCACACGACAAAGCCCATCACCCAGCCCGAGTCGTTCCACAGCAACTCCGCCGAACGATAACCGGATTCCGAACCGGAAAGGGTATAGTTGAAAAAGGAGAAGATGACCACCAGTTCGGCGGTAATCAAGCCAATGTCCACCCGCTCATACAGGGCGCGAATGGTATGGTCCACCCGATGGTAGATGAACATGTACATGACGATGAGCAACCAGGCCATCGAGGTGGAAAAGGCCGAAACCGTGAACAGGATCGGTACCCCCGGGTTGTGCCACAGGGCCACTGCCGGAAAACTTTGCAGGAGCAGACCCGTATAGACAGCCGTGCCCAGACCCGTGACGATAGCGATCCAGCCCAGGATAGGCTGGAATTTTTGCGCCGTTTCGGCAACGTCGCGGGTGATTTTCATTTTCAGGAAAGCACCCATGACGGGCCAGTGCAGAAGGCGCGGCTTTTCCACCATGAATGGGAGGGCAAACAGCACCGCCGCGATCTGGAGCCAGAGAATGAACTGCGATCCCCAGGCAATCCAGGAGTCGGGTTTGTGAAAAATGCCCCAGGGGGTGAGGATGTAAATGGCTGCCCACTTGTGCAACAGATGCAGAAAGAGCAGGCCCGATCCAACGCCCAGCATGGCCGTGCCGGAAAGCGCCCCCCACATCACCAACTCTTTCTCTTCCCGCAAATACATGTGGGTGAGAAAACTGACCACAATGACGGCAGCTCCCATGCCTCCCAGAAAGAGATACAACGCGAACCACCACGTCCACAGGTTTTGCGTGGTGTAGGTCATGATTTCCATGCGGCTCTCCTACCGTTGGGGAATGTAGTAGACATTGGGGCGCGTCCCCAGATGGGCCATCAGCGGCTTGGCCGTGCCGTTGCGCACCAGCTCGGTAACCGGATGGGTCGCGCTGTCGAGGTCGCCCACCATTCTGGCCTCCCCCGGACAGGTGCGTACACAGGCCGGCAACTCGCCCACCTTGAGTCGATGATGGCAAAAAGAGCACTTGTCCATGCTGGGAGCCTTGCGTTTCAATACCCCATAGTACTCCTTGCCGATTTTGATATCGGCGTGAGTGTAGGGGAAGCGCGCCTTGTAGGGACAGGCCAGGGCGCAAGCCCCGCACCCCATGCACAAGGCCTCCTCCACCAGGACCACCCCATCCGAGGTGCGATGGGTCGCCCCCGTGGGACAAACGGTCATGCAGGGAGGGTTTGAGCAGTGGTTGCACAAACGGGGAATGAAATGCCGACGTACCGAGTTGCCGGAGCCGACTTCCCGGTCATGAACATAGGTTCGCCATTGATCCGACCAGACCGGGGTCTGGTTTTCCAGCGAACAGGCAGCCATGCAGGCGTTGCAGCCCACACAGGTGTTCATATCGATTACCATGACATAACGGGTCACGATGCCACTCCTTTATCAGATTTTTTGGATCCGCACGGTAAATTCCTGGGAACGGAATCCCGCAACGACAGGTTCAACCAGGTAGGGGATCAGTTTATTGGTGGCCGTGCCAATACCCACGCTGAGACGCAGAGCCTTGTTTTCGACACCGAATGAGGAGTGCAAAAAGATGGAATCCGGATGCAACTGGTTGGTCACATAGGCCGTCCCCTCGGCCTGCTGGCCAGAGAAGGTGTTGGTCATGAGGATGCGATCACCGGAGCCGATCTCCAGGGCATTGGCCCGATCGGGGTGGATCCATACCCCCGTGTAGATATCCTTCTTGAAACGGTTGATGGCCGCCAGCACCGGGTTGTTGCTGTTGGTGGAACCGTAGGAGATGGTCGGCGTCTTGCCGTAGGTGAAGTAAAACTCGTCCTTGTCCAGGGGTTGATCCATGGTCTTGCCCACCCGACAGGTCGCCGGTATGGATGCCGCCAGCACGTTGAAGGAGGAGCCCTTTCCACCCATGCCATCCCGCAGCCACACAAAGAGCGTACCGTAGAACTCCAGACGACCGCTGGTCGTCGGCAAAGCCATTTGGCGGGGCATGGAGTGGTGCGCCAGAATCTCCTCGGCGGCAATCTCCAGGTGCACACCATGGCGTTTGAGGCTGTCACGCAGCTCGCGGGGAGTGGTATGAATCCTGGCGGCGGTCTGTTCAAAGGCGACATCACGACACGCCTTCGAGTAGGGACTCTTGGCCCCCAGAGCGCGATGTTTATCATAGGCGGCCATCGTGGCTTTGGCCGGAATGCCGCTCAACGCCTCCAGGGTTTTGACAAACGGCTCTGTGGTTCCTGAAATGACCCTGCTCAGACCCAACAGGATATCCGGGGTTTCCAGCGTGTCGTACAAGGGATCGATGGCACTGAAGCGGGTCGTCAGGGCCAGGTCGTGATTGACCCCGTTGCCATAGATGGTTGGCTCGTCCCGCTCCAGGTAGGTCGGGTTGGGCAGGATGACATCGGCGTAGGGTACGGTGTCGGAAGGAAGCACATCCACCACCACCACCAGTTCCATGTTGGCATGGGTGAGGATGGTTTTCCACTGGGTGTCCGGATAGTAGTGGCGCACCGGATTGGCTGCGTTGATGACGATGGCCCGGGTCAGGTACGGTTCGCCATTGTAGATCAACTTGCCGGTGACCGATTCCAAAAGACCCGTGTCGGCCAGAGCCGGTACGGCCACGGCCTCGCGACCGGCGGCCCGTTCCTGGGCAGCGAAGGCGAAGGCCCAGGCCGGATGATTGTGCGGAAAGGTCTTCGGATTGGAGATGGCCTTGATCAGCTCGCTGACAAAGGGTATCCCGGCCAGAGTCGTCATGAGGGGTCCGGGCAGGGTGCGATTGGCCTTGTGCCAATTGGCCACCTTGTGGTGGTACTCGCCGCTCATGATCCAGCCACCCTTGCGGTCGATGCCTCCCACCAGGGCCTGCAACATCGCCTGTACACGACGCAGCATGTTGATGTTGGTATAGCGGGCGCCGTGCCAGCCCGGATCGACGATCGGACGTCCGGCCTGGGCGAAGTCCCGCGCCGTCTTGATGATGGTCGCCGACGAAACGCCGGTGGTTTTGGCCGCCCATTGCGGCGTGTTGCTGGCAATTTCGGCCATCTGCGCCTGCAAAACCGTCAACACGGGACGCCCTTCCAGGATCAGGCCATCCGGGGCAAACAGGGAGGGGTGAACCGGACCACCCTGAATATCCACCACATTCTGATGGCTGTACGGCGGGATGGAGACAATCTCCCCGGTGCGCTCCTGAATGACACGCGGATTGCCCTTCGCATCGGTGACAATGGCCCAGGCTCCATGCGCATCCCGGGTCAGCAGGAAGGGCATGTTGGTGTGTTTCTTCAGAAAATCCTCATCGTAGAGCTTTTCCGTCAGCATCACGTGCAGCATGGCCACCATGAAATCGAGGTCGGTGCCGGGGCGGATACGAATCCACTCATCGGCCTTGGCCGCCGTCTCGGAAAGACGCGAATCCAGGGCGACGACCCGGGTGCCCTTCTTGCGGCCCTCGGCAAAGCGCACCATGCGCGAGGTGGAAATGGCCCCGATGGAGGCATTGTTGGCAACAAAAAGGATATAGTTGGCATTGTCGTAATCGGGCAGGACTTCGTCGTGAATATTGAAGTTCCCGGTCACCGAATCGGTCCCCAGATGCCCGGAGGCCACACAATGCTGCATCGGCGAGGCGACAATGTTGGGGATCCCGTTGGCCAGAGCAAAGGGGACAGCCCAATACATGTAAAAAACACAAGAAGTCCAGCCACCCACCATGGTCCACTCCCATGGCTGGATTTTCTTGGCCTTGGCCTTGGACTCGATGTAGGCCCAGGCTTCCTCCCAAGTGGCCGCGCGAAATTTGCCCTCTCCGCGCTCGCTTCCTTCCACCCGGATCATGGGACCCTTGATACGGTCCACTTCATAGACCTGGCGCATACCGGCTTGACCCCGGGCGCACATTTTACCCCGGTTCAAGGTAGAGTGGGGGTTGCCATCCAGTTTGACAATACGCTTGACCCCGTTTTCCGTCTCGGTGGTCACCTGGACATTACACAACGATGAGCAAAAGTTACATATGCTGTAAACCTGCTCCCTGGTGACATCCTTGTCACTCTTGACCTCGCTGCCGACGAGGCCGGTCGGGGCCAATAAAGACAACCCCGCAACTCCCCCACTGGATTGAAGAAATCTACGTCTGGTCAACTTTGGGAATCGCCAGGACATGTGTACTCCTCTCCGTTGTTCGATGGACACATCCGCTACTGGAAACCCGCTCGCCGAACGACTATCATCCCCCGTCGCGGTGAGTCGGCCTTGCTGCCATAAGGGCAACAATCGTGCCTCTTCTCTAACCAATTGTGACAGGATATTATAACAAACTGTAATTTTTCGCCTATTTTTTTACACAGACGTCACCGTCCTGAAAAATTGCTGGGCAACGCGCCAGGATTCCTTGCCAAGAATGACAAACATGGCACCCTCTGATTGTCACGGATGACAAGTTTGTGCAACAATGTCGCTCCTGATTGTACCGTGGAGGTCGCGCAGCGATTCTCACGCTTGGGAGGGTGGAGGAAGATTTCCCCCATCCACGCATCGTCAGCCTCTTTCCCACCCGCCAAGGTTCCCTGTATGACAGTCGCTCCGACCCATGCCATCCCCTCCATCGATGCAGCGGCCTTCCTGAGCATTCACGCCGTGCCAGCCATTCTCGTCGATCTGGAGTACCGGGTTCTGGCCTGCAATCAACTCTACGAAGAGACCTATGGACCCATCGTCGCCATGGGAGAGATCCGTTGCTACGAAATATCCCACGCCTATACGAGACCGTGCGACCAGGAGGGTGAATCCTGTCCCTTGCATGCCTGTCTGGAAACCGGCCTGAGTCAACGTCTGCTGCACGTCCATCAGACATCGGAGGGAAAAGAGTATGTGGATGTGGAAATTCGTCCCATCCACGACCGGGATGGTCGGATCACCCATTATCTGGAAATTCTGACCCCAGTTCGCATCGCCTCCGCCGATCCGGCTCCGGTGGGGCTGGTTGGGTCATCGCCGACGTTTCAATACATGCTGCGCATGATCCAGCGGGTGGCGGCCAGCAAAGCCTCGGTCCTGCTGCTCGGCGAGTCGGGCACGGGCAAGGAGGTGGTGGCCAGGGCCATTCATCAAGCCAGTCCCAGGGCCAACATGCCCTTCGTCCCGGTCGAGTGTTCCGGATTGACCGAGAGTCTGTTTGAAAGCGAGTTGTTCGGTTACGAACGGGGTGCCTTCACCGGGGCACACTTGCGCAAAACCGGACTGGCGGAGGTGGCCCACCAGGGAACCCTGTTTCTGGACGAGATCGGTGATATTCCCCTTTCGCTTCAGGTCAAACTGCTGCGCCTGCTGGAAACGAAGAGTTTTCGCCGGGTGGGTGGGGTCAATACCCATTATGCCAATTTTCGCCTGATCTGCGCGACCAATCGCGACTTGTCGGCCATGGTGGCACGGGGCGAATTTCGCCTGGACCTCTACTACCGCATTGGCGTTTTTCCCATTCACATGCCCCCTCTGCGGGAACGCCGCGACGATCTCCCCCTGCTTGTCCAATCACTCCTCGACCGCATGGAAGGCGGCCAGAAGATTCAACTGGCACCCGAGACCATGGCCTGGTTCATGAGCCATCCTTTCCCTGGCAACATTCGGGAGCTGATGAATATTCTGGATCGAGCCATTCTGATGATGGATGGCCCTGTCATGTTACCCGAACATCTTCCCCATCCCATGTACCCCATCCCCTCCTCCACCCGGGAGAGACTCGCGACCTCTCCCGCCGTGACACCCTCCTCCCCCTGGCAGGCGGGTTTGACATCGGACGAACCTGTCTCCTTTCGCTTGCAGCGTGTCCTGCCGCTGGATCATGTGGAGAGGCTTTATCTGAGCCAGGTCATGCGCCAGTTTGGAACCGACAAGGCCTGGTTGGCGCAGGAGTTGGGAATCAGCCTGCGCACACTGTATCGCAAAATTGAGATCATGGAAGAGCACCAAAGCGAAATGACCGATCCGGAAACATGAATCGGCGACGGCAATGATCACCCGTTTTTTTGATCCAGATCATGGCTGCCCGTTTCAGGATCGGGAGAATGGGGGGGATGATCTTGAAATGACTGATCTCCCTCTTTTACTCTTCATTGGAGAACACGCATGAAAAAATTGTTTTTGCTTGGTGTGTTGGGTCTGGGTCTCTCCTTTTCAGCTGCTGCCGTCTTTGCCGGTCCTGTGGCCGATTCTGTGAAGGCTGCCATGGGTGAAGCGCGCGAAAATCTCGTTGCCATGCTCGGCACTACCGACAAGGCCGCCCAGGCCAAACATGAAGAGGCTGTCAAGGCCAGCACAGCCAAGGTGGATGAGATTATTGCCAAACACGCCGGTGCCTTCAAAGAGTTCGCTGCCATTTGGACAGAGTTCAAGGCAACCCGCGACGGGCAGATCATACCCAACGTCAAAGCAGGCAAGCTGGACGAAGCCAAAACCATATCGTCGACCGTTCAAGCCGAACGCATCAAGAAAATGGCTGGAATTCTGGGTACCATGGCCCAATAATGCCTCTTTGCGAACTCTGTGCAACCTCCTCCCCCCGCATCTGTCACGCTCTTGCGGGGAGGAGGGTTGTTCTCTGACAATCACCTTATTTTCATTGACAATTCCCCTGTTCTTATGGAATCTGCCATCCTGGAGGCTGGACTGAAAGACCACACTGTCGCGTCGTTCCCATGGTTTTGATCGTAACCAGATGGATCTTCGATGGAATGACCACGTAACCTGCGGGTCAATGGATGGGGAGTTCACTATGTTCTGTGCAAAGTGCGGGGCAAAGTTGCCCGATGATTCGGAAACCTGTCCTCAGTGTGGTGAGCATGGCGCCTCGCCGCGTCCCAAGGCACCCCTGCCGGAAGGTGGTGACTCCCGGCCTGCCGCCAATCCCATCAGTTATGCCGGTTTTTGGGTTCGACTCTCCGCCACGTTCTACGATCAACTGGTCCTCATCATCCCTTCCATGATCGTCGGTGGTATTGTTGGTTATTTTTATATCCTGACAACTCACCAGGCCTCCGGTGTCGAGACTCTTGGTAATATTATCGGAGCCATCATCGGCTGGCTCTATGCAGCATTCATGGAAAGCTCCGCAAAACAGGCCACCCTCGGCAAGATGCTCCTTAAAATCAAAGTGACCGATTTGTCCGGCAATCCTGTCTCGTTTGGCAAGGCGTCGGGACGCTACTTTGGCAAAATCGTTTCATTGCTGACCTTGTGTATCGGATTTTTCATGGCCGGTTGGACCGAAAAAAAGCAGGGGTTGCATGACAAAATGGCGGGATGCCTGGTCGTCAATCGGCAAGATACCCAGGGACGCACGGTTTGGGTCGTCATCGCCTTACTGGCGACGCTCCTGATTCCAGTTTTGGGTATAACGGCTGCCATATCCATTCCGGCCTATCTCAATATAACGGTTCGTTCCCAGGTCTCGGAGACCTTGTCAGACCTCCAGGCACATAAGCCGGTGCTGACGGCATGGTACACGAGTCATGGTTACTGGCCCGACCAGGGAACGGATATACCCTCCATCGATCCCGGCAAATATGCCGCCACCATCGTGCTCAGCCAATCCGGTCCCTCCGCCACCACTCCCGACCTGATGGTGACCGCCACGTTCAAATCGGAGGGTGTTGCCCAGGGAATTGCAGGCAAGGGCGTTCGCCTGTCCACGACGGATGGCGGCAAAACCTGGACTTGCGGTCCGGGAGTCTTTAATGGCGTGAATACGGAATATTTGCCGACAGAGTGCCGTTAAACCGCGTCCGCTTTACATCTCGAAATGGATTTGGTTCAAGAGCCCGTCATCGATAAACAAGACCGTGGCACGAAGGAAAGCAGGGTCATGGTTCCACGCCTCTTTGTCGCCGGTGGACTGCACCCCACCGAGGAGAGTCATCGACCGGAGGCTCGGATCGGGCACTATCTGTTGCGCGTCTTGCGTTTGGCCTCGGGGGACGAAGTCCGCCTCTTCGATGGCTCCGGCGGAGAGTGGGAGGGAACCCTCCATGTGAAAGGCAGTTCAGTCGAGGTTCATCTGATCCGACATTGGCCCGAAGAGCGGGAATCCCCCCTGGCAGTCACCCTGGTTCATGGCCTGTCGCGCTCCGCCTCGATGGACCTGGTGGTCCAAAAAGGGGTGGAATTGGGCGTGACGGCCATCATGCCTTTGCTGACACAGCGCAGTGTCAGCCGCCCGGACGCCCGGCAGGCTATCCATAAAACCGAACGCTGGCAACGCATCGCCATAGAGGCCACCGAACAGTGTGGCCGCACCCGGGTGCCCCATATTCACCCCCCTGCCTCCTGGGAGGAGATCGCTGCCACCATCCCCGACGGCAACCGCCTGCTCTTCTGGGAAGAGCAACGCAATGGCAAACGACTCGGTTCCCTGACTCCTCCCCCACTCGGCTCGGCCCTGACCCTGCTGACCGGCCCGGAAGGGGGGCTGTCCACCGAAGAGGTTCGCTTTGCCCAGGAGAGATTGGGCTTTGTCACCGTTGGCCTGGGACCGCGTATTCTGCGCACCGAAACCGCTGCCCTGGCCGTCCTGACCATGGTGCAAACCCTCTGGGGCGATATGGGGTGAGGAGTGGACTGGATCAGTCACAAAACAAAAACATCCTCCAGAGAGTGGGCAAAAACAAAGTTCTCGCTCCATTTTTCAATGTGTTCCAGGCTGGCTGCGTTGA